>CAZYYQ010000106.1:0-7066 GCA_964651275.1 uncultured Hyphomicrobiaceae bacterium | reverse complement strand
CTGCCGCGCTTCGGCATCGAGAGCACGCTCATCGACGGGCGCGACCTCGACCAGTGGCGCGATGCCATGCGCCCCAACACCCGCGCGCTGTTCCTCGAAAGCCCGGCCAATCCGACGCTGGAGCTGGTGGATATCGCGGGCGTGGCGGAGATGGCGCGAAACGCGGGCGCGCGGCTGATCGTTGATAACGTGTTCGCAACCCCGATGCTGCAAAGGCCGATGGAATTCGGTGCGGATATCGTCATCTATTCCACCACCAAGCATGTCGACGGGCATGGCCGGTGTCTCGGCGGCGTCGTGCTAAGCGATCAGGAATTCGTGGACGAGCACCTCGGAAATTTCCTGCGCCAGACCGGCCCGTGCATGAGCCCGTTCAACGCCTGGGTGATGCTCAAGGGGTTGGAGAGCCTGCCGCTGCGCGTCGCGCGCCAAAGCGAAAGCGCCGCCATCATCGCCGATCACCTCGCCGAGGCGCCGAGCATCACGGCGGTCTCCTATCCGGGGCGGGAGGACCACCCGCAGTATACGCTGGCGCGCCAGCAAATGGATGGCGGCGGCCCGATGGTCGCGTTTCGTATCCGCGGCGGGAAAGAGGCGGCGTTCCGCTTCATGAATGCTCTGGAGATCATCAGGATTTCCAACAATCTCGGCGATGCGAAGAGCCTCATCGCACACCCGGCGACCACCACCCACCAACGGCTGAGCGAGGAGGTACGTGCCGAACTCGGAATCGGCGCGGACCTCATGCGCCTGTCCGTCGGGCTGGAGGATGTGCGAGACCTGATCGCCGATCTGGACCAGGCGCTTTGCGCCGCCCAAGGATGAATGGTTCCGGCGGATCGCAAGCCGGCGCGCGCGGCGCAACCATGATCGACCTGAGACCTGTCCTTCTTGTCGTCGGCATTCTGCTGTCGACGCTTGGCACGGCGATGCTGCTACCGGTGGTGTTCGACGTTGCCGCCGGCAACCCGGACTGGACCGTGTTCGCCGCGTCGTCCGCCTTCACGCTGTTCGTCGGCATCAGCCTCACGATTATGAACTGGGGCCGCACCGGCGAACTCTCTACCAAGCAGGCATTCCTGCTCACGACAGCTTCATGGGCCGCGCTCACCACCTTTGCGGCGATCCCGTTCACATGGTCGAGCCTGCAACTCAGCTACACCGACGCTTTTTTCGAGGCAATGTCGGGGGTTACCACCACCGGCGCGACGATCATCACCGATCTGCGCGAAGCGCCGCCGGGCCTCCTGCTGTGGCGCGGGCTTCTCCAGTGGCTCGGAGGCCTGGGTATCATCGTCATGGCGCTGTCCGTCCTGCCGATGCTCAAGGTCGGCGGAATGCAGCTCTTCCGCGTTGAAGGCTTCGATACGGCTGGCAAAATCCTTCCGCGCGCGACGCAGATCGCCGGGGAACTGTCACTGCTCTATATCCTGCTGACAGGCGTTTGCGCCGTGTCCTACCAGATCGCGGGCATGTCCTCGTTCGATGCCCTCGTACACGCGATGACAACGATCGCCACCGGTGGCTTTTCCAACCACAACGCCTCGATCGCGCATTTCGCCAGCCCGACCATCGATGTGCTCGCCATCGTCTTCATGATCACCGGTGGCCTTCCGTTCGCGCTGTTCCTGCGGGCCTTTCACGGCGATTTCCGTGCCATGCTGCGCGACAGTCAGGTCCGCTGGTACCTGGGTTGTATCCTGGTTTTCAGCGGGGTGGCATTGCTCAGCCAGGTGCCGGGCGCACCTATTTCGAACAGCGGACCCGTCATCGATTCCGTGTTCAACGTCGTCTCGATCATGACCGGCACGGGCTATGCCACTACCGCCTATGATGTCTGGAGCCCGATGGCGATGGCGCTGTTCTTCATGCTGATGTTCATCGGCGGGTGTTCCGGCTCCACCTCCTGCGGTATCAAGGTATTCCGCTTTCAGGTGCTGTTTCAGGGGCTGCGCCAGAAGGTGCGGCTCATGTTCCATCCAAACGGTATTTTTCTGGAGACCTACAACGGCCGGCCTCTGTCGCCTGATGTCATCAGCGCGGTGACAACGTTCTTTTTCCTGTACATCGGCATCTTCGCGGTCGTCGCGCTGGTGCTCGGGCTTCTCGGGTTGAACACACTGGACGCTATCTCGGGTGCGGCTACGGCGATCTCCAATGTCGGCCCGGCGCTGGGCGACAATATCGGCCCGGCCGGCAATTTTGCAGGCCTGCCGGATGCCGCGAAATGGGTGCTGTGCGTGGCGATGCTGCTGGGGCGTCTGGAGCTTTTTGCAGTGCTGGTGTTGCTGCTGCCGGCGTTCTGGCGTTCTTGACGGCCCCGGCTACGGCTGGCAAGGGCCGCTAGCGCCTCGGCACTTCACGCCTGTCCGGAGGGCGACGCGGAGCCGCTGTCCCTGACATATAGCCGTTTGATCGCAGCGATTCCCCGCCCGATGTCGGCGCCCACGCCCATCAGGCATGGCACAAGGATCAGCACAAGGAAGGTCGCCGCAGCCAGCCCGAATACCAGCGTGATCGCCATAGGGATCAGGAACTGCGCCTGCCGGCTGGTCTCGAACATCAGCGGCGTCAGCCCGCCGATCGTTGTCAGCGATGTCAGGAGAACCGCGCGGAAGCGGTCGAACGAGGCGCCGACCGCCGCGATGTCCAGCGGTTCGCCGTGCTTCAGCCGCTCGTTTAGGCGCGTGACGAGGATGATGGAATCGTTCACCAGAATGCCCGTCAGGCCCAACAGTCCGATCAGGCTGATGATCGTCAGAGGAAATCCCATGACATAGTGCCCGGCGATCGCGCCGATCAGTCCAAAAGGAATGATTGCCATTACAGCCAAGGGGCGGACATAGCTGCCGAACACATAGGCCAGGATCACGTAGATCAGCGTGAGCGCCACAAGCCCGCCGAGTTGCAGATCGGCGAAGGATTGCTGCTGATCGTCCTGTCGTCCACCGAACTCGTAGCTGACCCCGAACTCCTCGACCAACCCCGGCAACACCTCTTGTCTCAACAGCGAGACAACATTGCCGACGCTGTTGACATCGGCGTCGATATCGCCCGTCACGGTGACGGTCCGCTTGCCGTCGATGCGCTGAATGATCGAGAAACCGGTGGTCTCGCGCATGCTGGCCACTTCCGGGAACGGCACGAAAGAGCCGTCCGGGGCGCGCAGATAAAGGCTGTCGAGTGCCTGCTCGCCTTCGCCGATCTGCATGCGGCGCACGCGCAGGGTGATCTCCTCGTCGCCGCGCGGAAAGCGCGTGGCGATCGCGCCGTCGAAGGCGTTGCGAAGCTGCGTCCCGACGGTTTCCGCGGTGAAACCCAGCGCCAGACCGCGCGGCGTCAGTTCGACGACCAGCTCACGCTTGCCATAAGGCATGTCGTCGGAAATCGCGCTCACGCCCGGATAGCCCGCCAGCGCGGCCTTGACCCGTTCCGACGCCTGCTTCAGGTCGTCGATCGGCGCGTCTTGAAGGCGCACGTCGATGTCGCGCCCCGGCGGACCGACCCGCTCGGTATTGATGGTTGCGCGCTGGATGCCGGGGATCTGCGGCAGGCTTTCGCGCCAGGCATCCATGATGGTCCTGGTGCGGATCGTGCGGGCCTCGCTCGGCGTCAGTTGCACAGCAACCTCGGCGATAGTGTCGCTTTGGGTACGTCCGGCCTGTCCGAGGGTGGTGAAGGAGGTGATGACAAGACCGCCCTCGCCATTGGTGAGAGCCGTTTCCGCCTCTTTCAGCGTATCCTCGACACGCTTAAGTGCGGAAATACGCTCAGCCTCCGGCGTCCCGGCGGCGAACTCGACCTCCGCGGAGATGTTCTCCGATTCCGGCGAGGGGAAGAACTGGAAATCGACACGGCCGCCCGAAATCAGCCCGATCGAGATGATCGTCGCACCGATGGTCATCGCAAGCGTCGTGTAGCGCCAGCCGTAGGCGAGCCGCACCAGTGACAGGAACGGCCCTGCGCGGAACCGGTCGAAGCCGCGATCGAAGGTGCGCCGGAAGGCGCTGGGCGGCCGGTTGAGGCGTCCGCCCCCGAAGCCGTGGCTGAGATGGCCCGGCAGGATCAGAAAGCTCTCGATCAGGCTGGCCAGCAGGACCGCCACGGCGACGAGCGGGATGGCGACCATCACATCGCCGATGCGTCCGCTGATGAGAAACATCGGCAGGAAGGCCGCCGCCGTGGTCAGCGTGGCTGCGGTCACCGGCATGACCATCCGTTTCGCGCCGATTTCCGCGGCTTCCATCTTGTCATCGCCCATCGCCTGGCGCGTCGCCGTTTCCTCACCGACCACGATCGCGTCGTCAACGATGATGCCGAGCATCATGATCAGCGCGAACATCGAGATCATGTTGATGCTCTGACCGGAGAGGAACATCACCGTGAGCGTTGCGAGGAACGCGACCGGGATGCCGGCGGCCACCCAGAACGCGATCCGCATGTTGAGGAACAGGAACAACACCATCAGCACCAGCACGAGGCCCTGCAGACCGTTATTGATGAGGATGCCGAGGCGCTGCGTGACGTATTCGCCTCGGATGTCGTAGACCTTGGTGGTGAGGCTCTCCGGCAGCGTGGGCAGCGCGCGCTCCAGATACGCCTTCATCTTTTCCATGGTCTTGAGCGTGTCGGCGGTGACCGCGCGCTGCACCTGAAGCAGGATCGCGCGTCCGCCGTTGTGCAGCCCGATAATGGCGTCATCGTCGAAGCGCGGCTCAACGTTTGCGATGTCACCGAGCAGTACCTTGTTGCCCGACCTGTCAGACTTTACCTCGATCTGCGCGACCTGCTCCGGCGTGCGGCGGTCTGCGAGCGTGCGCAACTGCACCTCGGCTTCGCCCTCGACAGTGCCGGAAGGCAGATCGCGGGTTTCCTCACGCAGCCGCGTTGCGACGTCCTGCACGCTGAGGCCGAGGCGGCGCAATTCGGCTTCGGGTATCGTCGCCCAGATTTCCTCGTCGCGCGCGCCGGTGAACGACACGCGGTCGATGCCGGCATTCAACAGCCCGTCGCGGATCTGCTTGGCGTAGTCCTTCAGCACCCGTTCGGAGAAGGGGCCGGAAATCGCGATCTTGGCGACCGGCTCATAGAAGGTCACACGCCGGATCTCGGGCTCCTCCACCGCGTCCGGCAGGGTGGTGACACCTGCGACGGCCTGCTCGACATCGGATTGCGCCTTCTGCATGTCGGCGCCCGAGAAGAACTCGATGTTGAACACCGCGACGCCCTCGCGTGCAATGCCGGTGATCTTCTCAACGTCATCAAGGAACCGCAGCTCGGGGTCGAGCGCGTCGATGATGTTTTCCTCGACGTCCTTTGCGCTCGCGCCTGACCACTGGACGGTCACGGTGATTGCGGGAATTTCGAGCGTGGGAAAGAACTGCGTGTTGAGCCGGCTCGTCGCGAACAGACCGAGCACGATGATCAAGATCATCAGCAGGTTCGACGCGGTCGGGTGCCGGACGAACAGCCCGAGGATTCCGGGCCGGTCTTCGGAGCGCTCAGACATCGGGCTGGCTCACGACCGTGACCTTGACGCCGTCACCTGGGCGCGAGAGCCGAGTGGCAGCTACGCGTTCGCCGTCCCGCAGATCGCCGCGCACCAGAACGGCGCCATCGGTGCCGCCGAGCCGCGTCACGCTGCGCCGCTCCAGCCGGTTATCCTTGATGACATAGACATGGTCGTTGTTGTAAAGCGCGGTTTGGGGCAGGCGCACAACATCGTCGTAGCGAATGTCGGGCACGCGCACCTCGACGAAAGCGCCGGGGCGCAGCGGCGTCGGCTCCAGCGGATTCTTGACACGTGCGTAGACATTGACCCCGCCGCTCGATGATGCGATCCGCGCGCCGATCCGGACAATCTCCGCTTCGTAGGTGAATGGCTCGCCGCCGACCTGCCAGCGCACCTCCACTGGCCGGCCGACGACCTGATCGGTCACCCGCATGAGACGGCCATACTGAGCGTCTGAAAGCGTTACCCGCACTTCGATCCATGACTGGTCGATCAGCGTGGCAACCGGATCATTTGTGCTCAGGGTCTTGCCCACTTCCGCGCTCGGCTCGCTGACATAAGCATCGAACGGTGCGATCAGCCGGGTATCGCCCAAATTACGATCAGCTGCGCGGCGGGTTGCCTGGAGCCGTTCCAGCGCAGCGCGTTGCTGGTTCGCGCGCGCCTGCTGCACGGACAAGTTGATTTCACGCTGTTCGACGCCATCCTGACGCTGGCTCACGGTCAGCCGGCGCTGATCGAGCGTCTGCTGGGAAACGGCTCCCGTCTCTGCGAGCCGCTCTGCGCGTTCAAGATCTCGCTGCGCGATCTGAAGCTGCTCTCGCGCCCGCTCCAGCGCGGCCCGCTCGGCGCGGACCTGCGCCTCGCTCTCGGTAATGCGCGCTTCGGTCTCTGCGATCTGCGCTTGGGCTTCTGCGAGCGCAATTTCGTAGTCAAACGGGTCGATCCGAAGCAGGAGACTGCCTTTTGATACGAGTCCGCCATCGCGCAGGTTCGGCGACGCTTCGATCACTTCGCCCGCCACCAGAGCACGCAGCTGAACCTCGCGTCCAGCGACCGTTTCGCCATACAAGGTCAGGCTGGGTTGATAGCTGGAATGCGTGACAGCCACAGCGCGGACAGGCGCGGTCCCCTCCTGTGGGGGGCTGGACGGCACAGTTGGCTTGGTGGCAAGCAGATACTGGTAGAAGGCGAAGGCCCCTGCGAGCACAGCCAGCGGCAACAGCACCTGCAGCAGACGGCGTCCGGCCTTCGCAAGCCAACCCGTCGAGGGCTCCGCCTCCGGTGCATCGGGCGGCTGGCTGACCCGGCTCTCGTCTGGGGGGCGCTGCTGAAGCATCGGGATACCTTGGTTTCTCTGGGCGCGCAGCTTCAGGTTATGCAGCGAGGGCGGTGAATGCACAATGAATGAATTGTTGCGGTGCAACCACCGCATGTTGGCAATGTGTCACGAAATGTCACGACTGCTCGCCACTGGCAATGCTGCCCGCCTCGAACTCGTATATCCGGTTGCAGAATTCGCAGGTAACAGCCACCTTGCCGTCCTCCTGAATC
>CAZYYQ010000105.1:0-7154 GCA_964651275.1 uncultured Hyphomicrobiaceae bacterium | reverse complement strand
CGGTTGCGAGTTACATCAGGGCCATGACCGCAACGGCGCGAACCGGCGAGATATGGCCCCACCACTCATACAACTGACCGGCATCCATCTGAGCTTCGGCGGCACGCCGCTGCTGGAAGGCGCGGACATGATCGTTGTGCCGGGCGATCGCCTGTGCCTTGTCGGGCGCAATGGCTCAGGCAAATCCACCCTGTTGAAAATTGCCGCTGGCTTGATAGAGCCGGATGCCGGCGAGCGTTTCGTGCAGCCGGGCGCGACCGTGCGCTATCTGGCGCAGGAGCCTGACATGAGCGGGCACCGGACGGTGGTGGATTATGTCGAGGCGGGGCTGGCGCCGGGCGATGACACGCATATTGCGGCGCGGCTGCTCGAACAACTCGGGGTCGATGCGGCTGCGGACCCGGCGAAGTTGTCCGGTGGCGAAGGGCGTCGCGCGGCGCTGGCCCGCACGCTTGCGCCCAAGCCCGATGTGCTGCTGCTGGACGAGCCGACCAACCATCTCGATCTGCCGGCGATCGAATGGCTGGAAGCCTGGCTCAAGGCCTATCGCGGCGCGCTGGTGCTGATAAGCCATGACCGCCGTTTTCTGGAGAACCTGTCGCGCGCTACCCTGTGGATCGACCGGGGCCGGACGCGGCATATCGACATCGGCTTTTCGGGCTTCGAGGACTGGCGCGACCGGCAATTGGCGGAGGAAGAGCGCGAGCGGCACAAGCTCGACCGCAAGATTGCCGCAGAGGAAGACTGGCTGCGTTACGGAGTCACCGCGCGGCGCAAGCGCAACGTGCGCCGGCTGGCGGACCTCCACGCGATGCGCGAGGCCCGGCGCAACTATCGCGGGGCGCAGGGGCAGGCGAGCATCGTCGCCGCTCAGGCGGAGAAATCCGGCGATCTGGTCATCGAAGCGAAGGGCATAAGCAAGTTTTTCGTCGATTTGCCAATCGTGTGCGACCTGTCGCTCAAGGTGAAGCGCGGTGATCGGCTCGGCATCATCGGCCCGAACGGGGCCGGCAAGACCACGCTCGTGAAGCTGTTGACCGGTGAAATCGCGCCCGATAGCGGCGAGGTTCGAATCGGCGCGAACCTGGCGATGGCTACGCTGGAACAGGATCGCGCGCAACTCGATCCGGACGAGACGCTCAAGCACGCGCTGACCCGCGGCGGCAGCGACATGATCACGGCGGGCGGCCAGACTCGCCATGTCGCATCCTACCTCAAGGATTTCCTGTTCTCGCCCGAGCAGATGGGCACGCCGCTGCGCGTTCTCTCGGGCGGGGAGCGCGCCCGGCTGATGATCGCGCGGGCGATGGCCATGCCCTCCAACTTGCTGATCCTTGACGAGCCAACAAACGATCTGGACCTCGACACGCTGGATGTGCTCCAGGATATGCTGGGCAACTACGAGGGCACGGTGATCCTGATCAGCCACGACCGCGACTTTCTCGATCGGATCGTGGGTTCGGTGCTCGCGCCGGAGGGCGGCGGGTTGTGGCGCGAATATGCGGGCGGCTATTCCGACGTGCTGGCGCAGCGCGGGTCCGATCTGCCGAAACGAGGGGCGGACGGCGACAGGCCGGCCCAGGTTGGCAAGCCCAAGTCGGCGGGCAAGCCCAGGCGCGAAGACAATCGCGCGCGCCTCAGCTTCAAGGACAAGCACGCGCTTGAAACGCTGCCCGGCGAGATCGAGCGCCTGCGTGGCGAGGCCCGCACGCTGGAGGCCAGGCTCACCGATCCGCAGCTTTTCGCCCGCGACCGCGCCGCCTTCGACCAGGCCACCGCCCGGTTAGGCGAGGTTCAGCAGCAACTCTCCCAGTCTGAGGACCGATGGCTGGAGCTTGAATTATTGCGCGAGCAGCTCGAAAACGGCTGAATCGACGCATGAACGTGGCGCAAAAGCACCGCTTCCGGGCTTTCACAACACCTTGATCACGCAACATATTCACGCGTGATTAAGACGGCTGTAATCTTTCCCTCAGAAGTTACTTGAGACCGTGGCCGGGTGCGGGCCGGGATGTCTTTGTCGGTTAATTCGTTTCAGGGAGTTTGCGTGTCATGCTGCGTATGCGCTGCCTTTCGTCCATGCCGGTGCGTGGCCTTGCCGGTTTTCACCTTGCGCTTTGCTCAGCGGCGTTGGGCGGGCTTGCGGTTGTGTCGGCGTCTACGGCTTACGCCGGTCCGCTCAGTGCGCAGTCCGTGCAGGAGCCGCTCAAGCTTGTAGTCTCCCTTCAAAAGCAGCGGATGGACGTTTATCGCGGCACCAAGCGGCTGCACACGTCTCGCGTCTCCACGGGCAAGAGGGGGTATTCAACGCCAAGCGGCGTGTACAGCATCCTCGAAAAGCGCCGCTGGCACCGCTCGAACATCTATTCCGGCGCGCCGATGCCATTCATGCAGCGGCTGACATGGTCGGGAATTGCGCTACATGCCGGTCATGTTCCCAGTTATCCGGCATCGCATGGGTGCATTCGCCTGCCGCGCAGTTTCGCAAGCGAGTTGTTCCGGAAGACCGAGGTCGGTGCTCATGTGGTCATCACGCGGGAGCATTCCGAACCGCAGGCTGTCTCGCATCCGGCCCTGCTGCATCCGAGGCCGCTAAGGCTTGTGACGACGGATGCGAAAAAGGCGCTGCGCCATCGGCTTGCCGTAGAACGTGGCGATCGGGTGAGCATCGCGTTACCGGCCCGCGCGCTGCGCGAGCAGAAGGTTGCGGCGCTTGCCCGCCCGCATGACAGCGCTGTAATGACCGACGCCGTGCGGGGTGTGCCGGCCCAACCGGACACCGAGCCAATGTCTGCGCGTGAAGGCGCGCTCTACATGGCAGATCTCGAACACGACATGTTCGCGCTCGAAAGCTACGTCGCACGTCCGGACGAACCTGTGCGCGTTCTGATCACCCGCCGGGTGGGCCGTGAGCGAATCCGCGATGTCCAGATGCTGCTCAATGAACTCGGCTACGATGCGGGTCCGGTTGACGGCTATATGGGCCGCCAGACGGGCTATGCGATCAAGGCGTTTCAGGAAGCCAGGGGGCTGAAGGCGACCGGCGCCTTCTCCGAAGAGTTGCGCGACAAACTTTTCATGGAGGCGCGCGGCGAGCCGGCGCCGTCAGGTCATCTCTACGTGCGCCGTGGCTTCAAGCCGGTTTTCGATGTTCCGGTGGGGCTCAAGGACCCGGATGCGCCGATCGGCACGCATTTCTATTTCGTGCTGAACTACCAGCCGACCGATGAGCGCGCGCGATGGGTGGCGATAACGACAGAGCAGGCCGAAGGCGCTGATCCGGTATCTGTACTTGGCCGCGTTTCGCTGCCCGAAGATGTGCGCATGCGCGTGGAAGCCGCGCTGACGCCAGGGTCCTCGCTCATCATTTCCGATGAAGGCCTGGGCCGCGAAACCGGTCGCGGGACAGACTTTGTGGTTACCCACTGAGGGGTGGGGGCGTTTATCGGGCGAGCGCATAGCCGAGCAGCTTGTAGGCAAGCTTGGCCGCCGTGAAGTCATAGGCGTGAATGCCGTTGATCGGCGCGAGTTCGACCAGATCCGCGCCGACGATCTGGCCCGCCTCAGCCGCTGCCCGCAGCACGGCACATACATCGTCGAAGCAGAGCCCGCCCGGCTCGGGCGTTCCGGTTGCCGGCATGATACCGGCGTCGAGCACATCGATGTCGAGGCTCACATAGACCGGCCGTCCGTGCAGCGGCGCGACGATCTCATCGAGCGACCATTTCGCCCGTTCTCGCGCCCAGAACACGCGCACGCGCTCACGGTTGGCCTCCAGAAACGGCACTTCTTCTGCGGAGATCGCACGAATGCCTACCGAAGTGATTCTCAAGCCCTCATGATCGAGCACCCGGCGCATGGCGCAGGCATGGGAAAAGGGCGTGCCCTGATACTGCTCCCTGAGGTCGGTGTGCGCGTCAAGATGCAGGACGGTAAGGCCGGGATAGCGCTTGGCAAACGGGCGAACCGCGCCGGCTGTCAGCGAATGCTCGCCGCCAAACACCAGCGGCATGTGGCCTGTATCGAGCGCCTCGCCGACGATGCCGGCCAGCAACTCGAGCGCTTCAGCTACATCGCCCGGCACCTTCGGCGTCTCAAGGGTGGCGATGCCTGATGCACGGTACGGCTCGCACCACAACTCATCATCGAAGAATTCCAGCTCTGGGCTGGCCGCGATGATCGCTTCTGGCCCGCGGGCCGTGCCGCTGCCATAGCTGACCGTGGCCTCAATGGGAAACGGGATAACGAGCGCACCAGCCTGCGAGGGTGTCCCCGCTTCCGTGGCGGAGAGTGCGAGAAATCCGTCCTGCGCCCGGCGGTAGCTAAGCGCCATGATCTCTCGCCTCAGCCTGCCGCGCCGGCGTGACCAGCTTCGAGGGCTTCTGGTGGAGCGTGGTACATGCTCATCATCGGTTCATCGCACAGGATGACCCGCTCATACCTGCCGAACCCGTTAAAGGGTGAGGCCATGACATGGCCATAGGCGCCAATATTGCCGATTTCGATATAATCGCCTTCCCCGATGTCGGTCGGAAGCACGAACGGCCCGGGCAGGTGATCGAAGCTGTCGCAGGTGGGGCCGAACAGCGCGAAACCGGTGGCCGGCCCGTCCATCTCGCCATGGCCCGCGCGCAAGCCCCGCGCCGGGAAGACGAAGTTCGCATGCGCGGCGTCGAACAGCGCGCCGAACGCGCCGTCGTTGATGTACAGCGTTGACCCCTTGCGCGCTTCCACCCTGACAAGGAGGGACTCGGCTTCAGCCACCAGCGCGCGGCCCGGCTCCGCCCAGAGTTCGCAATCCCCGCCGACCCAGAGCCTATCGAAGTTTTCAGCGACGGCCGACACGAAATCAGTCAGCGGCGGCGGCTCGAGCCCCGGATAGCGGGCCGGGAAACCGCCGCCAACGTCCACGATGTCGATATGCGCGGGCGAGGTGGCGATATAACGCGCGGTGATGCGCAGCGCCTCGCCGAAGCCTTCCGGCGACATAGCCTGTGAGCCGACATGGAAGGTCAGTCCCAGCCGCGCGGCATGCTCTCGGGCGCGCAGGATGAGGTCTGCGGCTTCGGCCAGCGCGACGCCGTATTTGCCCTCCAGCGGGATCTCGCTGTGCGTGTTCGGGCAGATGATCCGCAGCATCAGCGTCAGGTCGCGAGCGCCCTGCGTTTCGGCGATGATCTTGTCCAGTTCTTGCGCGCTGTCGAAGGCAAAAGTGCGTACGCCATAGTCGAAATAGGCCCGCCGGATCAGGCTGCGCGACTTGATCGGGTTCATGACATGGGCACGCCCCCCCGGGAGGGCATTCACGCGCGCGATCTCATCCAGCGAGGCGGCATCGAAGTCCCGCAGGCCAGCCGCATGCAGCGCCGCCAACATGTCCGGTGCGTCATTTGCCTTGACCGCGTAAAGCGTATGTCCGGGGAAGTTGCCAAGAAACCAGCGCACCGCGCGCGCGGCCGCGTGAGGACGCGTGCAAAGCACTGGCAACTCCGGCGTAAAGGTGCGAAGCAGATCGGCTGCGCGGGAAAATTTCTGCATGGGCGTTCCTTCCGCGGGAGCGGCGCTTGTCGGCAAGACCTCTGCCGGAAAAATCAGGATGCGTCGCTTAAGAGTCAACGCAGCGCTTGTAAAGAATTTTCTGCGCCCGCGCGCCGCTGGTCAGATCGGCAGCGACGTCTCTTCCTTCAAGATCTCCATAGAAAGGCTGCTCGTCACGTTGTAGATCGAGATGCGCGCGATCAGCCGCTTGTAGAAAGCGTCGAAGTCGGCAGTTGAGGGGACCCGCACCTTGAGGATGTAGTCGATCTCTCCAGCAAGGCGATGCGCTTCCTGGATCTCCGGCATTTCCTGAATCGCACGGTGGAAATTTTCAAGCCAGACCGCGTCGTGGCTGCTGGTGCGGATCGTGACGAAGAACACCTCGCGCAACCCGGCGCGCGCCGCATTGACGATTGCGGCCTGGCGCACGATCACGCCGGATTGCTGGAGCCGCTGAATGCGGTTCCACACGGCCGTCTTCGAGATGTTCACCTTCTTGGCGAGCCGCTCGAACGATATGGTGGCGTCCTGCTGCAGAATCCGCAGGATGCGCCTGTCTATGTCGTCGAGCTTGGCGGATGACCGAGATGCGTCGTTCATTGCCACGGGACGCCTAGTTTCAGTGACCAACGTTCTTAATTATGAAGGCTCTCTGCCTCTTGATGGAACAAAATTCTGGGCTTGTCGAGTCGCAGACAGGAGCGACCGTAGATCGCATCGGACAACTTTTTGTGACTCGGCTCAAGCGGCAGCCGCGTCACAGGCGGGCGGGCCATTGCGGAACAGCCCGCGAATGTGATCCTCCAGCCGGTCGTGGATGCAGGATGTCGCCGTCTTGGCGCGGCGCATGGCGAGCGCGTATTCCGGCAGCGGCGGAAAGCCATCCGCCTCGCCGAGAATGCGCAGTCCCTCCGACACGTTGGAACGCGGGATCGCTGCGACCGCCAAGCCAGCACGCACAGCCGTCTCGATTCCGGCAAAGCTGACGCTGGAATAGTTGACGCGGTAGCTGCGCCCGGCATCGGCGAGCGCGCCGATCGCCCAGGACCGGAACCGGCAGGGCGGGTGAAACAGCGCCAGCGGCACCGGGTCTATGCTGAAATCCTCATTTGCGCAGGCGGCCCAGACCACCGGCTCGCGCATCAGCACGGTGTCGTTCATCCCGTCTTCCTGCGTGCCCTCGGTGCCTTCGGTAAACAATACGATGTCGATCTCGCCGGAGGACAGCTTCGGCAACAGGCTGCGCGAAGGTTCGCAGACGACGTTCACCAATACTTGCGGATGTGTGCGCGCGAAGCTGCGCAGGATGCGCGGCAGAAACGCGACGGCATATTCGTCCGGTGAGCCGATGGTGACGGTGCCGCTCAGTTCGGTTGGCTGGAATGCGGTCAGCGCCTCGGCATGGGCGCGCAGGATGCGCCGGGCATGGCCAAGCAGCAACTCGCCGTCGGAAGAAAGCTGCATGAGGCGTCCGTCCCGCACGAACAAGGGGCGACCCACGGTCTGCTCCAGCCGCTTGATCTGCATGCTGACGGCGGACTGTGTGCGGCCCACACGCTTGGCAGCTTCGGTGAAGCGCCCGCTTTCTGCAATGGCCACGAAAGTCTGTAGCAGTT
>CAZYYQ010000104.1:0-7162 GCA_964651275.1 uncultured Hyphomicrobiaceae bacterium | reverse complement strand
GAAAACCGTTTCCCATCCCGGATCATGTCCGGGACAGGCTTTTTCGGAATGCGCTCTAGCAGTTGGGAAGCGAACGGAACGCGCCCATTGGGCCGTTGGCAATGGACCGGCTATCGGAGCGCAAAGGCATGACACGTGCGGACGCGAGCCCGCCGCATCGACGCCGCGAAGATGACGCCGCCCCCCTACCGCGTGACACCAGCAAGGTTCGGCGCTGGCTCGGCGCGGCAACCGGCAGGCGGCGTGCGGCAGTGGCTTTTGCGGCCGGGGCGCTGTCGACGCTTGCGCTCGCCCCGCTGCATCTGTGGCCGGTCATGTTCGCCACACTGCCGGTGCTGGTCTGGCTGTTGGACGGGGCCGTTGCGCGCGCCGCCGCCCCGCTTGCGCGCGCCCGCGCCTGTGCCGCCATTGGCTGGTGGTTCGGCTTCGGCTACTTTTTCGCCAGCCTTTACTGGCTCGGCTTCGCGTTCTTCGTGCAGGCTGAGAAATTCGCGTGGATGGCACCGCTCGGGATATTGGCGATGCCCGCCGGGCTGGCGCTGTTCTATGCGCTGGCGGCCGCAACCGCGTCTCTGGCCTGGCGGCCCGGTCCGGCGCGCGTGACGTCGCTCGCCCTGGCCTTCTTTGCCGCCGAATGGCTGCGCGGCCATGTGCTCACCGGCTTTCCCTGGAACGCGATCGGCCACACGCTCGCCGCGCCGGACGTGCTGATACAGACTGGCGCGCTGGTCGGCGTGTACGGGCTGGGCTTCTTTGCCGTCCTGATCTTCGCTTCGCCGGCCACGCTTGCCGATGCCGGCGGGCGCGCAGCGCGCTGGATCATGCCGGTGATCGCCTCCATCCTGCTGGCTGGCGCCGCTGGCTGGGGCACATGGCGGCTGTCATTGCCCGACCCGCCGGACGCAACAGACGTGAAGCTGCGCATCGTGCAGGCGAACATCCCGCAAGCGGAGAAGTGGAAGCCGGGATCGCGCGACTGGATCTTCGCGCGCTATCTTTCGCTAAGCGCCGACGGAGGCGGGGCCGGGTTAGAAGCGGCAGGCATCACGCATTTGATCTGGCCGGAAGCCGCGCTGCCGTTTGTCTACCTGTTCGATAGCGACATCGCCAAGGAAGAGCAGCGCGAGGCTTTCGATCGTCTGCTGCCCGAGCGCATCATGCTGATCACCGGCGCGAACCGCGCGGAAACGGTGACGAATGACGACGGCAAGCGCACCGTGTCCGCGGTCTACAACAGCATCCTCGCGCTCGATGATCGCGGCCTTGTGAGTACGACGGCGGACAAGGCGCATCTCGTGCCGTTCGGCGAATACCTGCCGTTTCAGGAGACGCTGGAGGCGCTCGGCATCCGCCAGCTCACGAATCTGCCTGGCGGCTTCGCGCCCGGCGCGCGCATTGAGGGCATGACGCTGCCCGGCCTGCCGCCGTTCAATCCGCTGATCTGCTACGAGATCATCTTCCCCGGCGCGGCGGTGCCCGGAGCGCGGCCGGCCTGGCTGCTGAACCTCACGGACGATTCATGGTTCGGTGAGACAGCCGGGCCGTATCAGCATCTCCATCAGGCGCGGATGCGGGCCGTCGAGGAAGGGCTGCCCGTCATCCGCGCAGCCAACACCGGCATTTCCGCAGTCATCGGCCCGCGGGGCGAACGCCGTGAGACCATTGCGCTCGGGGCGGCGGGCGTGATCGACACATCCCTGCCCGGGCGCGTGGCGACTCCGCCCTATGCGCGCTTCAACTCGGCCATCCTATTAGCGATCCTGATCCTTGGGGGCGCCCTCGCCGCCGCGCTCCAAATTCTTTTCTCTCCGGCGCGCCACCCGCGAAACCGATAAAATTGCACCCCCTTCGCTTAACCAGAAGGCAAGGCAGACACGCCCCGGCCTTAACGTTTAGTTGACGCTGTATTCCGGGCTATCTACAACCATGAAATTGTGTACAGTAGCCGTGGGCACTAACGAGTTGGGGGATCGAAGAATGGCGCGTGATCGCGAGGCGCAGGCCGGATACACGGCCAGCAAGAAGTCCACCGCGGAAATGTCCGGCAGCCTGCCGCCGTCGGTTGAGCGCCCGGCCATGGCGGCGCGCAAGCCGCATCACATCGACGTCCATGTCGGCAGCCGGGTGCGCCTGCGCCGCATGTTCATCGGCATGAGCCAGGAACGGCTCGGCGAGCAGATGAGCCTGACTTTCCAGCAGATTCAGAAATACGAAAAGGGCACCAACCGGATCGGCGCAAGCCGGCTGTTCCAGCTTGCCGAGGTGCTCGGTGTGCAGGTGGGCTTCTTCTTCGAGGGGCTGCAATCGCTCGGCCAGCGTGTCGGCGCGACCGGCTTCGCGGAACCCCAGTCTGAAACCTACGTCATGGACTTCCTCGACAGCCGCGAAGGGGTGGAGTTGAACCGGGCATTCGTGCGCATCCGCGACCCCAAGGTGCGCAAGTCGATCGTCGACATGGTTCGCGCCATGGCCGATACCGAAGAGAATGCAGGTTGATCCCTGGTCGGCAATTCTGCTTCGAGGCGCGGGCATACATGTCCGTCTCATTTCCGTTGCCTGACACCAGAAGGCTTTCCCCTCGCTCGCTCTCCAGGAGGTCCGATTGAGCCACAGGAATTATCTGTTCACGAGCGAATCCGTGTCCGAAGGTCATCCGGACAAGGTGTGCGATCAGATTTCCGATGCGATCGTCGACGCTTTCATCGCAGCGGACGCAGCCTCGCGCGTGGCCGTCGAGACCGTCGTGACCACCAACCGCGTCATCATGGTGGGGGAGACGCGCGGCCCGGAGGCGCTGGACCATGACAGGCTGATCGGCATCGCGCGCGAGACGATCCGCGACATCGGTTACGAGCAACCGGGCTTTCACTGGCGCAACGCCGACGTCGCCTGCTACGTCCATGAACAATCCGCCGATATCGCGATGGGCGTCGACCGCGATGACGAGAGCGAGCAGGGCGCAGGTGATCAGGGCATCATGTTCGGCTTCGCTTGCGACGAGACCAACTCGCTGATGCCCGCGCCGATCGACTTCGCGCACAAGATTCTCCTGCACATGTCGCAGGCGCGCCATGCAGGCCGCGTGCCCGAGCTCGGTCCCGATGCGAAAAGCCAGATAACGCTGGCCTACGAAGACGGCAAGCCGGTCAAGGCAACCTCGGTGGTTGTATCGACGCAGCACATCGAGGAGGTCACGACCGCGCAGGTGCGCGAGATCGTGCGCGGCTTCGTCGAGGAGCTGCTGCCCACAGGGTGGATGTGCCCGGAGGAGGACTTCTACGTGAACCCGACAGGTCGCTTCGTCACTGGCGGGCCGGAGGGTGACGCCGGCGTCACCGGTCGCAAGATCATTGTCGACACCTATGGCGGCGCGGCACTGCATGGCGGGGGCGCGTTCTCGGGCAAGGACCCGTCGAAGGTAGATCGCTCAGCGGCTTATGCCGCGCGCTACGTGGCCAAGAACGTTGTCGCCGCAGGGCTGGCGGAGAAATGCACGCTGCAACTCGCCTATGCGATTGGCGTGGCCAAGCCGCTTGCGATCTACGCCAACCTGCACGGCACGGGCCGCGTGGACGAGACCCGGCTGGAGGGCGCGATCCGCGAGGCGATCGACCTCAGCCCGCGCGGTATCTACCGCCATCTCTCGCTAGGCCGCCCGATCTATAAGCGGACCGCCGCTTACGGCCATTTCGGCCGCGAGCCGGAGGCCGACGGCGGCTTCTCATGGGAACGGCTGGATCTCGTAGAGCCGCTGAAAGCCGCCTTGACGTAATCGCTGCAGCGCGGCACGCCCTTCCAGATGACAGATGACTCCCGTCAGCCGCTTGGTGAGCGCAGCTTCGGCAGGCGCAAGGGCCACAAGCTTAGCCCGCGCCAGAGCCGGCTGTTTGACGAATTGCTTCCGCGTCTGCAGCCCGACCTTTCGCGCCCGCCGCCGGAGCCGCTCACTGGGCAGTTTGCCGCGCCGGTGGACGAAGTGTGGCTGGAGATCGGCTTCGGCGCGGGCGAGCATCTGATCTGGCAAGCGCGGACGAATCCGCAAGCCGGTCTGATCGGCTGCGAGCCCTACATCAATGGCGTCGCCAAGGTGGTGACCGCTGTCGACGACGACCGGCTGCGGAATCTCGCGGTTCATCCTGACGATGCGCTCGCACTTCTGGACTGGCTGCCCACGGCTTCGATCGCGCGGTGTTTCATCCTGTTTCCCGACCCGTGGCCCAAGCGCCGCCACCGCAAGCGCCGATTCCTGCGTGCGGAGAACATCGCAGCGCTCGCCCGCGTAGTGCGGCCCGGCGCCGAACTTCGGTTTGCCACCGATATCGGCGATTATGCCCGCACCGCGCTGCTCGCCTTCATGCGCGAAGGTTCGTTCGCCTGGACCGCGCGCACGCCGCGCGATTGGCGCGAACGCCCTGCGGACTGGCCGCAAACCCGCTACGAGGCGAAAGCACGCGAGGCCGGTCGCCGCTGCTATTACTGCCGGTTTCGCCGCCTCGGGTGAGTTCACAAGCGCCTTTGTTGCACAATTTTGCCATGTTTCATGAAGCTGGCCGTTGCATGTTCGCGCGGATTGTCTTACCTTCCGCATAGTTATCCACCGATCGGAACCGACCGGGTGGGCCCTTGCGGGGGTCCGCTCTTTTTGTTTGTGGCGCGTTTGGCCAGGCAGGCGCTGCCGCACACAGTTCAGGGAAAGGCCATCAATTTGGCCAGCGAACCGGGAAGAAACGTGACTGAAGGCTCCGCAAACCCCCGTTTCGTCCACGAAACTGGCGCTGCGGCGGAGATTGCTACGCTTGCTGAACCGGTGCTCGGCGAGTTGGGGCTTCGCCTCGTCCGTGTTCTGATCTCCGGGCGCGACGGCGGTACGGTGCAGGTCATGATCGACCGTGCTGACAAGGACGTCACCGTCGAGGACTGCGCGGATGTGAGCCGCGCGCTATCGCCGCTGCTGGATGCGCATGATCCGATGCCGGGGCGCTACACGCTGGAGGTGTCCTCGCCGGGCATCGACCGCCCGTTGGTGCGCCCCTCCGATTTCGAGGATTGGGCCGGCCACGAGGCGAAGCTGCAATTACGCGAGGCCGTCGATGGGCGCAAGCGGTTCCGCGGTGTGATAGAAGGCTATGAGCCCGAAACGCAGGAAGTGCGGCTTGCCATCGAGCTGGAGGGCGAGCGCGAGGCACACATCCTCGGATTCCCCGCCTCGCTGATCGAAAGCGCGAAGCTGGTAATGACCGACGCGCTGATAGACGCGTCACGAGCGCGCCGCGGTCTGGATGACCCGGCAGACGGCGGCGAAGACTGAGGTTATTGGATTCATCTCATCTGGAGAGACGTGAATGGCACAATACGGAGTGAGCGCGAACCGGCTCGAACTGTTGCAGATCGCTGATGCGGTCGCGCGCGAAAAGTCGATTGACCGGGAACTCGTGATCGCGGCAATGGAAGATGCGATCTCGAAGGCAGCGCGCGCGCGTTATGGCGCGGACAGCGATATCCGCGCGGAGATCGACCCGAAGACGGGCGAGACTCGGCTGGCGCGGCTGATGCGGGTAGTACAGGAAGTCGAGGACGACTCGACCGAGATTTCGCTGGAGGACGCGCTCGCCCGGAACCCCGAAGCCGCAATCGACGACTATATCGCCGAGCCACTGCCGCCGCTGGATTTCGGCCGTGTGGCCGCGCAGAGCGCGAAACAGGTCATCGTTCAGAAGGTGCGCCAAGCCGAGCGCGAGCGCCAGTTCGAGGAATACAAGGATCGCATCGGCGAGATCGTCAACGGCGTGATCAAGCGCGTCGAATACGGCAACGTCATCGTGGATCTGGGCCGCGCCGAGGCGATCATTCGGCGCGACGAGACGCTGCCGCGTGAGCAGTTCAAATACGGCGACCGGGTACGCGCCTACATCCATGACGTTCGCGCCGAGACTCGCGGGCCGCAGATCTTTCTGTCGCGCACGCGCCCCGAGTTCATGGCCAAGCTGTTCATGCAGGAAGTGCCGGAAATCTATGACAACGTGGTCGAAATAAAGTCAGTGGCGCGCGACCCCGGCAGCCGCGCCAAGATCGCTGTCGTCTCGCACGATTCCTCCATCGATCCCGTGGGCGCATGCGTGGGCATGCGCGGCAGCCGCGTGCAGGCGGTGGTGAACGAGCTTCAGGGCGAGAAGATCGATATCATCCAGTGGTCGCCCGATGCCGCGACCTTCATCGTCAACGCGCTCGCCCCGGCCGAAGTGGTCAAAGTGGTGCTCGACGAGGACGCCGAGCGCATCGAAGTGGTGGTTCCCGACGATCAGCTCAGCCTCGCAATCGGACGGCGCGGCCAGAACGTGCGCCTGGCTTCGCAACTGACCGGCTGGGACATCGACATCATGACCGAGGCCGAGGAGGGCGAGCGGCGTCAGAAGGAATTCGCCGAGCGCACCCAGACCTTCATGGAGGCGCTCGACGTTGACGAGATGATCGCGCAGTTGCTGGCCTCGGAAGGCTTTGCGACCATGGAAGAAGTCGCCTATGTCGAGCTTGAAGAGATCGCCAGCATCGAGGGCTTTGACGAAGACACGGCGCAGGAAATCCAGGATCGCGCCCGCGAGTTTCTGGAGCGCCAAGAGAGTGAGCAGGATGAGCGCCGGAAGGCACTTGGCGTGGATGACGCGGTCACGGAACTTCCGCACCTGAACACCGCGATGCTGGTGGCGCTCGGTGAGAACGACATCAAGTCGGTGGAGGACGTTGCGGACTGCGCCGCCGATGACCTGCTCGGCTGGGACGAGCGCACCGCCGAAGGCCGGGTCCATAATGACGGCATCCTGGAGGGCTTCGAGATGAGCCGGGCCGATGCCGAAGATCTCATCATGCGCGCGCGGATCGCGGCAGGCTGGTTCACTGAGGAAGACCTTGAGGCCGATCGCCGCGCCGCCGAGGCGGAAGCAGCGGGTGAGGCCGAGGCGGAAGACGCTGGCGACGCCACCACCCCAGCGGAGGGCTAGTGGAGCGAATTTGACATTTGAGTCCCGCGTGCGGCCGGACTCTCGCTCAAATGTCAAATTCAAAAGCTCCACTAGAACTCAGAAACTTGCTAGTGGTCCGTATGATTCAGACATTTGCTACCGCGGGTGCTGCAAACGGGAGGCAAATGTCTGAATCAGACCACTAG
>CAZYYQ010000103.1:0-7243 GCA_964651275.1 uncultured Hyphomicrobiaceae bacterium | reverse complement strand
GCTTGCCGGTCACGGCGCAGCGCACGAAATCTCCGGGGTTCACGACATGATACTCCCCGTCGTCGTAGCGCAGCCGCGCCTCCTTCATCAGGCCAAACGGTTTTTCGTAACGGTTCATGCCACCCTGTTGTGCTCGGTTATGACGCAATTCTCAAAGATAGCGCGCGTGGTGTGAAAGTTCGAGAGTCATCACAGCAGCTTGCCCTGTTTGGCGGGCTTTCCTGATCGCCCTGAGCCGCCCGGCCCAGACTGAGCGGGTTTGTGGGACCCGTTTTCGATAAGGGCGCCCACTGTACCGTCGGCAAACTCGATATCGACGCGCGCGAGCGCCCGTGCGGCATCCGCCGTGCGCACCGCGTGGCCCTGCCCGTCGCGCACCAGCGCAAAACCGCGCGCCAGAACGCCCTTGTGGCTGAGCGCACGCAGAAGCTGCGCCTGCGCATCAAGCCGCTGGCGCTCGCGCCTGATTGCCGCCACGGTCGCACGGCCCAGCCGGCCCGCCGCCCCATCCAGGCGTTCACGGCTTTGCACCGCCTGTCGCTTCAGCATATCGAAACGCAACCTGTCGCTACGCGCCTGAAGCTGCTGGCGGCGGCGGCCAATATCGGTGACGAACGCCTGATGAAGCCGGCCCGTCGTGACGTCAAGTTGGCGCTTTGCCTGAACCGTATACTGCTTCAGCAGGCCGGGGCGCAGCCGCGCACTCCATGCCTGCCATTCGCTGCGCCGGGCGGCAACATAGGTATGCCGCGCGCGGGCCAGCCGTTCCGCCGCGGCGTCGAAGCGCTGGCGCGGCAGCGAAAGCAGATCGGACAGCCGCGGCAGCCCGCGCGCCAGTCCGCGCACTTCGCGCCGTGCGCTTTCCAGCGTTCGCCGGATCGCCAGGCGCTGCCGGTCGCGCATCTCCATAACGCGCGTCAGCAGATCCGAGCGGCGCGGCACGGCCCACTCGGCCGCCTTGGTCGGGGTCGGCGCGCGCGCATCCGCCGCGAGATCGATCAGCGTCCAGTCGGTCTCGTGGCCGACCGCCGAGATGACCGGGATGTCGCTGGCCGCGACGGCGCGGACCACGGCCTCTTCGTTGAAACCCCACAAATCCTCGATGCTGCCACCGCCGCGGGCCACGATCAGCAGGTCGGGGCGCGGCACCGGCCTGCCAGGCGCAAGCACGTTGAAGCCGCGTACCGCCGCGGCCACTTCCGCGGCGCAGGTCTCGCCCTGCACGCGCACCGGCCAGACGACGATATGGCTCGGAAACCGCTCATCGAAGCCGTGCAGCATGTCGCGGATCACCGCGCCGCTCGGCGAGGTCACAATGCCGATCACGCGCGGCAGGTAGGGCAGTGCGCGCTTGCGATCCTCGTCGAACAGACCTTCCGCGGCGAGCTTGCGTTTGCGCTCCTCCAAAAGCGCCATCAGCGCGCCCGCGCCCGCGGGCTCCAGCGCCTCGATGACGATCTGGTATTTCGACGAGCCGGGATAGGTCGTGATCCGCCCGGTGGCGATCACCTCCAACCCCTCTTCCGGCTTGAATTTCAGCTTCGAGGCCGTGCCGCGCCAGATCACGCCCGACAGAACCGCGCGCTCGTCCTTGAGATCAAGATAGACATGGCCGGAGGCAGGACGCGAAATCCGCCCCAGTTCGCCGCGCACGCGCACGAAGCCATAGGTGTCCTCCATCGTGCGCTTGATCGCGGCGGAGATCTCCGAAACGGAATATTCCGCAACATTGCTCGCCGGTGCGCTGACGGGTGGTGTGGGCACGGGCGAATTGCCTCCTTCAAGCGTTGGCGTGCGGTCCTTCAACATAAGGATGTCGCCCAGCATTGCCAAAACCGTGGCGATTCGAAAGCCTGCCAGGTTTCCCGCGTCCGGTTTTCCAGTTACAAACGAAACGTTGCCGGCTGAGGCAACGCCAACGTCATTGGCTCCTCGCATGAATGTACTCCTGATTGGCTCTGGCGCCCGCGAACACGCTCTCGGCTGGGCACTTGCCAAGAGCTCGCTGCTGAGCCGGCTCATCAGCGCGCCGGGCAATGCCGGGCTGGCGGAACTCGGGGATTGCGTGACGCTCAATGCGCAGGATGCCGAAACTGTCGTTGCGTTTTGCCGCGCCGAGGCCATCGACCTGGTCGTGATCGGCCCGGAAGCCCCGCTGGTCGCCGGGTTGGTGGACGCGCTGGAGCGCGCTGGCATCAAGGCGTTCGGACCGTCTGCGGCGGCCGCGCGGCTGGAAGGCTCCAAGCGCTTCACCAAGGAGTTGTGCTCCGAAGCTGGCATCCCGACCGCCGATTACGCTGTGTTTTCAGACGCCAATGCCGCGCGCGCCTACCTCGCAACCCGCGACTGCCCGATCGTCATCAAGGCCGATGGGCTGGCCGCGGGCAAGGGCGTGACGGTCGCTGCGACACGCGCGGAGGCCGAAGAAGCGATTGACGCCTGTTTCTCCGGCACATTCGGCGCTGCGGGGGCTGATGTGGTGATTGAGGACTGTCTGAGCGGCGAGGAAGCCAGCTTCTTCGCGATTTGCGACGGCGAGACCGTGCTGCCGCTCGCACCGGCACAAGACCACAAGCGCGCCTTTGACGGCGACACCGGCCCCAACACCGGCGGCATGGGCGCGTATTCGCCCGCGCGGATCATGCCACCCGCGATGTGCGAGCGGGTGATGAACGAGATCATCACGCCGACCGTCGAAGCCATGGCCGCGCGCGGCACGCCGTATCGCGGGGTGCTCTACGCCGGTCTGATGATCGGCGCGGACGGCCCGAAGCTGATCGAGTACAATGTGCGCTTCGGCGACCCGGAAGCGCAGGTGCTGATGATGCGGCTGCGCTCCGACCTGCTCGCCGTGTTGAGCGCGGCATGCGAAGACGGCGGCTTGCGCGGCATGTATCTGGAATGGTCTGATCAGACAGCATTGACCGTGGTCATGGCGGCGCGGGGCTATCCCGGCGCATATGACAAGGGTAGCGAAATTCGCGGCATCGAAGAACTCTCCCGGCTTGCGGGCGTAGAGGTGTTTCACGCCGGGACGGAGCGGGCAGACGGGCGGCTGATCGCCTCTGGCGGGCGCGTTCTGAGCGTCACGGCGCTGGGCGAAAGCGTTAGCGCAGCACACGCCCGCGCCTATGAAGCGGCGGCGCGGATAGACTGGCCGGAAGGCTTCTACCGCCGGGACATCGGCTGGCGCGACGTGGCGCGCGAGGCAGGGAATGAGCAAGAATGACGGATGAGGCCGAATACGCTGCCAAGTCGGGCGCCGGACGGGCTTCGGAAGCGTCCGCTCCAGTGAAGAACTCGCGCGCCGGAGACCCCTCGGGTATTGGGCTTGCCCTCGGCGGCGGCGGCGCGCGGGGCCTCGCGCACATCATCGTGCTCGAAGCCCTTGACGAGATGGGCGTACGTCCCGACGTCGTTTCCGGGACCAGCATCGGCGCCATCCTCGGCAGCGCCTATTGTGCGGGCATGAGCGGCGCGGACATCCGCGAATACTGCGTTTCGCTGTTCTCCAACCGCACCCGCGTGATCCGCCGCATCCTAGGCGACAAGAACGGCAAGCTGTTCGCGCTCTGGACGCCCCGCCGTCCTGCAATGTTCGATCCGGTCGTGCTGCTGCGCACGCTGATGCCGGAGGCGGTGGACTGCGACTTCGCCGATCTGCAAATTCCGCTGAAGGTCATGGCCACCGACTTCTATCGCCAGAGCGAATTTGTTATTGACAGCGGCGAGGTCATGACCGGGATCGCGGCCAGCGCAGCGTTGCCCGGCCTGCTGAAACCCGTGGAGATCGGCGGGCGCATTCTGATCGACGGCGGTTTCGTCAATCCGCTGCCGTTCGATGCGCTGCGTGACCGTTGCAATTTCACCCTCGCCATCGATGTCAGCACCGGCCCCGAAGAGGGCGGGACCGAGATACCCTCCGCGCTGGAGGCCGTGCTGGGGAGCACCCAGATCACGATCAACTCGATCGTGACGGCGAAACTTCAGGCCGGCGCGCCCGAAGCGATGATCAGACCGAAGGTGCGCCAGTACCGGGTACTGGATTTCTTCAAGATCAACGAGATTCTGGACGAATGCCAGCCGGTCCGGGACGAGGTGAAGCGCACGCTGGACGAACAACTCACCCGCGCAAGCGCCTGAAAAACTCCTGCATAAGCGCGCGCGCGCGGCTCTCCGCGATCCCGCCATAGACATCCGGCGCGTGGTGGCAGGTCGGCTGCGCGAAGAAGCAGACGCCGTGCTCGACCGCCCCGGCCTTCGGGTCGTCCGCCGCGAAATAGAGCCTGCGCAGTCGCGCGAAGGAAATCGCCGCGGCGCACATCGTGCACGGTTCCAGCGTCACGTAGATATCGCAGCCGGGAAGGCGTTCGCTGCCGAGAACCCGGCACGCTTCGCGGATCGCAATCATCTCGGCATGGGCGGTCGGGTCGCGCCATTCCAGCGTCCGGTTGCCCGCGCTCGCGACAATCCCGTGGTCGGGGCACACGATTACCGCGCCAACTGGCACTTCGCCGCGCGCCGCAGCCGCCTCGGCCTCGGCGAATGCGCGGTCCATGGGGGTAAGCGCGGACTGATCTGCGGACTCGTAGGGCATGGGGTCTCGCACAAGCGGCGACCCGTGCGCGATGCGCCTTCAGCCGATCGCCTGGCTCTTTGTGGCATCACCGTTGGCCGGCGCCGGCTGAGCGGCTCTTTCCTCGCCGCGCGGCTTCTGCGCCGGGTCTTCCGGCTTCACCTTATCGCCACCAAGCTCGCGCAACAATGCATCATGACCGCGGATCATCGGCTCGATCTTCTCCGGCGAGAACTCTTCGACACGGCGATCTTCCGATGGTCCAAGCGGGCGTTCCTCCGCCTTGTATTCCAGCATCTCGGTCTTCGGCGCAAGCGCGGAACTGGCGCGCACGTCGCGCGGCTCGTCCATCTCCGGCGTATAGGCACCAGCCTTGAATAGCGCCTCGATCGACTTGCCAACCCGGCGGGTGATCCGCTGGCCTTCTTCCTCGCTGATCGCATCGGCGGCACGCGACTCGTTCACCGCGCTCACGAAGCCTGCCGCCATCAGCGCCACCTCGATCTGGTAGCGGTAGTTCTCGGGCGCGCTGTATTTCAGCCGGTCCCAGACATCGAGGATCAGTCTCTCGATTTCCTCCACGATCACGCCAGAACCAAAGAAGTCGATCGACTTCGCCGTCCCGGCATCCATCGCGCCGATGACAAGCTGCGTGCTGTCGTCGCGCCGCAAGGTACTGAGGGCGTCGTACATTTCTTCGACCGCGCGGATCACGCCGATCAGCACCTGAGGATCGGTCAGCGCGCGGGGACGCTCGGCAAGCAGGATCCGCAGTCGCCGCAGCCGCGTTTCTCCGCCCTTGCCGTTCGCGACCGTCAATTCCTCTGCCGAACTCTCGCGGATCAGCAGGTCACGCAGGCGCGGCATCACGTAGATGACATTGTACGCACCGACATCAAGATCAGCGAGCACCTTGCGCGAGACGTTCTGATCGGCTTCGAGCAGCCCTGACCAGAAATTTATGTCGAGCAAGGGCGACAGGCCGAAATAGGCCATCAATTCCTTTTCCTGCTCGCCGAATTCCTGATAATGACGTGTGAACACGCTATAAGCGAGAAGGACTTTCTGGGTCCGGCCACCCCCGTCCGACTCGCCATTCCGGTTCAAGCGCAGCAGCTCGCGGATGCGCGCAGCCTGCAAGGCATCGCGCAGCACATCCACGGCTTTCACGATATCGTCGCGCCGCATATGTCGCCCCCATCTGGCGTTTTTTCGTTGCGTGGACTTGCGCGTCCGCAACCACACAACTCAAGATATTGATTCGAATATGAGCCGAATTCATGGCAGCAGAAAAAAGTTCCAAAGAATCAACAGAAAAGATGCGAATTGCCCGGCGGATCGCCCGGGCGGGGGTCTGTTCGCGCCGAGAAGCGGAACGCTTGATCGCGCAAGGACGCGTCGCGGTGGACGGGCGCGTGCTGGACAGCGCGGCGGTGGATGTAGCGCCGGAGGCGCGCGTGAGCGTGGACGGCAAGCCGCTGCCCGAGCGCCCGCCGACCCGCATCTGGCGCTACCACAAACCGAAGGGGCGGGTGAGCACCCACCGCGATCCGGAAGGAAGACCCACGGTGTTCGAGGCGCTGCCCGCGGACATGCCGCGCGTGATTTCCGTAGGCCGGCTCGACATGAACACCGAAGGGCTGCTGCTGCTGACCACCGACGGCGAACTGGCGCGGCATCTGGAACTGCCCGCGACCGGCTGGCTGCGGCGCTACCGGGTGCGCGCAAAGGGGCGTGTAGATCAGGCGCGGCTCGATGCGCTGAAGGACGGCGTGACCATAGAGGGCGTGCGCTATGGCGGCATCGAGGCGCGCTGCGACACCGCGCAAGGAGCGAATGTCTGGCTCACGGTCGGCCTGCGCGAGGGCAAGAACCGCGAGGTGCGCAAGCTGATGGAGCATCTCGGGCTCACGGTCAATCGGCTGATCCGCGTGTCGTTCGGCCCGTTCGCGCTGGGCGATCTGGGGGTCGGGCAGATGGAGGAGATCAAGCCGCGCGTGCTGGGCGATCAGTTGGGGCCGGAACTGGCGAAAAAGTTTGGTCTTGGCGCACGCACGGGCCACGCGGCGGCAAAGCGGCCTGAACGCGCCAAACCGCCAATGCGTGGCAAGCGGCCCCCGCCGCGGAGGGCGCGCAAGTGAGGATCGTTGGCGGGCGGTTGCGCGGGGCAAGGCTGGCGACGCCGAATGGCGACCGGCTGCGACCGACGAGCGACAAGGTGCGGGAATCGATTTTCAACATCCTTGCGCATGGGATCGAGGAGTTTGAGATCGACTGCACGCGGGTCATCGACTTGTTCGCGGGAACCGGCGCGCTTGGCTGCGAGGCGCTGTCGCGCGGCGCGCGCTTTTGCCTGTTCATTGATGATGCGCCCGCTGCGCGCGGCTTGATCCGCCAGAACATCGAGAACCTTGAGTTGACCGGCGTGACCCGCGTGTTCCGGCGCGATGCGGCGCGGCTTGGCCCGGCAGGCTCGGTGAAGCCGTTCGACCTGCTGTTCGCCGATCCGCCTTATGGCAAGGGGCTTGCGGAGCGTGCGCTAAGCGAGGCGGCGGCGGGCGGCTGGCTGAATGCGGGCGCGGTCTGCGTGGTGGAGGAGCGCGCGGACGCCGGGTTCGCGCCGCCGGATGGCTTCACGTTGCTGGATGCGCGTCGCTACGGCGACAC
>CAZYYQ010000102.1:0-7295 GCA_964651275.1 uncultured Hyphomicrobiaceae bacterium | reverse complement strand
CGTGGATCAAGTGTCTGTGTCACTGCACTAGTGCATCGAAGCAACATCGCAATGGTGAAGCTGCTCACGGCTGCTGTGGCCGACACGCCACCAACGGAACAGTTCGTTCACTTTGCCCGCAATTTTGAACGCTCCTCTCAATAAACGTTTGCTACGCTTATGATGCGCATCGTTTTTTCGGCGTACTGACGAGCAAATTCGTAAGGGAGTTCAAATATGAAAACGGTTCTTGCAGGACTTGGCGGCGTCGCCCTGGCTGCCGCGCTGGCCATTGCCCCGGTTGACCGCGCGAAAGCAGACGGCGGCGCTGTCGCGATCGGCGTAGGAGCCTATCTGGTGGTGGATTACATCGTCGGTGAGAAATGCGCGATGCCCCATTGGCCGTTCAACATCATCAAGAAGACTGCCTACAAGCTGAAAGGCAAGCCGGTCTGCGATTATCGCCACGGCGATCGGAAATACCGCTGATCGCTCAGCGCAGACTTTCCGGAGCGGGGCGGGTCGCTCATGCTCCGGACGCCCGCCGCCGCGACAACCAGGCATGATGCAGGGCAATGGCGGCAGCATTCGAAACATTCAGGCTGCGGATCGCGCCGGGCGTTGCCAATGCGCAGATCGCATCGCACTTCTCCCGCGTCAGCCGGCGCAGCCCCTTGTCCTCCGCGCCGAGCACCAGAGCGACCTTCTCAAACGCGGGCAGATCCTCAAACACCCCATCACCGCCCGAATCCAGCCCAATCCGCATGACGCCACGCGTGCCGAGTTCATCAAGTGCACGCGCAAGATTTGTCACCAGCGCTACCGGCACATGTTCAAGCCCGCCGGACGCCGCCTTTGCCAGCGCGCCTTCAAGCGGCGGCGAATGCCGTTCGGTCATCACCAGCCCGCTCGCGCCGAACGCCGCGGCGCTGCGCAGAATCGCGCCGACGTTCTGCGGGTCGGTGATCTGATCCAGCACAATGACGAGATCGAGGGTGGCGATGTCATCCACATCGCGGGGAGGAAGCGGTTCAGCTTCGATGACGACACCCTGATGGACAGCGGCATCGCCGGCGCGCGCCACCAGTGCCTCGGGAGGCAACACCTGCGGGGTGAGACCGCGCCACGACAGCGCTTCGGCCAGACGGTCGGCGGCATTGGCCGTTACGAACACCTCGCGGATCACGCGCCGAGGATTAACGATCGCGGCGCGTGCGGCATGGAGGCCATAGATCACCGCAGCAGCACGGCCCGCGCGGATACCGCGGCCGCGCGAAACCTGATGGGCTCCATGCTGGCTGCGCGGGCCCGTGCGCGGTTTGCGATCCTTGCCCATTCGCTCCTGAGAGATGGCTGCTGTTGACAGAACAGATCGAGGCTCCCATAACACAGGTTCATCGACGATTCAGCCATCAGCATCGTTTACGGCGCGTTTGCCGATGCGCGTCCGATACGCCATCGGCGATGGAGGGGTGCCCGAGTGGCTAAAGGGGGCGGACTGTAAATCCGCTGGCTATGCCTACGTTGGTTCGAATCCAACCCCCTCCACCAAGACCCGTTGCTGAGCATCGTTTTTAGCGCCCCTTTAGCGATCAGCCCATATTTCTGCCCATAATCGCCGCACCCGTTAGAGGCTGGTTCAGTTCCTGGCAATGTCGTCAAAACCGACGCCACCCGCGGCGGGCCTGTGAAGGGAGCGTTCGGCCTTCGGGCCGGAGATTCTGAGTCGGCTGCTATCGAAACCTTCCGCTCCAATCCCGACCGCACGATCTGAATTTCTTCTGCCGGATACGAGCGGATCAGCCCGCGCGCTTCGTCCGCGCTGCCTTGTAGCCAGATTTCCCACTCCTCCTCGCGCGTCAGCATCACCGGCATTCGGGTCGGATGGATCGTCGCCACGAGCTTGTTCGGCTTCGTGGTGAGGAACGAATGGACGTCCATTTCGACCGTCTCGCCGTCGGGCCTAAGCGGCTCCTTGTAGCGCCGCCGGATGCCGGCGAAGGCGAACGGCGAACGCGTCTCGTCGAGCGCGAACCAGTGCCAGGTTGCCGGCCGCTTGCCCTGCGGCTCGGCAAAGGACGTGACAGGCACGAGACACCGCCGCTCGCGGAACGACGGTGCCCAGAACGACGAGCCGAGCTTGTCGTCGCGGGTGTTGGTGACGCGCTTCGGGGCCTGCCCCTTCACCAACAGCGGAAAGCCCCAGCTTGAGAGCACCAGTTCGCGGTCACCGTCTTCGGCCAAGCGCACAACCGGCGCATCGCCCGCCGGAAAGATCGCGGACATCGGGTCGAACGCCGCCGCGCGGTTGCTGGAAATGCGGAAGAGCTGGCGCACTGCCTCGGGAGCAGGTCATTGCTCAAATGTCAAATTCAAAAGCTCCACGAGAATCAATAAATTACGAGAGCATTTTCAGCAAAAAGCCTGTCCCGGACTTGATCCAGGATGGGTACCGGTTTTGCTGAAAATGCTCTAACTTGTTGATTTATCGCATTTTCGCACCGCATAATCGCGCACACTCTTGCTCAAAACGCTCAGACCTGGGTGGAGGGCCGATCGCGTGAACACCCCGAACATTCCTGACCATGAGTCTGCGTTGCGCGCGGATGCGGCCAGCCGATTGATCGTCGCACTTGACGTAGCCTCGCCCGACGCGGCACGCGCGCTTGTGGAGCGGCTCAGTCCGGACATCACCACCTTCAAGATCGGGCTTGAACTGATCTATGCCGGCGGGCTGGAGCTCGCGCATGAACTGGCCGCCTCAGGCCGGTGCGTGTTCCTCGATGCGAAACTGCTCGACATCGGCAACACGGTCCAGCGGGCCACCGCGCAGATCGCCGCGCTCGGCGCGCGCTACCTCACCATCCATGCCAGCGACACCAAGACGCTCGCCGCGGCAGTCTCCGGGCGCGCGAATAGCGGCTTGCGCCTGCTCGGCGTCACCGTCATGACCAGCCTCGATTTCCGCGACCTTGCCGAACAGGGCGTGACCCGCCCGCCGCGTGAAATGGTGCTGCACCGTGCGCGGCTGGCGCAAGCGGCGGGCTTCGAAGGCGTGATCGCCTCACCGCGGGAAGCCGCGGCGCTGCGCAGCGCTCTCGGCCCTGCGCTTGAGATCATCACGCCCGGCATTCGCCCTACGGGCAGCGACAAGGGTGACCAAAGCCGCACGGCCACGCCCTCCGAAGCCATAGCCGCGGGTGCTGACAAGCTGGTCATCGGCCGGCCCATCACCGCGGCGGATGACCCTGAAGCGGCGGCGGAAGCCATCATACGCGAAGTGGCGGATGCGCTGCGCCAGCGCGGTGGCTGACGCAACGCCTGAACTTACGCAGCCCTGCCTCCGCGCCGCGCCCGCCGGGCCAGCACATTCAACACCTCCACCAAGGCGGCGAAGCCCATGGCGAAGTAGACGTATTCGCGTGGCATGTGGAAGCCCAGCCCATCCGCGACCAGCAGAGCGCCGATCAAGATGAGGAAGGCGAGCGCGAGCATCTTCGTCGTCGGATGACGCTTGATGAATTCGGTGGCGGGCTCCGAGGCGATGAACATCACGGCGATGGCGATGGTCACGGCGGCGATCATCACACCGATATATTGGGTCATGCCGATCGCGGTAATGATCGAATCCACCGAGAACACCATGTCGATCACGGCGATCTGAGCAATCACCGCGTAGAAGCCGGCATAGACCTTCGCGCCGCCTTCGTCCTGATGGCCCTCGATCTCGGCGTGAATCTCCAGCGTCGCCTTGGCCAGCAGGAACAGCCCCCCGCCAAGCAGGATAATGTCGCGCCACGAGAAGCCCTCGCCGAACAGATAAAACTCCGGCTCCTGCAGGGCGATCAGATATGTCAGACCGAAAAGCAGCAGCACGCGGAACACGAGCGCCATCCCCAGCCCTATGGCGCGCGCGCGCATCTGCTGGTCTTCAGGCAGCCGCGAAGCCAGCACGGAAATGAAGACCAGGTTGTCGATCCCCAGAACGATTTCCATCGCTGTGAGCGCCAGCAGGCTGGCCCAGATATTACTATCGCTGAAGATTTCGAGCATCACGCCCCCTGTTGGTGAGTCTCGGCTCCGCCTTGATGGTTCCGCCTACCACAATTGATCGACTTCAACCTACAACCTATTGCGTCACCCCTGAGACGGGAAATGGCTTCTGGACTTCGGATGGTGGTTCAGTGGTGCGATTCACCGAATGCAGCCAAACCGGCCGAGCGCGCAGCCGTGAGTGCAGTATAATAGATGGCCGCCGCCACGAAGATTGCCCAGGTGACGGCATCTCCGGGAAAACCGCGCAGAATCGCTGCGATGGCGGCGGCGGACCAGACCAGCGTCACGGTGAGCGTCAGCCAGCGCCAGGCCCGCGAGCGCACCGGATGTCCCCATTTCAGCGGCACAAAGGTCAGCACGGAGAACAGCGCCACGCCCGCGAACACCACCTCCGGCGCAGGGGCAAGCACGAAAGCGTAAAGCGCGAACAGATTCCACAGCGCCGGGAAACCCACAAAAAAGCCGTCCGGTGTCTTACTGTGATTATCGGCGAAGTGAAACAGCGAACTGAGCATGATCGCACTTGCGGTCAGCCCTGCGAAGCCCTCCGGGACCAGCCCGGCGCGATAGATCATGAAGGCAGGGATGACCACGTAGGTGAGGTAGTCGATGACCAGATCGAGCGCCTCGCCGGAGATCCGTGGCAGCATCTGCTTCGCGTAGAAATAGCGGGCGAGCGGGCCATCAAGAGCGTCCACGACGAGCGCGGCGCCGAGCCAGATGAAGGCAGTCTCCCAAGCGCCGTTTGCCGTGGCCACCAGCGCGAAAAAGCCAAACACTGCCCCCGTCGCCGTCAGGATGTGGACCGCGGCGGCGGGCCAGGCGCTGTGCTGTTTCATGGGTCACCTCTCCCGCACGGCTTGCAAGGCTCCGGGCGACCGGGGACATCAGGCGCCCTTGTCGCGATCCTGTCTGAGGCGCTGCTCTTCGTACTGGATGAACCAGCCGATCATCTGGCGCCAGAGCGCCTCGGCGAGTTCCGGGGGCAGACCACGCTCGCGGGCGCGCGCCTCGACCTTGTCGATAACTTCCTGAATGCGCCAAGGCACGGTGGCTTCGTCCGGGTTCGATTTTAGCTGCCAGGCGCGGTCGACGTAGGTGAATCGTTCTGCAATGAGGTCGACCAGCGCCTCGTCGATACGGTCGATCTCCGCGCGCACCTGCTCCATGGCCGTGCAGTCTTTCGGCGGTCGGGAGTACATTGCCTTGTCGCCCCTCGTCAACTCAGCCCAGGATCAGGGCGTACATGCCAGTCAAGCTTTCGCCCACCAGTCGCCCGGCGCGGGAAACACACCGGCGGCATCCTCGATCACGCGGCCGGCGCGCAGCATGGTGGCCTCGTCGAACTGGCGGCCGATCACCTGCAGGCCCAGTGGCAGGCGATCCTCGGTAAAGCCCGCCGGCACCGACAGACCCGGCAAACCGGCCATGTTGACCGTCACCGTGAAAATGTCATTGAGGTACATATCCAGCGGGTTAGCCTGCTTCTCGTTGACGCCGAAGGCCGGGCCGGGCGTTGTCGGCGTCAGCAGCACATCGACTTCCTCGAAGGCGGTGTCGAAGTCCTGCTTGATCAACGTACGCACCTTCTGCGCCTTCAGATAATAGGCGTCGTAATAGCCGGCCGAGAGCACATAGGTACCGATCAGCACCCGGCGCTTCACTTCGGCGCCGAACCCTTCCGCGCGGGTGCGCTCATACATTTCGAGCAGGTCATCGCCCTCGACACGCAGGCCGTAGCGCACGCCGTCGTAGCGCGCGAGGTTCGACGAGGCCTCGGCCGGCGCGATGATGTAATAGGCGGGCAGCGCATAACGCGTATGCGGCAGACTGACTTCCTTCACCTCGGCGCCCGCGTCGCGGAACCATTCGATGCCCTGCTCCCAGAGCTTATCGATCTCCTCCGACATGCCATCAACGCGGTATTCGCGCGGAATACCGACCTTCAGCCCCTTCACGGACTCGCCGAGCGCGGCCTCGAAATCGGGTACATCCTGCGGCGCGCTGGTAGAATCCTTCGGGTCGTGGCCAGACATCTCGCGCAGCAGGATCGCGGCATCGCGCACGGTGCGCGCGATCGGCCCGGCCTGGTCGAGCGATGAGGCGAAGGCCACGATGCCCCAGCGCGAGCAGCGGCCATAGGTGGGCTTCACGCCAACCGTGCCGGTGAAGGCGGCGGGCTGCCGGATCGAGCCGCCGGTATCGGTCGCGGTTGCGCCGAGGCACAGCCGCGCAGCCACAGCCACGGCGGACCCGCCCGAGGAGCCGCCGGGCACCAGCTTCTTGCGCTTTCCCTTAGCCCGCCACGGGTTGATGCAGGGGCCGTTGCAACTGTTCTCGTTGGACGAGCCCATGGCGAACTCGTCCATGTTGAGCTTGCCGAGCATGACCGCGCCGGCGTCCCACAGCTTTTGAGTGACGGTGGACTCGTAAGCCGGCTCGAAGCCGTCGAGGATCTTCGAGCAGGCCGTCGAGCGCACGTCGCGCGTGCAGAACAGGTCCTTTATGCCGAGCGGCAGGCCGTCCAGCGGGCGGGCATCGCCCTGCGCGATCCGCTTGTCGGACGCTTCGGCCATGGCCAGCGCCCTTTCCAGCGTCACCTCGATGAAGGCGTTAAGCTGCTCGTTGCCTGCGGCGATGCGCTCAAGCTGCGCGCGCGTCAACTCCACCGCGCTGGCTTCCCCGCTCATCAGCGTGTCGCGGGCCTCGGCCAGCGTCAGGTCGGTGAGCGCCGTCTTCGCCGATTTCGCCATCGCTATTCCACCACCTTCGGCACGACGAAGAAGCCGTCTTCGGTCAGCGGCGCATCGCGCAGGATATCTTCCGGGCATCCGCCGGCGGTCACCTCGTCAGCGCGCCATGGCAGCTTCATATCGCCGATGCGGGTGAGAGGCGCGACATTGTCGGTATCCACCTCCCCCAGCTGGTCCACCCAGTCGAGGATGGCGCTCAACTCCCGCTCCAGATTGGCGGCTTCTTTCTTGCCAATCTTTATGCGCGCCAGCCGGGCGATGTGGCGGACCGTGGCTTCGTCGATGTGCATGAGACTGCCAGTTACGGTTGAAAGGTAAACGTGTAGCGGCCCGCCTGAGCCGACAACGACCTTCGTCTTAACGTTCTGCGGGGCGAAGCGCAACACGCACGCGTGGCACGACATTCCGGATGGCGCGGCAGCAAACGCTCGGGACTTCATGCAATCATTGCGGCGCAGCGCCGGGTAGCGAATACCAGAGCCGAAGCGGCCAGTCATCGGGCTGCGG
>CAZYYQ010000101.1:0-7304 GCA_964651275.1 uncultured Hyphomicrobiaceae bacterium | reverse complement strand
CCCGCCGCGCGCAACGCCGCTTCCCAGCTATCAGACGACATGATGGTGTCGCCGCCATCCAGCGCGATCTGGCCGCTCGTCGGCGCAATTTTCTTCAGCGCCGCTACATAATCCTCGCCATGCACTCGCGCAAGCGCCGCCTCTTCAACCTCCGGCGCTTCTTCGCGGTGAAGAAACTGGAATGTCTCATCCTCCATCGCGGCTTCGACCGCACGCAGCCGGTCGGCGCGCTCGGGATGCCCGAACCCTGTATCGTGTTGCAAGAAGACGGAATGTGAAATGTAGAGTGTCGGCATCTATGTGGCTTCAGTGGCCTTGCGGCCTCTTGTTGCGGTTGACCTCACCGGCCCGATGCGCGGAGCGGCACGGGCGGCGGGCTGTCCTCGGGTACGAAGAAATCGGGCATCAGGTCGACGGTCGGATCGATGCGGTAGCGGTCAAAATTGTGCATGCCATGTTCTGCCAGCAACGTGTCGTCGATGCAGAAATTCCCGGTGAACTCGCGCGCGGGCTTCGTCAGCAACACATACGCCGCATCGGCAACGATCTCCGGCGTGCGGCTTGCGCGAAGCACCTCCTCGCCGCCGACGATATTGGCGATCGCCGCCGTGGCGATGGTCGTGCGCGGCCACAGGGCGTTGACCGCGATGCCTGCCGGCCTCAACTCCTCCGCCAGCCCCAGCGCACACAGGCTCATACCGTATTTCGCAAGCGAATAGGCGAGGTGTCCGGCGAACCACCGCGGCTGGATATCGAGCGGCGGCGAGAGCATCAGGATATGCGCGTTCTCCGCCCGCCGCAGATGCTCAAGGCAGAATTTCGAGACCATGAAGGTGCCGCGCGTGTTCACCTGATGCATCAGATCGAAGCGCTTCATCTCTGTGCTGGCAGTGTCGGTGAGGCTGATGGCGCTGGCGTTGTTGACGCAGATGTCGATGCCACCGAAAGCTTGGGCCGTCTGGCTGACCGCAGCCTGAACCTGCCCTTCGTCGCGGATGTCGCAGACGATTGGCAAAGCGTTACCGCCAGCCTTCTCGATCTCAAGCGCAGCGGTATAGACCGTGCCAGGCAGCCTGGGATGCGGCTCGGCGGTCTTGGCTGCGAGCGCGACATTGGCGCCGTCCCGCGCCGCGCGCAGACCGATGGCAAGGCCAATGCCCCGGCTGCCACCGGAGATGAACAGCGTCTTGCCCGCAAGGGTCTGGCCGCTCGATGCCGTCATCGGCGCTGTCCTTTCCCGATTAGAGGCCACCGCCACGCAACCGATAGACGCTGGCGCGTGGGCAATACCGATGGCAGGGCCTCGGTCGAATGGCCGAAGATGTACCGATACACGTTTCCTAACATGGCCTAAGCGTTCCCGCACCCGGCTCGTTTTGCTGCTTGAAGGGTTACAGATTAGCGCTGCGGCTTCAAGACGGTTGTCCGAGTACGTGCAACGACCATCGGCGCGAAGTCATTATGGTTTGACGCGCGATTTATCCGAAAACCGGTGCCCACTTTCCGGATCGCGATTTGCCCTGACGCGCGATTTATCCGAAAACCGGTGCCCATCCCGGATCAAGTCCGGGACAGGCTTTTCGGATCGCGCTGTTAGTTGCGAAAGATCTCGAAAAAACCATCCGGTTCGCGGCGGCGGGGGCGCGGCCTCTCGCGCAAGAGTTCGCGCCGGGCATCTTCCACCACCTGCGGGTCGTCCAGCGGCGCACCCGGCGTGGTCGATGCCGCGGCCGGCGGCTGCGGAGTAGCGTCGTCGGGCGCTCCCGCCGACGGGCGGCCCTCCGCCGCCTCCTCGATCTCGGTCTGGAAGCCGGAAAGCGGTGCGTCCTCGCCGGGCTGCTGATCGGCACTTCTCTCGGTCTCAGTTGTCGCGGGCACTGCGCTCAGCCCTGCCGAGGGTACGTTATCCGCCGCGGCCGGGCGCTGCGAAGGCGCACGCCGGCGTTGTCGCTCCAACTCCTCGAGCCGCTCCACGTTGCGCTCGATGCGCTTCACCGTCAGGAACTGCTCGTAATCCGCGGCGCCGATCCGGGGCGTCATGTTCCCGAAATCGGCAAGCGGCGCAGCAAAGGTCATGCGCACCTCCGGCAGCGACTCATCCGGCCCCAGCGGCGCGGTGAGCGTCCACTGGCTGGTGAGTTGCATGCTGGTGAGATCGAGCCGTGCATCGGCTCTGACTGTTTCGCCTGCGCCGGAGCGATATAGCCGCGTCGGTGTCGCGCGCAGGTCACCGTCTTTTATGTCGAGAGCGATCTCAGCGCCGTCATGCTTCAGACGGCTATCGAGCAGCGGCGCGGCAAGCATCGCGGCTGCGGGCGTCTCAGGCTGTTCCGGCACCTCAAGATAGCCGCGCGCCGTCGTCGTCAAAACCTGCGGATCGACGCCGCGGATCTCGCCGCCGGAGAGTGTCAGCAACCCGTTCCCCGACATCACCGTCATCAGCCCGCGCGGCGTTATCCCCTCGCTTTCGAGGGCCAATTCCACGGAGGCGCGGCCCGAGGCGAGAGGCGGGCCATCGCCATGCGGCAACTGAGCGAGATCGAGACCCTCCACGGAGATTTCACCTGCAAACACCGCCCGCCCGCGTTCCGCGCGCAGGCTCGCTTCGGCCATTAGTTCTCCGCCGTGGAGTTGGCCCTTAAGGCCGGAGACGCGCAATGTGCCCGCCTCAAGCTGCGCCTTGAGCGTAGCCTCTTCCAGCCTCAGCGCTCTGCCAAGAACGAGTTCCTCAGCCTCGATCGCAAACTGCCCGGATAGCCTTTGCAGGACGCCAAGGGCGAAAGGCGTATCCGGCCAATAACCGTCGTCGAGGCCGGCATCGACGATCAGCGGCTCCTCGATCATCAGCGAAGCTGCGACCGGCAGGCTGAACCGCGAGGCGGCGAGGCTTATATCCGCAATCGGCCTGTCATCGGAGAGATCGACACGCGCCGTGCCGGTAGCCTCCTCTCCCCCGACCCGGATTGTCATGCCGCGCGCCTCATAGAGGCCGTTCTGATGGGTGAGCCCCGTATCCAGGCTGAACGGACCGGACGCTTCCGGGGTGTCACGCGCCATTCCAGCCAGTGCCAAGACCTGCGCGGCTTCAGGCGCATCGAGCACGAGCCTGCCGTCGAGGCGCAGGGTCCCATCTCCCGGTTCGGCCTTCCCGTCGAACGCCAGCCGGACATCGCCCGCCTCGATCCGCGCCGTGCCTGCGATCGGCGCGTCGTGGCCGCCCGTCACATCCGCACTCAGCCGCACCGCCCCGGCTAGCCCTTCCGCGTCGAGCCAGCCGTCGAGGCCCGGCGCGAGTTGTTGCAGCAGCGGGGTCAGCCGCGGGCTGTCCGCCGTGGCGAACACATGGTAGCGCCCGTCCTGATAGAGGCGCGCATCCGCCTTCACCGCGGTCTGCGCCGCCATGCCGCTCACTTCTAGCCACGCCCCATCATCCAGCGTGCTCGGGCGAAGACGTGCGGTCAGCGCAAACGGTGCCGCGGCGCGTAGCCTCGGCAGATTCGTGCTCGACCAATTGCTCGCGCCGGGAACCAGACGCACGAGCCGCGCGGCGGCGTCGGCACTATCTGCGGCCAGAGCCAGCTTCAGCGCGGAACGGTCTGGTGCGCCTTTGCGCGGATAACGACCGCTCGCTGCCAGGCTCAAGCCATCGCGACCCTTTAGCGAGAGGGTTTGCACGTCAATCCCATCTTTGCGGACATGTAGCCGTGCGGAAACATCGGACGCGGCGAGTTCGGGCAACTCCAGCCGGGCTGCATTGAGGTGAAGTTGCCACTCGACAGCGTTGATGCGAGGCCATACTGAATCCTCGCTACCGCCAGCCAGCCATGCCTGAAAAGCCTCGGCGCTCGTTCCGGCGATGAATGGCCGCAGGTCCAGCACGCGCGCGTTCAGATCGATTTCCGCGCGCGCCTGCTCTCCACCCTTAAACGCTACCGAGCCCGAAAAACGGGATTCGCCAAGTCGCGCGGAGATATCCGATATGGCGAATCGGCCCGGCGCGGATTCGACCTCGGCGCTGATCGAGAAGGCGCGCGCGCCCGGCGCATCAGAATCAACTTGGCCCGGTGCCGCCCAGGCGAGCAGCCGCCCGAGATGGCTGCCGTTCGTGCGCACCGTCCCGGCGAGCATCGGCACGCCCGCCTTGCGGGCGAAACGGCCCTCGAAACCGACATCGCTGCCGCCAGGCAGCCCGGCTTCGAGCTTCTCGACGCCCCAGCCGCTCTCGCCGAGCCGTGCCACCGCTTCAAGGTCGCGGATCATGTCTCCGCCGAGATTGATCTGTGCAACCGAAAGTGCAATCCGCGCACGCTCAGCCGGCACCGGCAGGTCACCCAGCAGCGCCGGCAGACGGAGCATCACCTGCGCGGGGGTCTGGCCCTGCAGGTCATCCCCGGCAAGCAGATCGAGGTCGAGCCACCGCGAGGAGAGGTCGGCATCGAGGCTCAGGCCCCGCCACCAGGAATATTCCGCCGAGCCTGTCAGCGTCTGCGGGCGGCGCTGGCGCATAATGGTCAGCTTGAGATCGGACAGCACCGCTCCGTCGAGGGTCGCCTTGGCCTCAGCCGTCGCCTCCCAGGGCGGCTGAGCATCCCGTGCAACATTCGCGGCGGTGGCGATGACCTCGCCGGCAAAAGCCGGTCCGCCGCGAATGCCGTTTAGACTGCCCTCGGCGCGATAGACCGTATCTTCGCCGCGTGAAACGAACTTGACGGGCATGGCGCCGTCTTCGTTCATCCGTCCGATGGCAAGCTGCATCTCGCGCGCTGCATCGCCGATCGCTGCACGGCCTGAGAACTTGAATGGACCGCGCAGGCTGTCGGCCGAAAGCTCGCCGCTGATGCCCACGATGCGCCATTGCTCGGGCTCGCCGGGGCGCCCCACAGAGAGCGACGCCCTGTTCAGGCTGACCGATTTCAGGGACACGTTTGCAGGAAGGAAAGGCAACCCGGCTGCCGCGTCTCCGATTCGCGGCCAGATCACCTGGCCATCGTCATCAAGACCAAGCCGCAGGGCGAGGCGGTCGAGCTCGATCTCTCGCGCCTCGATCTTGCCGCGCAGCAGCGGCGCGAAGGACAGCCGCATCCTAAAGGCCCGTGCGCTTGCCGATGGCGCATCGAAACCTCCCGAGGGATCGGCGATCGCGACTTCGCCAAAGCGGACCTCCGGGACCGGCAGGATGGTGAGGCCGACATCGCCGGAGACCCGCACCGGGCGGCCCGCCAGCTTGCTGGCCTGCTGCTCGAAAACGGCGCGGTATTCGTTCCAGTCCACCACATAAGGCGCGGCAAAGGCGGCTGCGAAGATCACGATGAGCAGCGAGGTTATGGCCGCAAGCAGAACGTTCACTCAAGTCTCCGCATACAGTTCCGGCTGAAAAAGGGGCTGTGCCATCCAGGCCGCACGCGCCGTCCGGACTGGCGGGCGCGATGGCGTCTCGGGCGGCTTTCGTGCCGCATTCGCATTGATGTAGCTGCACACCGTGTCAAGGTGCTAGCGTATTGTGAAAAAGCCGCGGCGGCAAACGCACATAATTCACTTTTTCCGGCCCGGATACTGCCCCAGATGACCAGCAGCACCGACCAGCCCGCCAAATCAGAAAAAGAGACGCTTCCCGGTGAAAGACAGGGCGAGGCCGCTGCCGCCTCGCCCTCGATGCTCTTGGGCGCATTCTCGGCCGTAAAGGCGCGGCTTCCCGTATTCTTCTCGGACCGTTTCACGGCCAATTTCAGCGAATTTCTCGCCGAACGCCAACCGCTCGTCTGGATCATGGCGCTCATCATCGGCGTGGCCGCTGCATATGCCGCTATTGTCTTCCGCCTGGCGATCCGTGTCTTCCAGCTTCCGTGGCTGGGCACCATGGACAAGGCCACCACCGCTGCGGCGATGCAACTGCCGTGGTGGGTGATCCTGCTTGCGCCCACCGCCGGCGGGCTGATCGTCGGTTTCATCCTTGTCAACTTTCAGCGCGGACGGCGGCCGCATAACGTGGCCGACGTGATCGAGGCAAGCGCGGTAGGCGGGTGCCGGATTTCCGCGCGCGACGGCTTTCTGAGCGCGCTGATCTCCTCGATTTCGCTTGGCACGGGTGCCAGCGCCGGGCGCGAGGGGCCGGTCGTGCATCTCGGCGCGGCGATTGCCTCACAGCTCGAACAGCGCTTCCACCTGTCGCCAAGCGCGCAGCGCACGCTACTTGGCTGCGGCGTTAGCGCGGCCGTCGCCGCATCTTTCAATGCGCCGATCGCCGGCGTGCTGTTCGCGCATGAGGTCATATTGCGCCATTACGCCCTGCGCGCGTTCGTGCCCATCACTATTGCCAGCGTCGTCGCGACGCTGATCGCACGGTTCCACCTCGGAAACTTTCCAGCATTTTTCGTGCCGGCTTACGAGATTGCCTCGCTTTGGGAGTTTCCGGCTTTCGCGCTGCTCGGGCTGGCATCGGCAGCAGTGGCCATCGCGTTCCAGTTCGCCGCAATCGGCGCGGACCGGGTCTCGACCGTCACGCCGATCCCGCTATGGATGAAGCCGGCGCTCGGCGGCCTGTGCGTCGGCGCGATAGCACTCGCCTTCCCGCAAGTGCTCGGGGTTGGCTACGATACCACCGACGCGGCGCTCAACAGCCAGCTCACCCTGTCTCTTATGGTCTCGCTGCTATTCGCCAAGATCATGGCGACGGCCATCACGCTCGGTTTCCGCATGGGCGGCGGCGTTTTTTCGCCATCCCTCTACCTCGGCGCGATGGCGGGCGGCGCGTTCGGCCTGATCGCAGCGGGTGTGTTCCCGGATTCCGCCTCGGGCCATGGGCTTTATGCGATTCTCGGCATGGGCGCGGTGGCCGCCGCCGTGCTCGGCGCGCCGATCTCCACCACGCTGATCGTGTTCGAGTTGACCGGCGGCTACGAGATGACCATCGCGCTGCTACTCACCGTCTCGATCTCCAACGGGCTGACGCAGGCGGTTCACGGCGTGAGCTATTTTCACTGGCTGCTGAACAATCGCGGGCTGTTCCTGCACCAGGGGCCGCATCAGCAGATCGCTCACAGCGTGCGTGTGCGCGACATGATGACGCCACTGCGCGAAGGCGAGAACAGCCAGCGTTCGCTGCCAGAGCAAGGACCCTACCTACAGGAAACTCATACGCTGCGCCACACGCTGCGCACGTTTAACGAAAGTGGTCGCGAATGGCTCCCTGTCGTGACGCCGGAAGGGGACAAGCTGATCGGATGGGTTCGGCACTTCGATGCGATCGAGTCGTATAATAAGGCGCTGGTTGCAGCACATGTGGAAGAGCACAGGTAGCGCGTGGC
>CAZYYQ010000100.1:0-7400 GCA_964651275.1 uncultured Hyphomicrobiaceae bacterium | reverse complement strand
GGCCAGCCCGCGAGCGTCCATAGCCGCTGCGGGGCGCGCGACCCAGTCCCATCCGCTCGCAGGGGCGCAGGCCCGGTCACGGCGGCGGTCAGCACAATCCCGTTCTCCGGCAGCCATTCCCCCAGCGCGGCGATAATTTCCGACTGGCGCGCCACAGCCTCGCCGTACTGCTCCCGGCTCACACGCCGGCCCGCCTCGATCAAGCCGCGCAGGAATTCGCTCATCTGATCCGATGCGCGATCATAATCCTCGCCATGGTTGGCTGCCATGTCATGCGTCAGGATCGTCATCAGACAATCTTCCTCGCCAGAGACGACAGGGCCGACCTCGCGCTGCGCAACTGCATATCCCATGCCGGCAAGCAGCGCCGCCGCGCTGTCGATCGCTGCAATCACGCTGGCGTCCAGCGGGTCAGCGTACCAAGGCGGCGTGACGACGATTTTCCCCGTTCCGGGGGGCAGGTCATGCGCCGCCCCATGGTGCTCGCCCGCCAGAACGGAGAACACGCGCTCAAGGGTAGCAAATTCGGATGCCAGGATAGCGGGATGATCGAGATGCTTGGACAGCGGCATCCCGCCTTCGTTAGACAGCAAGCCGCAGCTCGGCTTCAGCCCCAAGACGCCGCAATAGCTCGCCGGCCGGATGGCCGAGCCAATCGTTTGCGAGCCGATCGCGCAGGGCACCAGTCCCGCACCGACCGCCGCGCCGGAACCCGATGACGACGCGCCCGGCGTCCGCTCCGGATCGAACGGGTTCACCGTCGGAGCTTCCCGCGCCATGGCATATTCGGTCGCTGCCGTTGTTCCGAGAACAACAGCACCAGCGGCCTTGAGGTCGCGGACCAAAGCGCAGTCGCGCTGCGGCACTCGGCCGCCATGGATCGGCGTGCCCCATTCGCAGCGCATTCCGGCAACGTCGAACACTTCCTTGACGCCGACGGGCAGGCCGTGGAGCGGCGCCCGAACCTCTGGCGCATGTGTGTCCAGTTGGCGGGCGCGAGCCATTGCCGCGTCCACATTCAGGTCGCGAAACGCATGAAGCCCCGGCTCGTGCTCGGCAATGCGGCGCGCCCTCTCCGCCACCTGCCCGGCAGCGTCCGCCCCGGCGAGCCAGGGCTCCGAACCTGCGGGATGCTCAGTCATTCCCACTTCCGCCAAACGACATATCGAACGATTTCGCCAGCTCAGCATCAAGGTCGGCGTAAATGCGCCGTTCCATGTCGCGGAAAACATCGGCGGCGAAGTCGCGGGGATGCTCCATGTCGATGGCATGATCCGCCTTGATCTGCCCCGGACGCGCGGTCATCACGATGATGCGGTCTGCAAGGTAGACCGCCTCCTGCACCGAATGCGTGATGAACAGGATCGTCTTGCGATGCTCCTGCCAGATGGCGAGAAGCTGCTGCTGCAGAAACCGCCGGGTCAACGCGTCGAGCGCGCCGAACGGCTCATCCATCAGGATCACCGAAGGGCCGGTCGCAAAAGCCCGGGCAATCGCGACGCGCTGCTTCATGCCGCCCGACAGGTTACTCGGCCGCTGCCCGGCGAAGTCCTGCAGGCCCACCAGGCCGAGATAGCTCTTGGCGATCTCGTAGCGGCGGGACCTTGGCACGCCCATCTGTTCTAGTCCGAAGGCGACGTTGTCTATGACCGAACGCCAGGGGAAGAGCGCATAGTCCTGAAATACGACGCCGTGGTCGATGTCCGGGCCATTGACCCGCTCGCCGCCAATGCTCGCGCTGCCGCCTGTGGGCGTGATGAAGCCCGCGAGGATGTTGAGCAGTGTGCTCTTCCCGCAGCCCGAAGGACCGACAATCGCCACGAACTGTCCGGGCGGCACCATCAGGTTCGTGGGCTTGAGCGCCTGCACATCCCCCTGTGCGCTCCTGAAGGTCATTTCGAGATCTGAGACCTCGATGGCCTTGCTCTTGCCGTCGATCATCCCGCTCATGCCGGCCCCCAGTCATAGCGCCGGCCAATGAAGCGGAAGACCGCGTCGATGAGGACGCCGAGAATGCCGATAACCACCATGCCGACAAGCACGAGATCGGAGCGCAGGATCTCCATGCCATCCGCGATCAGATAGCCGAGGCCCGACTGCGCCGCGACCAGTTCAGCCGCGATGATCGCCGCCCAGCCGGTGCCAAAGGCGATGCGGAAGCCGACGATGATGGTGGGCATCGCCGCAGGCAGGATCACCTTCAGGAACAGCTTGCGTTCGGTGTCGCAGCCGAGCACGCGCCCGGCCCGGATCAGCACCGGATCGACGCCCTTGACCCCAGACACGGTGTTGAGCAGAATCGGGAAAAAGGTGGCTATGAAAATGATGAACACCTTTCCCGTCTCACCGATACCGAACCAAAGAATCGCCAGCGGAATCCAGGCTAGCGGCGAGATTGGCCGGAACAGTTCGACGAACGGGTCAGCAATCGCCTCCATTCGGCGCGAGCGCCCCATCGCCAGACCGAGCGGCACTGCAATCACCATCGCGATCAGCCAAGCCGAGATCACGCGGCTGAGGCTTGCCCAGATATGCACGAAGATTTCGCCATTGGCGATGAGACCGGCGAAGGTCGAAAGGGTCAGAAGCGGTGGCGGCAAGATTGCGACATGGGCGTTGGAGAGAACCACAGCCAACTGCCAGATCAGCCCGATGACGAGGAGCGCCGTCACATAGGGAATCAGGTTACGCACGAGCATCATCATGCCGGGCTTTCCCCTCCGAATTCAGGGCGAGTGCGGGGCCGGCATTCACGTCCGGCCACCGCCCCTCTGCGATATCCGATAGCTGCTGAGCGCTCAGGCGCTGCGTGAAGGCAACTGCTTATTTCACACTTTCCAGCGCCTTCTGAGCAAAGCTCGGATCGAACTTCGGATTGTCGGTTTCCTGGAGGATTTCGGCGTCTTTCAGGAACTTGGTGTAGGCGCTTATGGTGCTTTCTTGCGGGGCAACATCGAGATTGTAGACCGAGATCTTCTGCTCCAGCGACAGCCGGATGACCTCTTCCGGGAAACCGATCTGATCGGCCCACATCTTGATCGCCTTGTCCTGGTCCTTGAGGATCAGGTCGATGGCCTGGACGATTGCCGTGATCAGGTCCTGCACCAGTTCCGGGCGCGCCTCGATGAAATCCTCGCGCGCATAGACGCCATTGCCGATATAGTGGCCGGCCTTGATCGGCAGGATTTTCTCGGCCTTGATCAGCACCGTAGAGTGACCGGCGGCGAGTGCATTGGACACATGCGGGTCCCAGGTGATGCCGGCATCCACCGACTTGTTGGCCAGCAGCGTCGGCACATCGGAGCCTTTGGTCTTGAACAGCTCGATGTCATCGACGGTGAGGCCGACATCCGCCAGCGCCTTGACCAGAAGCGGATACTGCTGGGAGCCCTTGCCCGGGAACGCGACGCGCTTGCCCTTGAGGTCGGCGACGGTCGTCACGTCAGAGCCCTTGGGCACCAGGATCGCGGTCTGCTCAAGGATCGAGATGGCGAGCAGTTTGGCGGGCAGGCGCGCGGCCGCCACGATGGCAGGGCCCATGCCGGCCGACGCGATCTGCAATTCGCCAGCCGCCAATGCCTGGTTCTCCGGCGCGCCATATGAGAAACTGCGGAACTCGATCTTGACGTCGTGCTTCTTCTCGACGGGATCGAGGAAACCCGCCGCCTTGGCGATATAGATCGGCATGGTCGCTGGCTGCACGCCAAAATTTATGGTGTCGGTCGCCGAAGCGGGAAGGGAACCGCAGGCGAGCACCGCCACCACTGCAAACATTTTCAGCAAAAACTTCATATTGCCCCTCCTTTAGAAGGTTCCAAGCTAACATCACCACGATCAAAGGCTGCCGCTGCCAATATGCCCAGCACGACCGCCCGAAACGCAGCGTAACACAAAAATTCGAGACGTCAGGCCTCAAATTTTGAGCAATTCGGCGGATAGACCGCTCAATTCGGCACCATCTGCCCATCAATTAGGCGGATCTCTTCATCATCTCACCCATCGCGTCGGCGGCCTCCATCAGGTCCGGAACCAGCGCCTTGGCACGGTCTTCGGGCAGGCGTACGGTCGGGCCATGCAGCGACAGTCCCGCGATGACGGCACCCGACGCATCGCGCACCGGGGCGGCGACCCCTAGCAGACCGTCGATGTCTTCCTGGTTGTTGATTGAGTAGCCGCGCTCCCGGATCATCGCCATTTCGTGACGGAAAGCGTCGGGATCGCAGATCGTGTTGGGCGTAAGCCGCTCGAGCGGTGAAAGACCAAGATAGGTGTCCAGGCGCCGCTCCGACAGGTTGGCGAGCAACAGCTTGCCAATCGCCGAGCAATAGGCCGGGACGCGACCTCCAACCACGATTTGCAGCCGCAATGGCCAGTCGCATTCCACGCGATCAACATAAACAACTTCGTAGCCGTCCAGCACGCCGAGGTTGGATGTTTCGTGCGCCTTTGCCACGAGCCGCTCCATCACAACACGACGCAGCCGGGCATAATGCGAATTGGTCAGCGCCATCAGCCCCAGCTCGGCGAGGGCTGGCCCGACATCGTAGCGCTCACGCTCGATATCGCGGCGCACCAGCCCGACCTCCTCCAGTTGCTGCATGAAGCGATGAACCGTCTGGCGCGTCAACCCGAGCTCGGCACCGATATCCGGAGCGCTCATCGGCCGCCCTTCACGCGCGAGCACCTCAAGAATGGAAAAAGCCTTGCGTAAAGGGGAATAGCTTCTACGCTTGCTCGCCACGAAATACCTCTGATCTTCGAGCCTGCTGCGATCCGTTAAAGTCATGAACGCCTCCCGGACTGATCTCATTTAATACGTTTGATTATGAATGTTTTTCAATGCCTGTGTGATGAGAGGCCCATCAGCATCGCCACATCAAGTGTTTGACCCAGGAGGATTTTCACGCAACCATGGTTTGATCTATTCGGCAGGTCGCGCGCAACAAGCCGCAAACGGGAAACGCGTTATAACACAAGCACAAGCGGCTTCGTCCGTTCACAAAAACGTGTTCTGGCACGGCCCTTGCACTGCCAGAAAATGAAAAGGGATACATTCCATCTTCCGGCCCAGGGCGCTCAGCGTTGGGCCGCCGGGGCTGGCATCACGCGGGAGGAGGAAAGTCATTGAGTGAGGCACGCATGGCGGACACGACCGAGATTCGCATCCCGGCTACCACCGGAAAAGCCATGAAGGTCGCAGTCGGCACCTGCCTCGATATCGTCGCGGCGGAAGGGCCTCAGGTCGCGGACATGTGGGCGTTTGCTGAGGCCGACCCTTGCGAGTTTCTTTCCACCGAACATACGCGCTCCTGCCTCGACCGGCTTACCCCGCGCGCCGGCGACGCCTATTACTCCAACCGCCGCCGCCCGATCCTCACCGTCGTCGCCGACACCTCGCCCGGCACGCATGACCTGCTGCTGTCCGCCTGTGACGAGATGCGCTACCGGCTCCTCGGCCATACCGGCCCGCACCGCACTTGCGTGGACAACATGCGCGAGGCGCTTGGCGAGTTTTCAATCACGCCGCCTGAAATTCCGTCTCCCGTCAACGTGTTCGAGAGGGTCGCGATCGGCCCTGACGGCTCCCTTGAGATCATGCCGCCTGAAGTCAGAGCGGGCGAGGGGCTGACGTTGCGCGCGGAGATGGATGTGATCGTCGTGGTGTCGGCCTGTCCCATGGACATCGTCCCGACCAACGGCAGCGATTTGCGGCCCAAGGCGTTGATCATGCGTCGCGTTGCGGAGACGAACGCATGATCGCGTTTCCCACCATCCCGAAACCAAACTCACCAACCAGAAGGGAGTGTCAGATGAATGACCGTCGGAAAAACGCGTGGAGCCGGCTGAGCCTCTACGCTGCGGCGCTTCTCGCCGCCTTGATGATCCCCGGGGCGGCCGACGCCGCCTCGCTCAAGGAAATCAAGGAGCGCGGATATATCAATATCGCCACGGAAGACAACTACGCGCCGTTCGAGATCATGAAGGACGGCGAGCCGACCGGCTTCACCCATGACGTCGTGGCGGAGTTCAAGAAGCACGCAGATTTCGAAGTCCGCCAGGATATTTTGCCGTGGTCGGGCCTGCTGGCCTCCGTGCGCGCAGGCAAATACGACATGGCCATCACCGGCTCGATCATCTCCGAGGAGCGGCTGCGCGTGTTCGACTTCGCCGTGCCGACCGCCAGCGCCCAGCACTACTACATGAAGCGCAAGGGCGACGACCGCATCAACAGCGTCGCGGACCTATCCGGCCTGAAGGTCGGCGTGCAGGCGGGCAGCGTGCTGCTCTCGCGGCTGCCGGAACTGGAAGCCATGCTGAAGGAGACCGGCGGCAGCATGGGCGAGGTGGTCGAATATACCTCCTATCCGGAAATCTACGAGGACCTGGCGAACGGCCGGCTGGACTACACTGTGAACTCGATCATCAGTGCCAAGAGCGTGGTCTCGCAGCGCGGCGACGAGTTCGAGATCGGCCAGCCGGTATCCGGCCCCGGCTTCCACGCATACCCGGTGCCAAAGGGCAATGAGGACCTGCTCGCCTACATCAACGAGTTCATTCTCAAGCTGCGCGACAGCGGAAAGCTGGCCGAGTTGCAGGAGAAGTGGTTCGGCGAGGCGTTTCCGGACCTGCCGCGCGAGCCGATCCCCTCGGTGGAGAAGTTCAAGGAACTGACAGCGGTGAACTAAGCCTTCGCCAGCTTGAGATTGCGGTGGCCGGGTCTGACCTGGCCACCGTCGAACGATCACTCCTGACAAGGCGAGAGACACTGTGACGGCTGGCGAATTTCAGACGCTGCTCGAAGGCGCGTGGGTCACGATCTGGATATCCGTGCTGGCAATCGCCGGCGGCGTGCCGCTCGGTCTCGCGCTGGGGCTGGCGCGGATCTCGCGCTTCCCGGTGATCTCGCAACTCGTGACAGGCTATATCAGCCTCGGGCGCGCCACCCCGCTGGTCACGCTTGTCCTGTTTATCTTCGTCGGGCTGCCGGTCCTCGGCATCAATATCGACAAATACACCGCCAGCATTCTGACGCTGATGCTCAACACCGCGAGCTTCAACGCAGAGATCTGGCGCTCGGTGTATCAGGCCTTCCCGAAATCGCAGCTTGAGGCCGCGCGCGCGGTCGGCATGACCCGGCCGCAATACTTCCGCCGCATCATGTTCCCTCAGATGACCTTCGCCGCCATGCCGGCGCTGACCAATGAAGCAACGCTGCTGATCAAGGCAAGCCCGGCCGTTGCGGTGATCGGCATTGTCGACCTGACGCGCGTGACCAACCGAATTGCGTCGCAGACCTACGAACCGCTGCCGCCAATTATCGCAGCCGGCATCCTCTACATCGTCATCATTGCCGGGATGGTGAAACTCCAGCGCATGTTTGAAGCGCGCGCCGCGCGCTA
>CAZYYQ010000099.1:0-7401 GCA_964651275.1 uncultured Hyphomicrobiaceae bacterium | reverse complement strand
ACCGCGCCGGTCACGGCCTATGCCGGCGTCAAGCTCACCCTCGGCGACGCACCTGCCGCGCTGGAACCCTCTCTCAAGTGATCCGTTCGTCGCGTTGCGGTCACCACGGAAAGACGCCGCGGCAGCATCTCGCAGCCGCGGCGTTCCTCTTGGTTTGATGGATTTGTTTTGGGGACCCGGCTTCCGGGCTTCCCGCCCGGCTTGTCAGATCATGCCGATCAGAACCGCTGCAATAAACGCGAATGCAAGGACAACCGCAGCTGTCCTCAGTTGATCGGTAAAAGTCATGCAACCCTCCTCAAGATCATACGTGTTGCATGGAGTGTCAGGGCTTCTTCCGCCCGAACGAACCTTAACCATACAAGAAAAGCTTCATTGCGCTCCATTCAAATTGATGCTGCGACGCAACATAGGTGCGCAGTGCAACATGAACGAGTCACAAAACAGTCTGCCACCAATAGACAGCTTGCGATTCCCGATACCCTGCCATAGCCTGCGAAAGCCTGTGTAAAGCACGGCGATCGTCAACTGCCTGATCTGAATTAAACGGTATTCCGCGCGGCAAGGCGCGGTAACGCTTCGGGAGGAGTATTGATGAGGTTTTCGTCGAACTTGAAACACGCCGCCGGCGCGCTTGCGCTTGGCGGGCTGCTGGCCACTGGCGCCGCAGTGGATACAGCGGCCGCCGATAATATCCGCTGGAAAATGCCGATTGCCTTTGCGTCCAAGCTGCCGGGCCTCGGGTCGCCGTCGCTGTATGTCGCGAAGCAGCTTGACGCCGCCAGCGGCGGCAATGTCCAGGTGCGCGTGTTTGAGCCGAGCAAGCTGGTGCCGCCGTTTGAAATCTTGCAGGCCGTGTCTGACGGCAAGGTGGAAGCGGGCTACACCTGGATTGGCTATGATCAGGGCAAGGTTCCGGCCGTGCCGCTGTTCGCTGCGGTTCCATTCGGGTTGAAGCCGTGGGCGTTCTCCGCGTGGTACTTCCAAGGCCCCGGTCACGACATGCTTCAGGAGGTCTACGCCAACAAGGGCTTCAATGTTTACGCCCATCTTTGCGGCATCATCGGCCCGGAAACCGCCGGCTGGTATTCCAAACCGATCACCAGCCTCGAAGACTACAAGGGCATGAAGATCCGCTTCGCGGGACTGGGCGGCAAGGTGCTGGAGAAACTCGGCGCCTCCGTCACCATGATGCCCGGCGGCGAACTGTTCCAGGCGCTACAAACCGGGACCATCGACGCAACCGAGTTCTCAATGCCGGCCATCGACCAGATCCTCGGCTTCAACGATGTCGTGAAATATAACCTGTTCCCCGGCTGGCACCAGCCTTTCACCGCCTCGTACATGCTCATCAACAAGGACGAGTGGAACAAGGCCACCGACCAGCAGAAGGCCTTGATAGAAACCACCTGCACCGCCGCTACCCTGATGGGCCTGACCGAGGGCGAATACAAGAATGGTTCGGTCCTGCAGGGCTTCCGTGACAAGGGCGTTCAGGCCGACCAGATCCCGCGTGACATCCTGGTCAAGCTGAAGGAAGTGTCGGACGAGGTTCTTGCCGAGGAATCCGCGGCGGACCCTGACTTCAAGCGCGTCTATGAATCCCAGCAGGCCTTCCAGAAAGACTACGACGTTTGGGATCAGCGTGCTTATCTGCCTGCCGATCTGGGCAAAAACTGAGCGCCGCACTCGCTCCGGCGATGCACGATGAGCATTCAGGCCGCTCATCCAGGTTTCGCTGAGCGCATGCAAACACCGGGTGCCCCTGCCCCCGCGTCCCGACGCCGTAAGGGCACCCGGCATGGCTCTCAGCCGATCCAGGGAGACAGGATTGTCAGACAATCAACCACCCACCATGCCGATGGGCGATGGTCCACCCATCCCTGCGCTGACCCAGCCCACCGTGCTTCCCGCGAACCGGCTTTCCAGCGTGCTTGACGCCTTTCTTGACCGCTTGGGGTTTCTGTTTTCGTGGCTCTGGGTCGCCGTGATGGGCGTCATACTCTACTCGGTCGTGGGCCGTTACGCCTTCGGTCAAGGGTCTGTGATGCTTGAGGAGATTTCCTGGCACCTTGCGGGCGCAGCGTGGCTGGTCGGGCTGTCTTACACGATGGTGAGCGACCATCACGTGCGCGTGGATGTGCTGCATGAGCGACTGTCGCTGCGCGGACAGGCATGGGTGGAGGTCTTCGGTATCCTCTTCCTGCTAATCCCGTTCCTGGTGATCGTCGCAGATAATGCATTTGAATATTTCCTTAGCTCTTACCAGCAAGATGAAAGATCTCAAGCGCCTGCGGGCCTTCCCGCGCGATGGGCGCTGAAGTTCATCATGGCAATGGCATTCGCATTACTGCTCGTCGGGGCAATCTCACGGCTTTCAAAATGCTCAACGCTCCTGTTCGGCTGGCCAAATAAACTAAAAAAGCCCGACAACGGCTGAAAACTTTGCGCAGATTGGTTCTTGAGGGAGGACCCGAGCTTTGGGCTTGGAAGAATATTTCGTCATAGGCATGTTCGCCACTTTCGGCGTACTGCTGTTCACCGGCTTTCCCGTAGCATGGGTGCTCGCCGGCACGTCCGTCATATGGACCGCCATCGGCATCATCTCGGTGGAGTATTTCGGCGCCGATCTCTGGTTTGACTTCGGCAGTTCGCTGGGCGTGCTCTCCGGGCGCATCTGGTCGATCGTCGAAAACATCACACTCGTCGCCCTGCCGATGTTCATCTTCATGGGCATCATGCTGGACAAGTCTGGCGTCGCCGAAAAGCTGATGAACAACATGGTGAAGATGTTCGGCGCGGTACGCGGCGGCTATGCGGTGACGGTGGTCGTGATGGGGGTATTGCTCGCCGCCACGACGGGTATCATCGGCGCATCGGTGGTGCTGCTCGGGATGCTGTCGCTGCCTGTCATGATGCAGAACAACTACTCCAAGTCGCTGGCAGTCGGCACATCCTGCGCGACCGGCACGCTTGGCATCCTGATACCGCCCTCGATCATGCTGGTGCTGATGGCCGACCGCCTCGCCACTCCGGATGCGTCGGTGGGCGACCTGTTCCTCGGCGCACTGTTCCCCGGCCTCATGCTTGGCGCGATGTATGTCGCTTATGTGCTCGGGCTGGCCTTCGTCAGTCCGTCAAGCGCGCCAGTGCCCGCAAACCGCGAGAAGATCACGCCTGGCGTCGTCTGGGGCGTCATCAAGGCCGTTATCCCGACGGCGGCGCTGATCCTCGCGGTGCTTGGCTCGATCTTCTTCGGCTTCGCCACGCCGACCGAAGCCTCCGGTGTGGGGGCGGCTGGCGCGATGCTGCTGGCGGCGATCAACCGGCGCCTCAACTGGAAGGTACTGAGCGAATCAGTAACCCAGACCACGCGCACAAGCGCGTTCATCTTCGCTATCTTCCTCGGAGCAACGGCCTTCGCGGTTGTGTTGCGCGGGCTGGGCGGGGACCGTGTGATCGAGGAGGCGCTGCTCGGCCTGCCCTTCGAGCCGACTGGCATCCTGATCGTGATCCTGCTGGTCGTGTTCCTGCTCGGCTTCTTCCTCGACTGGGTGGAAATCACGCTGATCGTGCTGCCGCTGGTCGCCCCGGTGGTGCAAGCACTCGGCTTCGACCTTGTCTGGTTCACGATCCTGTTCGCGGTCTGTCTGCAGACCTCGTTCCTGACGCCGCCGGTGGGCTTCGCGATATTCTACATCAAGGGCGTGGCGCCGCCGGAAATCACCGTGATCGACATCTACAAGGGCGTCGTGCCGTTCATCATTCTGCAGTTGATCGGGCTGGCGCTGGTGTTTGAGTTTCCCGGCATCGTGACCTGGCTGCCAAGCGTCAGTTACAATTGACGCTGCTGTCACAGTGCGGAGTTCAGGCCGAACGCTTGGTCTTGCCTTGGCTGCCCGCGCCAAAGCGCTGCTCGATGTAGTCGGCCACCATCGCCTTGAAGTCATCGGCGATTTTCGGCCCACGCAGCGTCGCGACCTTCTGGCCATCGACGAAAACGGGCGCGGCCGGGCTTTCACCAGTACCCGGCAGGCTGATGCCGATATCGGCATGTTTCGACTCGCCCGGCCCATTCACGATGCACCCCATCACCGCGACATTGAGGCTTTCCACACCCGGATATTTCTCGCGCCACTCCGGCATAGATGCGTTGAGGTGATCCTGAATGTCGCGCGCCAGTTCCTGAAACAGCGTGCTGGTCGTGCGCCCGCAGCCCGGACACGCCGCAACGACCGGCACGAAGGTGCGCAACCCCATCACTTGAAGGATCTGCTGCGCCACCTCGACCTCCTGCGTCCGCGCACCGCCCGGGGCCGGCGTCAGCGAAACGCGAATCGTGTCGCCGATACCCTGTTGCAGCAGCACACCGATCCCCGCCGTGGAGGCGACGATTCCCTTGGTGCCCATGCCTGCTTCGGTAAGCCCCAGATGCAGAGCGTATTTGCTCCGCTCCGCGAGCATCCGGTAGACGGCAATCAGGTCCTGCACCTGGCTGACCTTGGCGGACAGAACGATCCTGTCCGCCCCCATGCCAAGCTCCTGCGCGCGCTCGGCTGACAGCAGCCCGGACTGCACCATCGCCTCGTGCAGCACGCCCTGCGCCGTCAGCGGCGAGCCGGCCTGCGCATTTTCGTCCATCAACTTCGTGAGCAACTCCTGATCGAGGCTGCCCCAGTTGACGCCGATGCGCACCGGCTTGTCGTAGCGCAGTGCCATCTCGATGATCTGCGAGAACTGCCTGTCGCGCTTGTCCTTGAAGCCGACATTGCCGGGGTTGATGCGGTACTTGGCGAGCGCCTCGGCGCAGGCAGGGTGATCTGCGAGAAGCTTGTGTCCGATGTAGTGGAAATCGCCAACGAGCGGCACATCCACGCCGCGCACCATCAGGCGATCGCGGATATGCGGGACCGCGGCCGCGGCTTCGTCGCGATCGACGGTGATCCGCACGATCTCGGACCCCGCCCGCGCCAGTTCGGCCACCTGCGCGACCGTGCCATCTACATCCGCTGTATCGGTGTTGGTCATCGACTGGACAACGACGGGCGCGCCGCCGCCCACGGTCACATCGCCGACATTGACGGCCACGGTCTGATGCCTTGGCGCAGGTCCATATTCCATCTGTCGATCCCCGTGAGTGTGCGCAAAGAGTTCGATGAGCTTGGGCAGGACAATAGGCATCCGCGGCCCGGCGCGCAACGCGCTTGCCGCCAAAATCGCACCGGCTGCGTACCAGCTTGAAACGGTTTCATCAGCGCCCATATCCTCGTTTATATCCGGTGCCATAATGGACCGGGAGGACGTGCGCCGATGCGGCGTCCAGACACATGAAGCGCATGGCCGCTCAGCAAGAACGGGGGCTTCCATATGTCGCGTATGTCGGTTTTCGGCAGCCCGCTTTTCCTCGGTTTCGACGAGATAGACCAGGTCGTCAGCCGGCAGCCGAAAGGCGGCGGGGAGAGCTATCCGCCGTATAACATCGAGCACAGCAAACGCGGACGGGACGGGGATGATGCTATCTGGATTACGCTCGCCGTGGCCGGCTTCACGCCGGAACAGCTCGAAGTCACGGTGCAGGGCAACCGCCTGACGGTGTCGGGCGCGCAGAGCGACGATAGCAGCAAGACGTTCCTTCATCGGGGCATCGCATCCCGGCAGTTTCAGCGCCATTTCGTGCTCGATTCGGGAATCGAGGTCGAAGGCGCGATGCTGGAAAACGGTTTGCTGACGATCGAGCTTGTGCGGCCCAGGGCCGAGCACGCGACGCGGCGCATCGCCATCACGACCCCGAGTCCGGATGCGTGAGGCATGCGACGGCAGGGCCTGTCTCAGGTCGATGCAGACCCGGTGGAATCCAGCTATACTGGTTTTGCTGAGGAAAGTCGACTGCCCGGACGGCGGTAACGCTGTCTGTATGAGGACCATGCGCTTCCGGCTAGAAAGAGGAGTGTTGCAATGGCGAACCATCCGGTAAATACGGAACAGCACGACAGGGCCATGAGCGCCCAGGAATTCGCGTTCCTCGGCGGCGGTGAGATCGCCTATATCAAGGCGGTGAAGGCCAGAGAAATGAAGAAGCTGTTTCCTCAGCTTGAGGATGTGCCGGAAGGGGTGGATCTGTATGCCCTGCACGCGGCAGACGGCACGCCGATTGCGCTTTCGGACAGCCATCCGGGCGCGCTGGCGAACGCGCGCGAGCAGGAACTTCGGGTGGTCAGCCTCCACTGACTTTGTGGGACGGAGCCTCGGTTCCGCCCTCCCACTGTTTGCGCTCATTAGGGCGTTTGCCGCCCGCATAGAGCATTTTCCTGAAATGACCAAGGCCAAACGGCGGAAACATCCCGGAGAAGCAAAGCGGTGATCGTCGGCTTGCTCGCGCTGCTCATACTGCTCGCTCTGGCGTCTCTGCCGCAGTTCTGGGTGCGCGCCGTCATGGCGCGGCACAGCGCCGACCGGCCCGACTTCCCCGGCACCGGCGGCGAGTTCGCCCGGCACCTGCTCGACGAGATGAAGCTGCACGAGGTCCGCGTCGAGGAAACGCAAATCGGCGACCACTACGACCCGCAGGACAAGGTCGTACGCCTCTCGCCGGGCAATTTCTCGGGACGCTCGCTCACCGCCGTTACTGTCGCCGCGCACGAGGTCGGCCACGCCATGCAGGATGCCACCCGCTATCCGCCCCTGGTCGCGCGCACGCGGCTGGCGAAGACCGGGGCGGTGGTAGAACGCGTCGGCGCATTCGTGATGATCGCGGCCCCGATCATGGCCGTGGTCATCAAGCACCCGGCCGGAATGCTCTTCCAGATCGCCGCCGGGCTAATGCTGATCGGCTTCACCGTGCTGGTGCATCTCACCACGCTACCGGTTGAATTCGATGCCAGCTTCAAGCGTGCTCTGCCCGTGCTCCGCGCCGGGCAATATATCCCCGAACGCGACATGCCGGCTGCGCGCGGCATCCTCCGCGCAGCGGCGCTGACCTATGTCGCGGGTGCGTTCATAAGCCTGATCAACATCGCGCGATGGCTGCGCGTTCTTCGCTTCTAGTGCCTGTTCAGCGAGTCCGTTTTCATTGCACAGATTATAACTTGGCGATTCAGTCATCCTTGAGCGGACTCTATAGCTGCTCCCGTGCCGAGAGAGCCGGGCGTGCCCTCCATGCCTCTGGGTTTGCGCGGGTTGTTAGTCGGGACCCGGTTTCCACATCTTCTGAGAAAGGCTCGACCGCCTGACGGGCCAGATGGCGGCGCGAACTCCCACCATACATCGCGCATGAAAAAAGGGGCCGTCGCCAGCCCCTTCTTCCGACCGTGTTTCAATGGTACCGCCCGCCAACCGGGCGCATGTCTTGCTATTCGCGGTTGCCGAACAGCGACAGCAGCATGATGAACAGGTTGATGAAGT
>CAZYYQ010000098.1:0-7422 GCA_964651275.1 uncultured Hyphomicrobiaceae bacterium | reverse complement strand
CCGGCGGGCAGCGCAGCGCGTCCATCGCCTGTTCCACCTGCGCGTCGAGGTCCCACAGGTCGAGCCGGTCGATCTCGTCCTGCAGCGCGGCCATCTCGTCGGCGGTCTCGTCGGAATAGTCCATCGCCAGTTCGTTGAAGCGGTCGAGCTTGGCCTTCTTGTCCGCCACGCCCTCCATGACGTTGCCCATCACGTCTTTCGTCTCGTCGAGCTGCGGCTCCTGCGGCAGGTAGCCCACGCGCACGCCGTCCGCGGCCCAGGCTTCGCCGGTGAATTCGGTGTCCAGCCCGGCCATGATGCGCATCAGCGTCGATTTGCCCGCGCCGTTGACGCCGACGATGCCGATCTTCGCGCCGGGCAGGAACGACAGCGAGATGTTGTTGAGCACCGGCTTGGAGCCGGGATAGCTCTTCGTCAGGCCGTTGAGGACATAGAAATACTGTTGCGCCATGGGCTTGTTCGGTCTCCGCTTAATCCGAGCCTGTAAATTGCAAACCGAATTGCGTTACAGGCTCCTAGTTGTTGCATTGTCGCAGTTTGGTCGCTTCGCGCCCGCCTTTGGCTCCAGACGCAAAACCGGTCCCCACTTTTGCTGAAAGTGCTCTGAGTTCTGATTGAGTCGGCGATATAACACGCCGTCGCGGCGGATCGCCAGCACCGCAGTCTTTTCCAGGAGGTGCTACTCTGCGGCAATGCCCGGCACCCGCACCTGTGCGATCGCTGCGCGTAATGCTGCCGGCTTTACCGGCTTGCGCAGCAGCCGGTAATCCGCCGCGCGCACCTCTTCCTGGACTTCCGGGGATCGATCCGCCGTGACAATCACACCAGCAATATTCCGGTCCAGCCTGTCGCACAGAAGCGCGACTGCCTCGCAGCCGGAGCCATGGTTGAGATGATAGTCCGCAATGATGAGATGGGGTGTGATCTGGCGCGCTTGAAGCGACGCTAGCGCCTCGCTGGCGTCTATGGCAGTGACGACCTCGCAGCCCCAGCTGCTGAGCAGCACTTCCATGCCCTCAAGGATCGCCGGCTCGTTGTCGATGCACAACACGCAGACGCCATGCATATCGCCAAACGCACGCTGCTGCTCTGCCGGCGGCAGCGTGCGAAGTTCTGCCGGTTCGGCGACCGGAACCGTCACGGAGAACACTGAGCCAATGCCAGGCTGGGATTTCAGGCGTATCGGGTGCGCCAGCACGCGGCCCATGCGCTCCACGATCGAAAGCCCGAGCCCGAGCCCGCGAACGCTGGAGGCATGCTGGTCAAGGCGCAAGAACTCCTTGAACACCAGTGTTTGCTGCGCCATCGGGATGCCCGGCCCGGTGTCATGCACCTCGATGCGCACGCATCCGCCGACGCGGCGGCAGCCCACCATTACGCGGCCGAGTTCGGTGTACTTGATCGCGTTGGAGACAAGGTTCTGCAGCACCCGGCGCAACAGCCTCACGTCGGACCGCACCCAGATGGAGGACGGCATCACCACCAGCGAAAGGCCGCGTTCCTGCGCCAGAGGCTCGAATTCCAGCTTCAGCTGCTGAAGCAGATCATTGACCGAGACCGTGCCGAACTCCGGGCGCAACGCGCCGGTATCGAGCCGCGAAATGTCGAGCAGCGTGTTGAGAATGTCTTCCACCGCCGTCAGCGCCGCGTCGATATTGCCGGCCAGACGTCCGGCTTCGCCGCCCTCGTCGCGCTCCACGAGGCTGGTGGCATAAAGCCGTGCGGCATTGAGCGGCTGGAGGATGTCGTGGCTGGCCGCGGCGAGGAAGCGGGTCTTGTCGAGATTGGCCTCGTCGGCGCGGGCCTTGGCCTCTTTCAGCGCCTCGTTGAGCTTGGTCAGTTCCGCCGTGCGCTCTTTCACGCGCAGTTCGAGGTCGGATTTCGAACGCGCCAGCGCTTCGGCGGCGGCCACCCGGTCGGTGATGTCGGTGATCGAGGTGACGATCCCGCCCTGAGGCATGGCATTGGTCCGGATCTCGATCACGCGCTGGTCACGGTGCAGCCGCTCCTGGAATGTCTCCATTGTGACGACGTATTTGCGCAAGCGGTCGGCAACGATGCTTTCAACCTCGCCCGGCCCGAGATCGCCTGACTGCGCGCTGACCCGTACAATCTGGTCGAGGGTCACTCCGATCTGACCGATTTCGGGCGGAAGGCGCAGGATATCCCGGAATTGCCGGTTCCAGCAGATCAGCCTCATGTCCTTGTCGAACACGGCGATGCCCTGGCCGACCTGGTCGAGCGCCTGTTGCAGCAGGTCGCGGTTATACTGGATCGCTTCGGATGCATCATCGAGGAGCTTCAGCGCCGACGTGTCGCCGACGTCATGGCGGCGCAGCGCGAGCGAGAATACCAGCCGGGACGATGCCGCGCCGATGGCGCTGGCGAGCAGCTTTTCCGAGAAGCGGACCCAGTGAATGTCCGCGATGGCATTGCTCGACAGGCGTGTGCCGCGCCGCTTGGCATAGTCCTGGAAGCAGCGCGTTGTGCGCTCGTCGCCGAGGTAGCGTGCGACGGTGGCGTGCAGGTCGGAGACAATCACCGTCTCGCGCCACGGGCGGAAGCCGTGGGCCTGAGGGCTCCGACGCTCGTCGATGAAGCTCGTCGCCTGCAACCGCTCGATCGGCTCGGGCGCGCGCAGCAGAGAAAAGAAGACGTAGGCGAAGATGTTGAAAATCAGGCTCCAGAACACGCCGTGGGTGAGCGGCTCGAAGCTCATGTTGAATAGCATCTGCGGCTTCAACAGCGCGATGCCGAAGGGACCGTTCTCTATCAGATCAATGCCGATGACCCCTGACTTCGCGAGGAATGGCACCAGCAGGGTATAAGCCCAGACCAGATAGCCGAAGAGGATGCCTGCCATCGCGCCGCGCGCTGTCGCCCCGCGCCACATCAGACCGCCGAAGAAGGCCGGACCGAGCTGCGCGATCGCGGCAAAGGACAACAGTCCGATTTCGGCCAGCGCGGAGGAGCCGCCGATCATCCGATAGAACATGTAGGTAAGCAGCAGCACCACGAAAATCGCGCCACGCCGGATGTGCAGCAGCACCTTGCCCATGTCCTCCCGGTCGAACACGGTGATGCGCCGGCGCTGAAGGATCAGCGGCACGACAAGATCGTTGCAGATCATGATCGAGAGCGCGACCGAGGCCACAATCACCATCGCGGTGGCCGCCGACAGCCCGCCGAGGAAAGCGATCATGCTGATTGTATAAGCACCCTGCGACAGCGGCACCGACAGGAGATACATGTCGGCATCGGTGCCCCCCTGCCCGAAGATCAGCAGCCCGGCAATGGCCACCGGGACAACGAAAAGGTTGATGAGCACCAGATAAAGCGGGAACAGCCATGAGGCGCGGCGTACTTCCTCCGGCGTGTTGTTTTCCACTACCATGACATGGAACTGGCGCGGCAGCAGGATGATGCAGGTCGCACTCAGCAGCGTGATGGTCATCCATGTGCCGCCGGAAAAGCCGCGGCTGAAAAGGTCGACGATCTGCGCGTCGGCGGCGGCCCGCACCAGAAGCGGGCCGATGCCGCCCATGATGACGAAGGTGATGTAGGCGCCGACGATGACGAACGCGAATAGCTTGACGAGCGACTCCATCGCGATCGCGAGCATCAGCCCTTCCTGATGTTCCGTCGCGTCGATATGGCGGGTACCGAACAGGATCGCGAACACCGCCATCAGCACCGCGATGATGAAGGCAATGTCGAACTGGCCTGATTGCGCGGCTGCGCCGCTGAACGGCGTGACCGGCCCCATCATGGTCTTGACCGAAACCGCCACGGCTTCGAGTTGCAGCGCAAGATAGGGCAGGGTGCCCATGACGATCAGGACTGTGACGGCAGCAGCAAGTGGTGCGCTTTTGCCATAGCGCGCGGCTAGGAAGTCCGCGACCGAGGTGATGTTCTGGGTCTTGGCGATGCGGATGATGCGGCTGATCAACGGCATGCCCAAGGCCAACACGATGATCGGGCCGATGTACACCGGCAGGAAGTCGAGCCCGGTTCGCGCGGACAGGCCGATGCTGCCGAAGAAGGTCCAGGAAGTGCAATAGACCGCGAGCGACAGTGCATAGATCGCCGGGCGGCTGCGCCGCGCCGGGCGTTTCTGGGCGTTGAAGTCGCCATAGTAGGCAACTGCGAACAAAATTCCCAAATAGGCGGTGGCTGCCGCTATGATGACCCAGCCGTCAATCATGGCGCATTTTGCGTTTCCCGGTGTCGGCCGCTCGCCCCGCGCGAGCGCGGAGCGGATGCTCTCAAAAGACCAGCTTACAAGCCGTTGGCTGGCTTGGGAAACAGTGTTTTGCGCGCCGCCGTTCGCTTCAGCCCCGGTCGGCTAGTGACCAGACGACGCGCACGCGCACCGAGATCTCGGTTTCGCCCGCCTCTATCGGGACTTCGGCTTCGCTCTTGGCAGCGAGTGCGCGATAGCGAGGCTCGGGGCCGGTTTCCGAGGTGACTTCCTCGATCCGGAGAACCTTGCCGATGGCTGCGCCGGCTGCATCGGCATAGAGCTGGGCCCGCTTGCGGGCTGTTTCGATTGCCTTGGCGCGCGCCTGATCCATCAACGCTTCGGTGTCGCTGACGGAAAAGCTGATACCGCCGATCTGGTTCGAGCTGAGGCCGACCACCTTGTCGAGCACTTCGCCGAGCCTTGCAATATCGCGCACGGTGATGCGCACCGAATTCACGACGCGGTAACCCGAGATCACCGAGGGCTGGCCATCCTTGAAATGCTTGTAGCGCGGATGCACGGCGAAATTGGTCGTCTGGATATCCCGGCTGGCGATGTTCTTTTCCTTCAGCGCGTCGATGACTTGGGTCATCGCACCGTTGTTCTGGTCTAGCGCGTCGCGCGCATTGTCGGCTTCGCTGATCACGCCCACGGAAATATGCGCGGTGTCAGGACGCACATTGACGCTGCCGCTGGCACTGAGCGTGAGGGTGCGTTTCTCGCCATCCGCGGTGTGGGATTCGGCGCTGGCATATCCAGTCATGACAAACAACCCAAGAGTGATCGCGAAAATGGGAAAAAGGCTTGAAATGCGGAGGGTCATGGGGTCCTTCCATAGAGACGGTCTGATTGCTGGCGCTGCGCATACGGACTTTGTCGGGGCGCGGCTGCGCCAGTTGCCAAATGAACGCCGTTGGTTTAGCGCATAAGCCAAATTTACGGTAGAGTCGAGCGTTCGCCGACTTCCGGGCCCGTAGCTCAATTGGTTAGAGCCGACGGCTCATAACCGTCTGGTTGCAGGTTCGAGTCCTGCCGGGCCCACCACTGCCGCGACCGCTAGCGTCTTAACGCTCATAGATTCCGGAGGCGTCCGGTGCGGGCTGGCAGCGCCTTGATCGCGTCTGTTCCGCTCACAATCTCCCACGCAGAGGACAACAACCCAAAGACGGTTTACCGGATGCCGGATCTGTCACGCCGCGATTTCGTCGCTACCTCCGGGGCTGCCTTGGCCGCTTCGCTCGTGCCGGGCGTGCCCGCGTGGGCGGGGACACTGCGCACCAAGACCATCCCCGCAACCGGGGAAGCGATCCCCGCGATCGGCATGGGCACCTGGATCACCTTCAATGTCGGGGAGGACAGAAAAGCGCGCGACGCAAGAACCGAAGTGCTGCGCAACTTCTTCGAGCAGGGCGGCGGCATGATCGACTCATCGCCGATGTATGGTTCATCCGAAGAAGTCATCGGCTATGGCCTGCGCAATCTGGGGGAGCAGCCGGGGCTGTTCTCCGCGACCAAGGTGTGGACGCCATTTGGCGATGACGCAGAGAAACAGGTTGCGACCTCGGAGCGGCTATGGGGCGTCAAGCCGTTCGATCTCATGCAGGTGCACAACCTGGTCTCGTGGGAGGAGCATCTCGCGACGCTCCAGGAGATGAAGGAAGCCGGGCGGATCCGCTATATCGGCGTGACCACCTCGCATGGCCGGCGCCATCGCGAGCTTGAGCGGATCATGCAGACCCAGCCGCTCGATTTCGTCCAACTCACCTACAACGTGGTTGACCGCGCGGCTGAGCGGCGGCTGCTGCCGCTGGCGCGCGAGCGCGGCATTGCGGTTATCGCCAACCGGCCGTTCCGGCGTGGCGCTCTGTTCGATCGCTATCAACGCGAACCGCTGCCCGAGTGGATCGGAGACTTCGACGCGTCCAACTGGGCGCAGTTTTTCCTCAAGTTCATCATCTCGCATCCGGCGCTGACCTGTGCGATCCCCGCGACCACGCGCGTCGACCACATGTTGGAGAACATGGGCGCGCTGCATGGCCGCCTGCCTGATCCGGAATTGCGCAAGCGCATGGCCGCTTACATCGAAAGCCTGTAGACTGCTCAATTGTCGGCTCGCCAAGCCCGCCTTCAACGCGGCTGAAGGATATCCAGATGGAACAACTGCTCGGCTATCCGCTTGAAGACATGCTGCTGTTTTCGCGTGAGACCTATCTTCGGCTGTTCGCGCTCTATCATGGCGATATCTGGCCGGTTCATATCCTGGCTGGTGCATTTGGCATCGCCATGCTGCGCCCGGTGATGATCGGCCGGCCGGCGCAGATTGTTGCGATGTTCACGGTTCTTGCCGCGATGTGGGCATGGGTCGCCTACGGCTTCCATCTTCAGCGCTACGCGACCATCAACTGGGCGGCTGAAGGGTTCGCATGGGCGTTCGCGGCGCAGGCGGGCCTGCTGCTGCTCGCCGCGATCTGGCCGGGCGGTCTTCGTCCCGGTGCGGGATGGGCGCGCGCGACGGGAGTTGCCGTCTTTGCGTTCGCGCTTGTCGTCCTGCCGCTTGCTGGCATCGCGCTGGGGCGTGACTGGCGCGAGGCGGAGTTTTTCGCACTCACGCCTGATCCAATGGCGCTGGCTACGCTCGGCGCGCTCATCGCTGTCTCTGGCGCCTGGCGTTGGCCCCTGGCGTTGATCCCGCTGGGCTGGGCAGTGATGAGCACAGCGACGGCACATGCGATGGGCAGCGCGGAAGCTTATGTTCTCGCCGGAGCCGCGGGCGTGGCGGTCGTCGCCCTGGTTGCAAGCGCATTCGCGGCCCGCGCACCGGCTCCTGCCTGACGCGCGGCCCAAGCCGGGCATCCATTCCGGGATGGCCTGCGCCCGATTTTTTCCAAGACAACGGGGCTGTCATCGCGTCGTCTTGCGCATTCGGGTATAGTAACCCTATATCGTTTGGGCTGCCGGCCAGAATTAGCATTGAGATTACAAGGAGATTGCGATGAAATTCATTGAGTGGTGGTCGGAGCAGTCGCCGTTCAACAAGTCCGGCATGGCGTTTGTCGCCGCGGTCTTGGTGCTTGTCATCATCGTTTCCGTTTTCTGACGGCGCGCGGCGTGCGAGCCAGTACGCCGCCACGATCTCCAAGGAAACCGTGTCCGAGTGTCCGCTTCGATCACACGGCTAG
>CAZYYQ010000097.1:0-7431 GCA_964651275.1 uncultured Hyphomicrobiaceae bacterium | reverse complement strand
CTAGATCAGCGCGAGTTCGGCGAGCGCCGCGCGCATGGCGGGCGGGATGTCGTCATTGGCGCCGATGGCCAGATCGGGCGGCGCATCCTCGGGCTTCAGATAGCGCCAGCCCTGGAACGGGCGGCGGCGGCGCGGGGTGACCGGGACCAACTCGGGCGCGAGCACGATGGCGCACAGGCCGCGGCCTTCGGCGTCGGTCTCGGCGCGCAGATCGCGGATCGGCTGGCGTGCCTGGATCAGCCCCTTGATGACCCAATAAAGCGAGCCGCCATCGAGCACTGCATCGTGCTGGCGCGGGGTCTGGCGCGTGCCGTGGACGATCTCCCCGCGCGCCGCGCGCCGGGCGATATGCCGCTCCAACTCGTCGATGCTGTCGATGCCTACGCACAGCTTGATGAGATGCAACGAACCCTCCAGAAAGCGCACCCAGACCGGCGCAGAGGATCGGCGGTCCGGGCGCGACACGCAAGCGGGGCGCGTCAAAGTGCGCGGTACGTGCGGCGTTCATCCACAGATCTGGCTCACGCGAAGGCTTCGTCGCTCCCCTTCTCGGCTTCCCCGCCGTCTTCGGCCAGCAAGCGGATGCCGATATAGCGGATGCGCCCGCCGATCTTGGCCTTCTGGACACCCAGATCGGCGAACTGCCGCCCGAAAATCGGCAGGCTGACCGGCGTCTTGTCCTTCAGGTCGCACCAGTTGCAGTAGTCCTCGAACAACGCTAGCGCGGTGACGCTGGATTCCTTCGCCTCGTCGATGCGTTCGTCGAAATACAGCTCGACGTCGCTCTTTTCATAGGGCAGTTCCGCCTCGTCCGGCGCGGTCAGGGCGGGCAACGTCTTTGTGGATGCCTGAACCGGCACGGGCAGCCCGAGCGTCTTTTCATCCAGGATGCGCCAGTGGCTGAGCGCGACGAAGAAGCCGAGCGCGGACCCTGCTTCGACCAGCAGCGACACGAGGATCGTCAGGCCAAGCTGGATCTTGTCAGTGCCAAGCCCGGATATCGTCGAGAGGATCGCTGCCTGCGGATCGGCTTCCGTGCTCGGCCCCGCGGTGCGCGCCTCCATCAGGCCGCTGCGTACGGCGCTGATCCGCTGATCGAGTTCCGCTGCCCTGGTTGCGGCTGCAAGCTCGGCTTCGAGCAGGTGGAACTCGCGGCAGTATTCGATGCTCGGGGTCACCGTGGCGTTGGTGCAGCCGCTGGTCGAGTCCCAGCGGCGGTGCTGCTTCATCTTGTCGATATGGCCGGTTACAACGCCTGCCGGACGATGCTCGGGAAGCTGGCCAATCTGTTTGCGCAAGTAGTCCATCTCCGCGCGCAGGTCCTTGTAGGCGGCCGCGCTCACGGCGCGTTCGCTAACGGTGTCGGCGCGGTTCAGAGCAGCAAAGCCCAGCGAGGAGGTCAGCGAATAGGACGAGCAGATCGCCAGCAGCAGGATGCCGCCCAGCGCCTGCGACCAGTTGCGCGCGCGAACCGCGAGCAGGATCAGGAAGGGGATCAGCGCCTTCAGCACATCGGCAGCGGCGCTTGCCGTGCCGTAAATGGTCGCGTCGAACTCGGTCTTTCCGAGGCTATAGCCGAAGCGCCAGTTCATCGCAGCCGACACCAGCAGCAGTGTTCCAGCTGCCAGCACCCCCAGAACACCAAAAACATGTCTCATGTTCAACAGCCCCCTGTTTGCCGCGTTGCGGCATATTGCTTCCGGGGGCCTGGCGAAGGCTTTTCAAGGCGCACGAATCACTGTGCCGGCCGCTGAATATGCGTCCGGCTTGGAAATATTGAATAACGCAAAAACTCCGCCCCGCCGCGAGTGTCCAGTCACGACGCGCTAGCCTGAGAGAACAATTTTCCGGCGGGGAAATCAGTGTTGCCGCATCTGTCCCCGATGCCTGTGCATATCTCCTCGCCAGCCGTTTGGTGTTGGTATGATGGCCAGGATGTCTGCACCTGCGGGCCGGAAAAATATAATTGAGTCAGGCCCCCTAGAGACAAGAGAATACTGATTCGCTGAGGTCAAGGAAAGTCGCTAAATTTTCCATATGTTGTATGGGAAGTGGATAAGCGGATGCTTATCTTGAGATCAATGACGTTCAGCATAACACGGCCCGTGTTTGGCGGGAGAAAACGGAGCCGGCTGCGGGCATGACGTGCTGACTCAGCGCGACGGGGTTTCGGGAATCTGTTTCAGCCGGTCCAGCAACGATGCTGCTGGCTCGTCCTCTCTCACGTCGTCGCGGTCGTGACCATTGGCCGATGCGTGGCCTCCGTTCTCAGCTTCGCGACCGGCACTGCCTGAGGTCGTGTCCGGCGCAACCGTATCAGCCGCTTCATCGGGAGTGTCAGCCTCGGCGCTTTCCGGGGAAGTGAGGTCAGGTCCGTTGGCGGCGTCTACCTTCTCGTCATGTGCTGTATCGCCGGCGTCTTTGTCATCGGCGGTCGCCATCCCCTGCGTCTCATTCGAAACGCCGGGGCGAGGTGACGACGGCTTGGCAGCACGCAGAACATCATAAAGACTGTCAGCACTTGCCGTTTCGGAGGACTGTGCCGACGGGGAAGAGCCGGCATCTTCCGCCCCCTGATGCGTGGCTTCACCGGTAGCAGACGCGGCCTGTTTTTCCGGGGCTGCTTCGTTCGTCTCCCCGGTCACGCTCATGGCTTCACCCCGGCTATCATTACTTCCGGCCGGCTGGGGATCAGAACCGGTGGCCGGGCTTTCGGGCGGCGACTCACGCCGCGCCGCTGCTGCACCGCCCAGCAGTTCCGCCGCGCTCAGGCGTTTCATCGGACGCTCATTTCCCTCGGGCGACGGATGGCCTTTGTCCGACGGACCCGATCTGGGGGCTGAAGTATCCGTTTTTCCGCCGGCCAGTCCCGCAATCGTCGCGGCCGCGCCGCGTGCCAGCCGCTTCGGCGAGAGCGCAGACGACAGCAGGCCGCCACGTTTGCCACCCCTTTCGGCTCCGTATTCTGCCGGGGTTGAGGCGCGAAGGGCCGGCATCTGGGTCGATGTGCCGGAATCGTCGGAGAGGATTGCGTCGATGGAGCGCGCCGCGGCAATATCGTTTCCGCTCACCGCGTCTTCCTCCTCATACGCACTCCCGGCGGTAATGGCGCGCGGTGCCTCGCGCTCGGGAAGCGTGGCGGATGCCGTCACGATCTGGTCTGCAAGCTGCTGAAGTTCGGTCCGCAACTGCTTGACCTGATTGGCCTCGCGGTCATAGGCGACCGAAAGGCGCTCGCGCAGCTTGGACAGTTCCACGTTCAGCCGGTCGTATTCGGCGCGGTAATCGTGGATGCTCCACTGCGTCGGGCGCAATTTGAAGCGTCCCGCATTCTGCGCGCCTGACATCTCCATGGCCTGGCGCAGCCGGGCGATTTCCGCCTGCTGCATATCGGTGGTTCGCTGGGCGACGGCGAGGGCCTCCTCGCGCTGGCGCAGCCGGTTGACGATGCTCGTGATCTCATGGTCGCGCACATGCACGAGTTGCCGGGCGCCTTGCGCCGCATTGCGCAACTCCGGCACGCGTGTCGCAATGGTCCGCCTCAGAACCGATGCGGCGTTGTGCTCCGCGTCGAGCTGGCCACTGAGTTTGGCGGCGGTCTCATTGAGCTGGGCGATCTGCATCTCCAGCCGGCTTATCTTCACCAACTGGCGGGCCGAGCGCAGCTTCTCCTGTGACAAGGCGGCCTCAAGGCGGCGGATGATGATGGCATAGCTGGCGCGAAGCTGATCGCGGTCGGCCTCGGTGTCGGCGATCGACATCGGCATGCTGCGTTCGAGCCGCTGCGTCGTGAGCCGCTCGGCGCGCCGCCAGAACGACGGGGCGAGCAGAAGTGCACACAGCGTCGCAATCAGGAAGCCCAGAGCGACAAGCATGATGGACTGAATCATGTCTGTGCAGCTCTCCGATCAGGCATCACAACTCCACTGGACGCGCGCGCGGCGTCAGGGCAGGGACGTCCACACCATGCCCCCGCAGTCACCATCTTCTTGCAGGATAATGCCGGTATGCACAAGAAGACTGTTGCTGGGTGGCCGCCGAACCGCGCAGATGTGGGCCGTCAGAACGGGTTCCACGTCGGCTCGCGGGTATATTTGAGATAGCCGACATTTGCACCGAGTCTCAGGCCAACGCCCGAGCGGATCGGCGCCAGCACCACCGGCCCACGGCGCTGGAAGGTGATCCCGGCGCCACCGACAAGATAGGCCGAGCCATCCACTCCGGCATATCGGCGGTAGATTTCTTCCGGGTGCTGGATGTCATAGACCAGGATCATGGTCTTTGAGCCTTCGCCGCCGAAATCATAGCCGATCGAAGGGCCCTGCCAGAATACGCTGTGGCGGCCGATATGCTTTGTGTAAAGCGTTCCCTCGCCGTAGCGCAGCCCGGCCACGAAAGCTCCTCCGGCTTCCTCCCCGAGGATATAGCCGTTCGGATAGCCTTGATTCTGGAACGCGTACTCAACGACGCTTGCCAGCCCCTCGGTCACCGTACCGAAGAAGCGGTGCCCGGCGTCAACGATCTCGTCCACCGTGAAGTGTTCATCGTCGTCGAACTCGCTGCGATAGCGCGGGCGGTTGGGAGGCGGTGCGGACGGTTCGTGCTCGTAGCGCCTTGCGTGGCGCGGGCGGTCGTCGGGTTCGCGGTAGCGATCGCGCGCCTTGTCTTCCGGTGGCTCGTAACCGTCGCGGCTTCCGATATCGCCCTCTTCCGGCGCATCTTCGGCGTCTTCCCCCTGCCAAGGCGGCAGGTAGTCCTCCTGCTGCTGTCCGCTCTGGGCAAGTTGTATCTGCTGCGCATCGGCAGGGAAAGCCAATGCCGAAATCGTCGTTGCGAAGGCCATGACCGCTAGCAGTCTGACGAACCCCGTCATTGGAAGATCTCCTGTGCGGGCCGGTTCGCATTTTTTTCTTGCGCACGCCGGCGCGCCCGCGAATCGGCAATCATTCGTGAGTTTTTCGGATAATGGTAAACTGTGGCTAAAGCCTGCCGCAATGCAGCCGTGGTCGCTTGCCTCACGGGGATTTGTGTGCTCAGGCCGCGGGCGGACGGCCCCAGGCGATGAAGCCGGGGTTGAGAAAACCGGTCTGCGCCTTGCCGTAGCGCAGGGGCGAGCCGTCTTCGGTGAGGACCACGCCACCTGCTGCGCGCAGGATTGCGTCGCCTGCAGCGGTGTCCCATTCGCTGGTGGGCCCGAGCCGGGGATAGACATCGGCCAGGGCGGCAGCGAGCGTGCAGAACTTGAGCGAGGAACCGGCGCTGTGAGTGTCGGTGATCCGGTGGGCTTCGAGAAACGCGCGTGTCTCCGCGTTCATGTGCGAGCGGCTGGCCGCCGCGGTCAGGCATCCGGGCGCCGGGGCGCGCGTCTGGAGGGCTTCCAGCGGCGTTTCCGCCAGCGTCGCGACCGCGTCCTGCGAAACGTGTGCCTTCACGGCGCGATCTGGCGCAAGCGTGAGATAGATGTCGCCGAGCGCGGGCGCATAAATGATCCCGATACGTGGGACGCCATTCCTCACCAGAGCGATGTTGACCGTGAACTCGCCGGAGCCACTGACGAACTCCTTGGTGCCGTCGAGCGGATCGACCAGAAAGAACAGATCGCCGGCCGCAGGGACGTTCCCGGCGGACACCGCCTCCTCGGCGATGACGGGCACATCGGGCGCCAGCCGCGCCAGATCGGCGAGGATAATCTTCTCGGCGGCCTCGTCGGCGTCGGTCACGGGGCTGGCGTCATCCTTGCGACGCACCTCGATCCCGCCAGCGTAGATGTCGAGAATCGCCCGCCCGGCACGCTGGACGGTCTCGAACAGGGCGGGCGCCAGCCGGTAAAAGCCATTCTGGCTGTCGTCGATGGTCATGCGCTCAGCCTCTCGTGCCACGGTGTGAAATAAGCGCGGCCAGCCTTATCAGCTTGCGCTGCAACAGCCAAGCGAACGACTCGCGCCAGAGATGATTCGCGCCTAACGTGCAGGCGCAATCGTGCCGATTATCCACGCCCTAGACAGGACAAAAGTCAATTCATACAGCGCTTTGAATGAAGATGGCCGGTCTCCCGCGAATGCCCTTTGGAGACGGCTGCAAATCATCTATACAATCTTAAGCTGCAACAGGTTTGCGGGTGGGTGGCGGAGTGGACGCTTCAGCAAGGCGTTGCTCCGGCCGATGTCGATCACATAGAAATTTGACGGGGATTTCATCGTGCGGAGCCAGCATATTTTACAAAGCCGACAAAACGCGTCACACGTTATTCTGCCGGGGCGCAGTGACGAATTGAGAGGAGGCGTGATGACGGTCAAGCCGGTGTTGGCTGACATTCAATTAACGGCATTCATGGCAAGCCGGATCTGCCACGATCTTGTCGGCCCGATCGGGGCGATCAATAACGGTCTTGAACTGCTGGAAGAGGAAACTGACGAGGAAACTCGCGCCTACGCGCAGGAGGTGATCCTGTCGAGCGCGCAGGCGGCGTGGACGCGGCTGGAATTCGCGCGGCTTGCGTTCGGCGCGTCTTCGGGCATGGGCCAGGCGATCGACATCGCACAGGCGGAGCGGATTGCGCGTAGCTATGTCGAGGAGGGCCGGCACCGGCTGCATTGGCACGCGCCGGGCGATATTCAGCTTGAGAAGACCCACGCTCGGCTCTTGATGATCATGATCGCCATCTCGCTGCCGTCGGTGCCAATGGGCGGGGACGTCGAGGTGGATGTGTCGGATGACGAGGGAACGCCGATGCTGAGCGTGTGCTGCTCCGGGCGCAATGCGCGCATCCCGGACGGCGTGCCGGGCATTCTCGCGGGCAATGCGCTTGACGATCTCGATCCGCGCACCATCCTGCCTTATTACGCCGCACGGCTTGCGGATGAACTTGGCATGGCGATCGAGGTCGCGGCGGAGGACGAGGATATCGTTTTTACGGCTTCATCGGCGGCATGACGCGCGGCCTGTCCGCTGGCGTTTAGCGTTTGATTAAAGTCTGGCGCGCACTTTGCTTTTCGTGTTTTGCGTAACAAGCTGAGTGTCGCCATGAAGTACTGTCTGGTCGCCGACGACAGCGCCGCCATGCGCAAGGTCATGCGCGGCATGCTCACCGAACTGGGCTTCGAGGTCGGTGAGGCTGCCAACGGGCTGGAGGCGCTGGAAAGTTGCCGCGCGCGACGGCCCGACATCCTCCTGCTGGACTGGAACATGCCGGTGATGGATGGATTCGAGTGTCTTGCCGCCTTGGGCGCGCAAGAGGGCGCGGAACACCCCAAGATAATTTTCTGCACGACTGGCGCGGAGGCCGACCCGATCATCCGGGCGATGGCTGGCGGCGCGAACGAATATCTCGTCAAGCCGTTTGACCGCGACCTGCTGGCGCAGAAGGTTCAGGCGCTGGGGTTTTCCCGATAATCAGAATTTCAGCGTCGCGCCGACGAGAGGCCCGGACAG
>CAZYYQ010000096.1:0-7442 GCA_964651275.1 uncultured Hyphomicrobiaceae bacterium | reverse complement strand
AGGTGCGCCCGAGCGCATGACGCTTTCCGCCGGTGAGCACCTTCGCGCCCTTTTCGACCGCATCGGCCACATGCGCCTCGACCTTCTCAAGCGCCGCCTCGTTGATCAGCGGGCCCTGCATCACGTCGGCCTCGGTCGCGCGGCCGACCTTCATCTCCTTGACCCGCTCCGCCAGCTTCTGCGCGAAGGCGTCATACATGCCGTCCTGCACGAGGATGCGGTTGGCGCAGACGCAGGTCTGGCCGGTGTTGCGGTATTTCGAGGCCAGTGCGCCTTCGACCGCGCGGTCCAGATCGGCATCATCGAACACGATGAACGGCGCGTTGCCGCCAAGCTCCAGCGAAACCTTCTTCACAGTTCCCGCCGATTGCTCCATCAGCAGCTTGCCGACACGCGTGGAGCCGGTGAAGCCGATGCCGCGCACCAGCGGGTTCGACGTCATCTCCTTACCGATCTCGGCCGCTCTTTCAGTATCGCTCGTGACCATGTTCAGCACGCCAGCGGGAACGCCGGCCTCGTCGGCAAGTTGCGCTAGCGCCAGCGCCGTCAGCGGCGTGTCCGGTGCAGGCTTGCACACCACCGTGCAGCCGACCGCGATCGCCGGAGCGACCTTGCGGGTGATCATCGCCAGCGGGAAGTTCCACGGAGTGATAGCGGCGACGACGCCCAGCGGCTGCTTGATGACGAGGATGCGCGCATCCTTGCGCGGGGTCGGTATGGTCTCGCCATAGACGCGCTTGGCTTCCTCGGCATAGAATTCGAGGAATGATGCGCCATAGGCTACTTCGCCGCGCGATTCAGCAAGCGGCTTGCCCTGTTCCGCGCTCATCAGATGGGCGAGTTCTTCAGCGTGCGCCTGCACGAGATCGAACCAGCGGCGCAACACAGCGCCGCGCTCCTTGGCGAGCATCGCCGCCCACGCGGGAAAGGCGGCTTGCGCCGCGTCGATCGCCGCGGAGGTCTCGGCCGCGCCAAAATTGGGCACGCGCGCCAGCTCCTCGCCGGTGGCGGGGTCGAGCACGGGAACGACCGGCTCGCCGGTCCATGCGCCATTGACGTAGCATTGCTGGCGCACCAAGCTCTGTGCGATCTGATCCATTTCGTCCTCCTGTCGTTCTTTCGCGATAAGGTGACGAATCTCGCCCGTGACGCCTCGGGGGATTGCGCCGTCAAGCGGCGCGGCTATCCTCGCGGGGCCTTGCGCAATTCGTTTCACCTCAGGTTCAAGGGCCCGTCTTCGGGCGCAGATATACATGACGGACATTCATCCAAGCACGAGCGGCATTGCCGGCGCTACTGTCGTCTTCGATCTCGACGGCACCATGATCCACACCGCGCCAGACCTGATCCGCGCCACCAACCATGTGATGGTCGAGGCCGGCCTGCCGCCCGCGCCCGCAGAGATCATCACGCCAGCGGTCAGCGGGGGCGCGCGCGCCATGATCACCGCCGCGCTGCATCATGCCGGGCGCCCGCCCGACGGCATCGAGATGGACCCGCTGCTGGACATGTTCTCGCAGTTCTACATTGCCAACATTGCCGAGGAAAGCCACCCGTTTCCCGGACTGATCGATGCGCTCGATTATTTCGCCGCCGCGCGGGTGTTCCTTGGCGTGTGCACCAACAAGCGCCAGGCCAATGCCGACCTGCTGCTGCGGACGCTGAAGCTCGACGGCTACTTCGCCGCCGTGCTCGGCGCGGATGCGCTTGCCGTGCGCAAGCCCCATCCGGATCACGTCATTGAGACGATCACGCGCTCAGGCGGCGATCCGGCGCGCGCAGTGATGGTCGGTGATAGCGCGCCGGATATCGAGGCGGCGAGGGCTGCAGGCATTCCAGCTATCGCCGTCACGCATGGCTATTCCGACGATCCTGTCGAAAGCCTCGCGCCCGACCGGATCATCGCCGACCTGTCGGAACTGCCGGATGTGGTGATCGCGTTGCTCGGCGATGGCCGCGCTTAGCTTTCTGGCAGGGGCGGGGCTGAAAGGCTTGACCGGCCGCGATGCGCAGCACTAGATAACCTCGTGGTCAGTGGTCCCCGAAGCGGAGGGCCTGTCGCAGGCTGGCTGCTTCAACGAAAGGGCGCGTAGCTCAGCGGGAGAGCGTTCCGTTCACACCGGAAAGGTCACTGGTTCAATCCCAGTCGCGCCCACCATTTCCTTAGTGCCCTTATCGAAACCGTTCAGTTTCTAGAAACATCCGATGCAGGCTCACGGTTCCTCACGCCGGATTGAGTAGCGCAACGTCGCGGGATCAGTATTATGAACGGCTGAGTTTGATCCAACACCGAACAGCTATGACAGATAATCGCATGGTCGGGTCTTCCCACGCTCTGCTGGACAAGGTGGCGGGGCTGTTTGGCGGGACGGCGCCAAACGTCTATCGCGCCCTTGCAAAAAACCCGGCGGCCCTGCGCTCTTTCGTCGAGATGGAGCACGCGCTTGAGAGCGAAGGGCTTCTCAGCGAAGGCGAACAGGCTATTGTCGCGCTCGACGTTTCCATATGGAACGGCTGCAAGTATTGCGAGTCTTTCTTCGTCTCAGAGGCGCGCCGGCTTGGCATGGACGAAGCCGCGATCGAGGCGATCTGCGCCGGCGAGACGCCCGGCTCTGAACGCGAACGGCTGCTGGTTCGCGCAACGCGCCGGGTCATGCAGACGCATGGGCGGCTTGGCCGAGATGAAATCGCGGATTTTGAAGGCCAGGGGCTGGCGCCCGCCAAACTGCTGGAGATCATTACAATCATCTCGGGCTATACGCTGGCGACGTACACCAACAACCTGATGCGCACGCGAATCGACCCGGAATATCGCCTTGCGCCGGACGATCCGTGCAAGCCCGAGTGAATGCCGATCATTGCGGTGGCTTTACGGGCAGAAAAAGCTCGAAGCTTGTGCCCTGCGCGCCAGTGCCGCACAGCCGCAGTGTTCCGCCGTGGTTCTCCGCCAGCTCCTGCGAGATCATCAGGCCCAGGCCGGTTTTCCCGGAATGCGGCCGGAGCTTTTCATCGAAAAGCTGGTCCACCATGCTCTGCGGCAGCCCCGGGCCGTCATCCGCGACCGTGATCGCCAGCCCGTCCTCGCGCTGCTCGCAGAATATCGTGATGGTCTGCGCGCTGGCATCGAAGGCGTTTCGGGTGAGATTGAGGAGGATGCGGTAGATCTGGTCGAAATCGGCATCGAGGATCGTATTGCCGGCATCGTCGAGCAGGCTCACGGCATCGCTGCTGGCCTCGACACCCAGCGAATTGCGCAATTCGTCAACCACATCCATGAGCAAAAACCGCTGATAGTCCGGTGGCGGCGCGCTGGAGCGTCCCGCGCTGAGGGTTTGTCGCGTCATGTGCAAGGCACGCTCGATCGCGCGGTTGATCGTCTCGGCGTTGCGGCTGACGGCGTTATCGCCATGAGATAGCAGGCTGTCGCTCAGGAGCTGCGCGGTCGCGAGCGTGTTGCGCAGGTCATGCGCGATCTTGCGGACCGAGCGCCCCAGATCGGCAAGCTGGTCGACCCGGCGGTCGCGAATCACAATGACGATCAGTTCCTCACCATCCTCGAATGTCTGCGTGGCGCGGATTTCGGCGGGAATAAGCGCTCCGCATTTATGCCGGCAGGACAGTTCGCCCGATATCCAGCGGCCTTTGCGCCGGACCTCGGTGAGGAACTCGGACAGGCGGGGAATTTCATGCGGGTGGATGTCGTCGGGCCGCAAGGTCCGAAGCTCGTCTGGCTCATATCCAAGCAGGCTCAGGGCTTCCTTGTTGGCGCTGATGAAACGCCCGGTCGAGCCGTCAATGACCACGACAGCGTCAAAAAGATTGTCGAAGACCGCATTGAGCAGCCCTGACCGATTATGTTTCACGTCGACGAACAAGTTATTGAGCCTTATCCGAGCGCCTGCATGAAAAGCGCCCCAGAGGCGAGCTTGCCATAATCGCGACAGGATTGAAAAGGCTCGTGCTACCGCAAAACGGCAAAGTGCTCGTTTTGGTGTATACTACGGAATATAAATACTTCCTAGACGCAAACATATATCGGAGATTTTCGCCGCCCATGACTGACGACAGACAGAAACAGCATGTGCAAGACATGCGGCAACCCGCCGCGCCGCCATTCCCCGAGAATTACGCTGGCGAGCCACGACAGGTCGGCGTGGAGATCGAGTTCGCGACGGTGTCGGTCGGGCAGGCCGCGGAGTGCGTGAGAGAGGTTTTCGGCGGCGAGGTCGTTCGCCGATCCGCGCACAGGTACAATGTCAAGGGTACGAGCCACGGCGACTTCGATGTGGAACTGGACTCGCAGTACATCCACCGGTTGGAGGCACCCGGGGAATCGACGTTCCTCGCGGCGGAAGTGGATGAATGGCTGCGCTGGTTTCAGACCTCGCTCGGCGAAACGATCGGCGACATCGCGGCTTCGGTGATCCCGTGCGAGATTGTCTGTCCGCCAATGAGGCTCGATGAACTGCACCTGCTCGACCGAATCGTGGATACGCTGACCCGTCTCGGCGCGACTGGCACAAGGGAGAACCCGCTTTATGCCTTCGGCGCGCAACTCAACCCGGACATCGCGCGCAAGGAGGCCGACTACGTCACCTCGGTACTGAAGGCCTATGTGCTGCTTTCGCCGTGGCTGCGCGAGGTGATCGCGGTGGATATGACCAGGCGCGTGTTTGCGTTTGCCGACCCGTTCCCGCGCGGCTACGTGCGCCTGATTACGGCAACGGATTACTGGCCAGACTGCAAGGGGCTGATCGACGATTATTTGATCCACAATCCGACGCGTAACCGCGAGCTTGACATGCTGCCTCTGTTCGCATGGCTGGATGAGGCGCGGGTGCGGGCGACGGTCCAGGATGCGCGGGTAAAGAGCCGGCCGACATTCCACTACCGGCTGCCGGACGCGAATTTCGGCATCGCGGATTGGACCATCACCGGCGAGTGGAATCGCTGGTGCTTCGTGGAGCGGCTTGCGGCGGATGCCGACAAGCTGCGCATGGTCTGCGAAGCCTATGCCGAGCATGAGCGGCGGCTTTTCAAGGGCTGGTGGTCCGAGCGGGTCGCTGAGCTTCTCGACCTGCCAAAGCCGGGAGAAATCTGAGAGGCTGGCTCAGGTCGTCCCGGAAAACAGGTCGGCACGCTCATCGAGCCGCTTGATGATCTGCGGCAGCGTGTCGGCCATGTCCTCGGCGATCATGCCAGGGCCGATCTCGCGAGCGGTCTCGCCGTGAACCCACACCCCCGCCATTGCCGCATCGAGCGCATCCATGCCCTGCGCGAGCAGCCCGGCGATTATGCCGGCGAGCACGTCGCCGGTACCGGCGGACGCCAGCCAGGGCGGTGCATTCTCGATCAGCCCGGCCACCCCGTTGGGCGCGGCGATGATGGTGTCAGGGCCCTTCAGCACGACAACGGCACCGGAAGCCTCCGCCGCGGAGCGGGCGCGCTCGAGCTTCGATGGCTCTTCCGTGAGATCGGGAAATACGCGAGCAAACTCGCCTTCGTGCGGGGTGATGACCACCGGCGGCTCGCGGTACTTGATCTGGTCGAAAAGCGCGGATGGGTCGTCCTCGAAGGACGTCAGTCCGTCGGCGTCAATGACGGCGGCGCAGTGGCTTCCCAGTGCCGCGGACACATTCTGCTGGGTTTCCTCACCGACACCTGCGCCGGGGCCGATCAGCACGGCGGTCGTGCGCGGCTCGGCCAAGAGTTCGCCCAGTCCGGCGGGGTCATCGAAGGCGTCAACCATCACCGCGGTCAGTTGCGCTGCGTTGATATAAAACGCCGACTTCGACGAGGCCAGCGTTACGACGCCTGCTCCCATACGCAGCGCTGCCCGCGCGCCCAGCCGCGCCGCGCCCGTGCGCTCCATCTCGCCCGAGACGATGACGGCATGGCCGCGATCATACTTGTGGCCGGTGAGTTTGAGGCGCGGGTAGTATTTGAGCCAGAGATCGGGCTGATCGGAAAAGGCGCGCGGGCCAACCTCCTTCATCACCGAGGCGGGAATGCCGATGTCGACCGTCGTCACGTCGCCGCAATAGATGCGGCCAGGATATAGCACCTGCCCGGTCTTTCGCCGGTAAAACGAAACCGTGCTGACGGCCTTGAAGGCGGTGCCGCGGATTTGCCCGGAGGTGGCGTCAACGCCGGTCGGCATGTCCACCGCGACCACGGGCAGGTTGCGCCGGGTGACATCTTCGATCATCTGAGCGGGCAGGTCGCGTACATCGTCCTTGAGGCCGGTGCCGAAGATCGAATCGACGATGAGTTGCGCGCCGTCGAGGCAATCCGGTGTCATCGGTTCTATGGCTTCATCCCAGCGCTTCGCCATCTCTTGGGATTCCGGCGGCAGCTTGGTCTTTTCGCCATAAAGCGCCAGACGGATGTGATAGCCGCGTTCACGCAACCGGCGGGCAGCCACGAAGCCGTCGCCGCCATTACGGCCCGGGCCGCAGAGAACCACGACCTTAGTTCCTCGCGCAAAGCGTTTGACGACATCCTCGGCGACGCCGTTGCCGGCATTCTCCATCAGAATCAGGCTCGACGTGCCGTTCTCCATGGCGAGCTTTTCGGCACGGATCATCTCTTCGGTGGTCAGTAATTCCAGCACTTGTCAGCCCACGCGCTATGAGGGGAACGATCTCCAGCATGCTGGAGGAAAAGACATGCATCGCAGGACGGACTGCCGCTCCGAGCAGACCGTATGAGGAGGCGATCGCCATTCGCACAGCGAGGCTGTGCCAAGCGGTGCCGGGCAGACGGCCCTGCGACAAGCTGCGCGCGCACATTAGGATCAATGCACGGTGGCCGCAACATCTAAAGCGCCGGGGTACGCGCTCTGCGGGCGTCACCGGACAGATACCCGCATACATCAATTTTCTGCTTATGAGTTAGGCTATTTGCATATATTTTATGCAGTAAATTGGGGGCTGCCGAAACCGTGTGCCTATTTGGCGTCGTCCTGCACGAAATTGTCCCTTTGGCACGAGTCATGCATCACTTCAAACCGGACCAATTCCGTGAGGCGCGGCGGGCAACCCCGCATGAGCGCGCGTCCGGCGTGGACAACGATGGAAAGGACCATGAGGGCATGAAGAAGATCGAGGCCATTATCAAGCCGTTCAAACTGGACGAGGTCAAGGAAGCGCTTCAGGAAATGGGCCTTCAGGGTATTACCGTAACCGAGGCAAAAGGCTTTGGCCGGCAAAAGGGGCACACCGAATTGTACCGCGGCGCAGAATACGTCGTCGACTTCCTCCCGAAAGTGAAGGTCGAACTGGTTCTGCCCGACGCGATGCTGGAAAAGGCTCTGGAGACGATCCAAAACGCGGCGCGCACCGGACGGATCGGCGATGGCAAGATCTTCGTCACCACGATCGAGGATGCGATCCGCATCCGCACCGGTGAGACCGGCAACGAGGCGCTCTAGTGGTCCGATT
>CAZYYQ010000095.1:0-7491 GCA_964651275.1 uncultured Hyphomicrobiaceae bacterium | reverse complement strand
GCGCAATCCCGGCCTCGAATGTCTCAAGGATTTCGTAGTTGTGGCGTGCCTTGCGATTCTCGGCAACGAAGCGGCGCGCCGGGTCTTTTTTCTTGCTCATGGTTTGCTTTCATGGCGGCGTTCACTGCGCTCAAGTGACGCCCGCCCTCTCAAGCGCGCGCTCGACAATCCGCTTCGAGTCCGCGCTCAGACGCACAAGTGGGGGGCGGACTTCTTCGCGGCATAGCCCCAGCACTTGCGCGGCGTATTTCACCGGCGCGGGATTGGATTCAACAAACAGCGCGTCGTGCAGCGGCATCAGCCGGTCATGCAATTCCAGCGCGGTGGTGTAATCGCCCGCCTCGCAAGCATTCTGGAAGCGCGCGCACAACTCAGGCGCGACGTTCGCCGTGACCGAAATGCAGCCATGTCCGCCATGCGAATTGAAGCCGAGCGCTGTAGCGTCCTCGCCCGAAAGCTGGATGAATGACTCACCCATCGCCGCGCGTTGATGGCTGACCCGCGCCATATCGGCGGTCGCATCCTTGACCCCGACAATGTTCGGCAGTTCGTAAAGCCGCGCCATGGTCTCAACCGACATGTCGACGACGCTGCGCCCCGGAATATTGTAGATGATGATGGGAATGTCCACCGCATCATTGATCGCCTTGAAGTGCTGGTACAGGCCTTCCTGGGTTGGCTTGTTGTAGTAGGGCGTAACGATCAGCACCGCATCGGCGCCCGCGCGCGCGGCATGTTCGGTGAACTCGATCGCCTCGATGGTGTTGTTCGATCCGGCCCCGGCAATGACCTGCACGCGCTTCGCGGCCTGCGCGATACAAAGCTCGATCACGCGTTTGTGTTCCGCATAGGTGAGCGTGGGCGACTCGCCGGTTGTGCCCACGGGAACGAGACCGTGCGTGCCGGCTTCGATCTGGCGCTCGACGAGGGCCTGGAATGCCTCTTCGTCGACACGGCCGTCGCGGAACGGCGTGAGAAGGGCGGTGAAAGAGCCTCTGAACATCGGGAATCCTTGCGTGATGCTGTCTTGGCTGCGACGATAATGAGTTGTCGGTGCTTGGGCAATACCGGCGCGTGGACGCGGCTGGAAGGCGCGGGGCGGGTCATCTTCTCGCCGGATTTTTCCCGCTTTCTTTGGCGTCGGGACTTTCGGCGATTCATGCGCATGTCGCATGACTGGTGCGCGTGACGCCGTCCAGTACCTTGCCAGACTTGCCTCCCGTAGCGCGTTTGAAAATTACCTTGGAAGATCGGTACGGATGGGGAATCGGGGTTCTCAGGTTTCCGGGCGCGGCGGTGCGTCTTTCGGACTCGTTTTGGCCAGCGCGGTCGTTGTTGGCGGTCTCGGCGGTCTGGCCATCGGGCTGCACCCCTGGGCGGGCGACAGAGGCGAACAGATCGCTTCCGTCACGCCCGAGACTGCCGCGCCACCAGAGGCCATCGGGCAGGGCGCAGCGCCCCCGCCCACGGCAGCGCCCACCAAGACACCGGCGACCGTGCCATCGGCACGCATCGACATTCGCCCGCTTCCCGAGGCGCCGCTGAACCGTGCTGCTCCGGGAGCGGAGCAAACTATGGTCGAGGGGGTGCCGGCCGTGCCTGTCCGAAAGCTGCCGCCTCTGCGTAACGAGCCGCGTATCGCCTCGCTTGAGCGCCCGTCCGCCCCGCTGGGGGGCGGCGATCTGCAAGCACAAGCGCCACGGCTCGATCGCGTCGCCATTCGCGATACGCTGAACCGGATCGAGCGCATCCGCGTGTCAGACGGCGATATCGGGCTTATGAAAGAGGCGGTCCGGCTGTTCTACAAGGACAACTTCGACGCCGGTAAACCGCTAATCGCGAAAATCGAAGATGCCACGGCGCGGCTGATTGCGCACTGGTATTACCTGCGTTCCGGCAAGGGGCATGCGCCGCTGGCCGAGTATGCTGCGTTCCGCCGGAACCACCCGATGTGGCCGAGCGAGGACCTGATCCGGCGCAACGCCGAGTTGTCCGCACTGCTGAAGCGGCCATCGAATGATGAGGTGATCGCGTTCTTCAACGATGAGCCGCCAGAGACTGGTGCGGGCAAGGCGGCGCTTGGCGCAGCCTACATGGACAAGGGTGACAAGGAGCGCGGCACGGCCCTGATCCGCGAGGCATGGCGCAAGCACGCGCTGCCCGAGGATGCGCAGGAGGCGATCCGCGAGCGGTTCGACAGCCTGTTACGGCGTGAAGACCACCAGGCGCGCGCCGACTGGCTGCTCGCGCAGGATCGCCGCAATCTGACCGATGACGCGCGCCGGCTGAAGAAGGAACTGGCGAAGCCGGATCAGAAAGCCCTCGATGCTCGTGTCGCCGAAGTCCGCCGCTCCCGCCACGCCGGCGGTCTGCTCACGCGGCTGAACTCGAAGCTGAAGGCGCGGCCGGAAGTGCTGCTGAGCCGGGTGCGATGGTTGCGCCGGCACGGCAATGACGAAAAGGCGTGGCAGTTGCTACAGCGCGCGCCCAGCGAGGGCGTTGTCGCCCCCGCCGCATGGTGGGCGGAGCGGCGCATCCATGTGCGCGCCGCGCTCAGTGCGGGCAAGCCGAAAATCGCCTACGCCATAGCGCGGGACCACGGCGGCGCAGAGGGCGACGAGCTGCACGAGGCGGAGTTCCTTGCCGGCTGGATCGCGCTGCGCTTTCTCGACAAGCCGGAAGTCGCGCGAACCCATTTCGCGGCATCGCGTGCGGGTGGTGATCTGCCGGCGGATTACGCCCGCAGCGACTACTGGCTGGGACGCGCCGAAATGGCAATAGGTGACAAGCCGGCCGCTGAGCGCAGCTTTACAGAGGCGGGCAAGCATTTCCACACCTATTACGGCCAGCTTGCCCGGCTCGCACTGGGCGAGAAAGGCGAACCGATCACGTTCCGGCACCCGGCAGCACCGACAAGTGACGACATGGACCGGTTCGCCGCGCGTGACGTGGTCCGCGCAATCCCGATCTCCCGGCAGGCCGGCTTCGACGCGTTCATCGCCCTGTTCGTTCTGGAATTGTCTCGGGACATTGAAGCGGCCGGCGAGATGACGCTGGCTGCCGAACTGGCAAAGCGTGTGGCGCCGCCCAACGTCGTGGTGCGCTTCGGCAAGGTGGCTCTGAACCGAGGCTTCCCCGTCGAGGTCTACGCTTATCCGACCGACATCCCCGAATTCGAGATGCTGGCCGGTGCGCGGCCCGTGGAACGCGCGCTGATGATGGCGCTGGCCAGGCAAGAGAGCGAATTCAACCCGGCCGCGAAGAGCGGCGCTGGCGCGCGCGGCCTGATGCAGTTGATGCCGGCCACCGCACGGATGATGGCGCGCATCAACAAGTTGCCCTATCGCCTGTCGAGCCTCACCGACCCTGTATACAATGCCAGGCTCGGGACATCGTACATGCGCCGGCTGCTTGATCGTTTCGACGAGTCCTACATCATGATGCTGGCCGGATATAACGCCGGGCCCGGCCGCGTGGGGCAGTGGATCAAGCTGTTCGGCGACCCGCGAAAGCCGAATGTCGACCCGGTTGACTGGGTGGAGCGGATTCCCTTCACCGAAACCCGCGTCTACGTTCACAAGATCATGGAAAGCCTCCAGCTCTACCGGGCGATCCTCAACGGTGGCGATGCTGGCGAAATCACGCTTGCCACGGACCTGCATCGCGGGCGCCCCGGCCCGGCCGCCGACCCCATTTACGCGGGCACGGGGATCAACTAAACCGTGAGTGACACGTCCCTGCTCGTCGCGAGCGGGCAGTTCGCGTGCTGAGCGCGTATCCCGGCAGGTCCGCAGATGACAGCGAAAATTCGAAGCGCCGCCTCCCGCCAGAACTGGCGCGATCTGCACTACACCTCGTTCGACGGGCTGCGCCTTCACGTCCGCCACTATGGCGAGCCGAACCCCGAAACGCGTCCGGCCGTCTGCCTTGCCGGGCTGACGCGCAACGCCAGCGACTTTCACCGGCTGGCAACCCATCTGGCCAGCGACCGCCGGGCCCCGCGCGAGGTCTACGCGCTCGATTATCGCGGGCGGGGCCTCTCCGACTACGACGCCGACTGGCGCAACTACTCACCCTTCATCGAACTGCTCGACACGCTCGACTTCATGGCGACGGCGAGCCTTCATGACGCGGCGGTGATCGGCACCTCGCGCGGCGGCATCATCACGATGCTGATGGCGGCCGTGCGCCCGGGCATGATCGGCGCGGCAGTGCTCAACGACATCGGTCCTGAGATTGGGACTGCGGGCCTTGCCCGGATCATGGGCTACGCCGGGAAAATCCCGGTACCATCAGATTGGGGCGAGGCGGTTGAACTTGTCCGCCAGATCAACGAGCGCTTCTTCACCGACATGAGCGCGGAGGACTGGGAGGCGCTGGCGCGGCAGTCGTTCAATGAGGCCGAAGACGGCCGCCCGGCACCGAGCTATGACCGGCGCATTGCGAAGGCCCTTTCGCAGATCGACATTTCCAAGCGGATACCGGACATGTGGGCTTATTACGATGCGCTGGGCCACGTGCCGGTGATGATCCTGCGCGGCGAAAACACGGATCTGCTGCCAGCGACGACGTTCGAAGAGATGAAGCGCCGCCACCCGAATCCGGCCGCATTGACGGTCCCCGCGCAAGGGCACCCGGTGCTGCTGCTGGACAAGTTCAGTATCGGCGAGGTCGGTCGCTTCCTTCGCGCCAGCGATCCCCAGCGCCAAGTTTACGAGCCGATCCCCTACGAGCTTTACCCCGCCGCCTGAAATCGCCTTTGGCATATCCAGACGCAAAAAGCCGCCGGCGCGTGGGCACCGGCGGCTCGACGATTTTTGTCGCGGAGCGTGCGCACGCTCTCTAGCGGCCGGCTATTCCTTCTTCTCGCCTTCTTTCTTCTTCGCGGCTTCCTCGCGCGCCTTCTGGATCATGGCCATCTGACGCTGCTGGATCGCCTGCATCAGCTTCTGGCGCGCCTGACGATATTTTTCGTTATCCACAGGGTCGCCAGTGTAGGCCTTGGTGAAGCCGCTTAGCGGAACCGGGAACCCGATCGGCTTGCCGGCCAGATTGACCGCCGCGACGATGATCTTTTCGCCCTTCTTGAACTGCTCGACGAGTTCGTCGCTCGCTTCCGTCTCGGCGGTGCAGCCGCCAACGTGACAAAGCGTATATTTCATCTTGATCGGGTCGTTCTCGTCGATCTTCGCCTGAACGCCTGCGGGGAGTGCCATTCCGAGCGGCACCATGACCATCAGCGATTTCTTGTCCTTACCCTCGATCTGGCGGATGGCCGCGGAGACCAGCACGCGGCCGGTGTTGCCGTCGATCCGCTCATGGTGAGTCAAGCAGACACTCAGTTCCTTGCCTTCTTCCTCAAGGCTCGGCGCCTTTTCACATAGTTTGACCCAGGCGTCTTGGGCCTTCTTCTTGGCTTCTTCCTGAGCAGCAGCCTGCGGGCTCGCGAGCATCATGCTGAGCGCGGCGGCGCTAGCCAGTATCCCGCTCAGCGCGAAGCTCTTCTGCAAAAACTTTCCGATCGTTACTTTCGACATCCCATCAACCTTTCACAACCACGGTTCCCGGCCCGAGCCTCGGCCGCTTTGCCGCGCTGGCCCCCCTGAACCCTTGATCTGCCTGCATCGAATTGAGGCGACTTCGTGACGTCCGGATTTCTCGGCGAACCTCAAGACCATGAGGAAGAGCGCGATGCCGCCGGCGCCAGCGGGATTATCCGCCTGCAACGTCTTGCCGCCAAATTCATGGACCGTGCCCGACAACCCCGTTCCAGCCTATGAACCATGCAATGCACCCTACCCGATTTTTTGCTCATTTTGTGGCCGAGACTGTAATCAACACATGGTTGTGCCCGGACCGAGGCATTCCTATGCTTGGATGGCTGTTCACGGCCGATCATAAGCACGCATGAAGGCTCGGGATCGAGCATCGGGGGATCACAGATGATCTACAGCCTCAGGCTAATTTCGGCAGGGATACTGGCCGGATTGACTGCCATCGCGAGTGCCTCGGCAGAGCCGCAGCACGGTATCGCCATGCACGGCGAACCGAAATACGCAGCCGGTTTCACATCGTTCGACTATGCCAAGCCCGACGCGCCGAAGGGCGGGCGGCTGACTCGCGCCGCGCAAGGCTCGTTCGACAGCCTCAACCCGCTGATCGTGCGGGGGCAGTCCGCGCCGGGGATGCGCCAATATGTCTATGAAAGCCTGATGGCGCGCGCGCAGGACGAGCCGTTCTCGCTGTACGGCCTGCTCGCCGAGAGCATCGAGACGCCGCCGGACCGCTCATGGGTGGCCTTCACGCTGCGCGAGGAGGCGCGCTTTTCCGATGGCGAACCCATCACGGTTGACGACGTGATCTTCTCCCATGCGCTGCTGCGCGATCGCGGGCGGCCCAATCATCAATTCTATTATTCCAAGGTTGCCAAGGTTGAGAAGACCGGCCCGCGGACTGTGAAGTTCACCTTCGAGACCGCGGGTGACCGTGAGATGCCGCTCATCATGGGGCTTATGCCGGTGCTGCCGGAGCACGCCATCGACCCCGAGACCTTCGAGCAGACCACGCTGGAGCCGCCGGTCGGCAGCGGGCCTTATGTGGTGAGCGAAGTCGATCCGGGCAGCCGCATCACCTACAAGCGCGACCCGGACTATTGGGGGCGCGATCTGCCGGTCAATGCCGGACACTACAACTTCGATGAAGTCCGATATGACTTCTACCGCGATGGCAACGCGATGTTCGAGGCGTTCAAGAAGGGCGAGGCGCTGTTCACGACCGAGAGCGATCCTGGCCAGTGGGCGCGCGAATATGATTTCCCGGCGGCGCGCGGAGGTAAGGTCCTGCGCAAGGAATTCGATCTCAAGCTGCCGGCGGGCATGAACGCGCTGGTGTTCAACACCCGGCGGGAGGTGTTCGCCGACGCACGGGTGCGCCGCGCGCTGATTGCGCTGTTCGACTTCGAATGGATGAACGCCAACCTGTTCCACGGGCTGTATGAGCGCAGCCAGAGCTATTTCGCGCGTTCCGAACTGTCCGCCCATGGCAGGTCGGCGGATGCGCGGGAGCGCGAACTGCTCGCGCCGTTTCCCGACGCCGTGGATACGGCCATCATGGAGGGCACCTATCAGCTTCCGCTCACCGACGGGTCAGGGCGCAACCGCAGGCAAGTGCGTGCGGCGCTAAAGCTGCTTGGCGAGGCGGGCTACGCGTTGCGCGGCGGCACACTCGTCAACACGCGCACGGATGAGCCGATGCGCTTCGAGATCCTTGCCGCCACGCGTGAACAGGAGCGGTTGCTGCTGACCTATGCCCGTTCTCTCAAGCGCGCGGGGATCGAGGCGTCGGTGCGCTTCGTCGACTCGGCGCAGTATCAGCGGCGCAAGCAGACCTATGACTTCGACATGATCCAGAACCGCTGGGCGGCGTCGCTGTCTCCCGGCAACGAGCAGACCTTCCGCTGGGCCTCGAAAGCCGCCGAGCGTGACGGTACGT
>CAZYYQ010000094.1:0-7492 GCA_964651275.1 uncultured Hyphomicrobiaceae bacterium | reverse complement strand
GTGGAGCGGGTGATCGGGATCGAACCGACGACATCGACCTTGGGAAGGTCGCGTTCTACCACTGAACTACACCCGCGCCGGGCCGAATACTAGCAACGACAGAGCCGCGCCGTCCAGTGCCTTGGCGCGCGGCGCGCCGCTCATCGCTCACACCATCGTCAACCGTTGTGAATGGCTCGCCCAACGCGCGCCGCCTATCATCTCGTTGAAAGTGTAATCTCCGATACCCTGGGAGACCCCGATGATACGTGGCCTGCTTGCCTTCGCCATGGCCCTTGCCATCGCCATGTCTTCCGCCGCCGCCAACCCGGACCGCTGGAAGCGCGAGGGCTGGAAAACCGATTTCAGCAACACTCTGATCTCTTGGGACGAAATCCTCTCCGGCGGGCCGCCGAGGGACGGCATCCCCTCGATCGACGATCCGCAGTTCATTCCGGTCAGCGAGGAAACCCGCCTCGGGCCGAAGGAGCCGGTCATGGCAATCGAGATCGACGGCGACGCCCGCGCCTACCCGCTGCGCATCCTGACATGGCACGAGATCGTTAACGACACGGTCGGCGGCGCGCCAGTCGCGGTCACCTATTGCCCACTGTGCAATTCCGGCGTCGTGTTCGACAGGCGGCTCGACGGCAAGCTTCTGGAATTCGGCACCACCGGCAAGCTGCGCAATTCCGATCTGGTCATGTATGACCGGCAGACCGAAACCTGGTGGCAGCAGTTCACCGGGCGGGGCATCACCGGCGCGCTCGCAGGCAAGCGGCTGACGATCCTGCCCGCGCGGCTGGAATCGATTGCCGATTTCCGCAAGCGCCATCCGCACGGCAAGGTGCTGGTGCCGAACGACCCGGACATGCGCCGCTATGGCGACAACCCCTATGCGGGCTATGACACCAGCCCGCAGCCGTTCCTCTATCGCGGCGAGATGCCCGACGGGATCGAACCGCTGGCGCGCGTCGTCGTGGTGCGCACCGACCCGCACAAACCGCTGATCGTCAGCCTGAACCACCTGCGCGACAAGGGATCGCTGGAGAAGGGCGGCATCCGCCTGAGTTGGCGGCCAGGGCAGAACTCGGCTCTCGACGCGGAGAAGATCAGCAAGGGCCGCGATGTCGGAACCGTCGAGGCGGTCGATGGCGCGAATGAACCGGTCGCCTACGACGTGACCTTCGCTTTCGTCGCGAATGCGTTCCATCCCGGCGTGCCGATCATCAAGCAGTGAGGCGGGCAGTCCCGGCTCACGGGTTGCAGAACGCGCAATAGCGCGGATCGGCGGCAGTGAGGCCATCGGCCCGTGGCCGCGGCTGTTCATGCCCGCAGGCCGCGCAGCCGAAGATATCGCGCGCGATCATGCCGGTGGGCAGGCCACAGTCGCCGCAGGGCAGTCCGGCTTCCACACGCGTTCGCCCGAATCCGGGCGCATCGCAGGCCGGGCACGGCGTGGCGAGACGGAGCGCCAAGGCATCGGCCAGGCGGGCGATGGTCTGCATCCGGCGCGGGTTGAGGTGCGCGCGCATGTCGGTCTGCACCAGAGCGCGGCCGGTCGAAGATTGCCGAGCTGCCGCGCCAATGGCCTCAGCCAGCTCGGAACGCTCGTTGAGCCCCTTGGCCACCGGACCGTTAGGCCGATCGGCGGGGGCGACGATCACACCGCTCTTGGGAAAGCCGATGCGCGTTAGAAACGCATCCGCTTCCTCGATGCTTGCGACCTCCTCATGCCCGTACCTCGGCGTTTCATCGGCCAGTGTCTCGACGATCTCCAGCCCGCACGCCTCGTCCCGCCACAGGATCAGTTCGTGCCCGGCAGCCGCGAACGGGACCACAGGATGCGGCCCATAGCTGCCCTCGCTCGCGATCCCGATTGCGATCCCGGCCGCCGCGATGGCGGCCTGCGCCTTGGCGCGCGCCGCTTCTTCCATCGTGCCGGCGCGCTGAACCTCGCCGGTGAATGTGCCGAAACGGTCGGTATCCAGTCCATCCGGCACGATGACCTCGATACCAAGCCGGGCGAAGGGCGGGGCGATGGCCGACTCCTTGCCATGCATGGTGCCGAGTGCGGCCCGCAAGCCCGTCAGCCTCATTACGCGGCCTGCGCCTGCGCCTCGATGCGCGCCAGGTTCTCCCATTGGCCGCCCGGCCGATAGCGCGCCGCCATGCGTCCGTCTTCCAGCGCGAACAGGTGCAACCAGCCATTGTCGAACAGCGCGCGGACATCATCATGGCGGCTCAGGATATCGAGGATCGCCTCACGCGGTGCCTCCACCAGCACCGACAGCCGCAGCGGTTCATGCGCGAGCGCCGCGCCGTCATGCACCGCCTGCCACGGCAGCCCGGCGCGCAGCCGCCCGCCATTGCCCTGCACCACGCCAATACCGCCGACGACATTGTGGATCAGCTTGTTGCCCGCGCCGAACGCTTCCGGCGCGACGGTCGAGCCGTAATATTGCAGGCTGATCCAGCTTGCCACGACGACCGGCGCGGTCAGGATCAGCTCCAGCGTTCCGAACCCCTCATCCGCGCGCCAGTCATACGAGTGCAGGAAGGCGCGCCCGGCGAGATTGGCCCCGGCGCTCACAGCGCGCGGCGCGGCGATGAAGGCGGCGCAGCCTGCCAGCCCCCATTCCGGGCGCACTTCCGCCCAGTTCCTGGCCCGCCCGGCAACGCTGCCCGCGCTGGCGCCCGGCAGTCGCAACGCCCGCTCGCCCCGGCTCAGCATACCCGCCTTTGCCAGCCATTTCCTCGCTCGGGCGACGTCGTGCTTGTGCGCCGGCGCTGCGGCATCTTCATAAAGCGTCACGGTATCGGTGGTGGTGTCGTGCAGGGCGGCGAGGAACAGCGTGTCCTCGGGCAGGTCGATGCCATGCGCGGCGAGGCCCGCACGCGCCTCCGCGTCGTTGAGCAGCCCCGCCAGCAGCCGCGCCGACACGTCTCCCGGATAGCCTCCGCATGCACCACAGTGATAGGCGCTCTCCTGCGGGTTGTTGGTGACATTCGCGCCGTGACCGGCGAGGATCAGCAGGCGCGCATGACCCCGCGTCAGCGACATGGCCTTGAGGACTGCCGCCGCCGTCGCCGCCTTGTCTTCCGGCGACAACGCCGGATCGAGACGCGGCGCGGGCGCCGTCTTCGGACCGCTTTTGCCCAGTCCGAGCGCATCCTTCAACAGCTTCGCGCCATAGAGCGGCCCCGCAGCCTCGACGTATGCAAAGGATGAGACCGCCGCCTGCCGGAACCGGCCCAGCGCACGCCATGCGCGCGCGGAGATACGCGCCTTCGTCTCCGTCTCGGGCGCGGCTTCGGGCTGCGAGGTCAGCGCTGGGTTCAGCAGCACCGGCAATCGCGCCTCAGTGACATCGGAGGCAAAACCGCGATGCGAGACCGGCAGCCCGAAAAACCCGGCGAAGCCGATGGTCTCAATGGCCGGATCAACGCTTTCCAGCGCCCGGCGAAACACTTCCGAGCGCACGTCGATGCAAAACGCCGCCTGCAACGCCGGGCGCGGCGGAGCCGCCTTGGCCGGTGCCGGGAGAGCCGCGGCGAGACCGCGCTGATGCGCCCGCTCGGCGGCGTCCTGCAGGATCGCGTCGATCACCTGATCCGGGCTTGGCGTCATTGGCGCGGCGTGCTTGGCCACCGTCTCTTGCCACGGCCCGGCCACGTGATCGTGCGCGTGGAGATATAGCGCCTCCTCCCAGACCAGCCGGATAGCCAACAGGTCGGTGAGCGTCGTGTCGGTCTTGCCCTCAAGTTCCTCCTGCCAAAGCATGTAGCGCGCGTATTGCGCCCATCCGCTCAGGTCGATCAGCAGTCTGTGGAACGCCGTTTCCACCGCTGCGGCACCCAAGCCCAGCGTTTCGCACGCGCGCAGAATGGCGCGGTCGGGCGTGTCCGGGCTTGCTGCGACATGGGCGGCAAAACCGGCCAGGCCAGCGAGTTCCGGCGTCAGGTCGTGCGTCGCCCATTCGCGCCACGCAGCGAAGGCCGGCAGGCCCGGCGACGGCGTCCACAGCGCTTGCCCGCGGTCGAAATGCTTCGCCGCCCATAGCCCGAATTGGCGGGTGAAGATCGTGGGCCAGTCGATGCCGGTTGCCTGAGCGGCGAGGTCGGCAACCGTCGGTAAAGCCTCTGGCGCAGCACTGTCCACCGCCAGCGCGCGCTCCAGCGCCTCGACGCTCTCGGGCTTGCCCGGCTCGTCGGACGCCTCCAGCGCTGCCTCAAGATCGGCACGGATGATCTCGCCGTCGGCAAGCTTCGCAGCGTAGTGATCCCGCGCCGGCGTCACGCGTACGCCCGCGACGCGGGCAAGCCGGGCCGCCGTTTCCGCGAGGCTTTCGCCGGTCTGGCCGAGGAACGGATTGACGGCGACGGTCGCCTCCAGCGGCCAGGCGGGCGGAATGGCGCGGGCAGCGGCTTCGGCAGCTTTCAGCACGGCCGGGGCATCGGCATGGGGTGTCTCGATGTGGGGCATCAGCATCTGGCAAGTCCCTTCAAAAATGCGTTGTTGGCCGTATTAGCGGGCGAGCCGGAAGCCGCCGATCAGCCGGTCGAAGACGGCATTGGCGTAAAGCCCGTTGGCGAGATGAATGCGCAGGCCCGCCGCCGCGGGGTGATGCGCCCACAGCGGGAACAGCGCCTGCGCAATGGCGACCGCGCCGAACGACAGCAGTCCGAGCACGATGAGCGCCCATTCCAGCGGCCCGGGCGCAGGCGCAGCCGGGAGCACGCCGCTTGTCAACGCCTCGGCCCCTTGTTGGAAGCTGAAATATGCGAGTGCCGCCAGCACGGACCAGAGCGCCGTACGCCACGTCAGCGCCTGCGGTGCGGCGTCGGCCAGCCCTTGCGCGACGAGGTAAGCCACGCCGAAGATCAGGATTGCGCCCAGCGCCAGCGCCTGCGCCGACTTCTCGCCAGCCACCAGATCGAAACCCACCGCGACTCCGGCATAAAGCGCGAGGGCTAGCGCGAATGCACGCGCGACCGCGCCGACCCCCGGCACCGCCACCGGGCCGGGCTTGCGCACCGCCAGCACAGCCTGCACCGCCGTGCCTGAGGCGAGGAACGCGTGCGCCTTGTAAAGCGAGTGCGCGACAATATGCAGAAGCGCGAGCGCCCACAGGCCCAGCCCGCATTGCAGGATCATGAAGCCCATCTGCGCCACGGTGGACCAGGCGAGTGCGGTCTTCACAGCTGGCTGCGTGAGCATCACCAGCCCACCAAAGAGCGCGGTGAAGCCTCCCAGCATCACAAGTGCGGCCATTGCGCCGGAGCTGGCCTGCATCAGCTCCGCAAAGCGGATCAGCAGGAAGCCGCCAGCGTTGATGACGCCTGCATGCAGCAGGGCGGAGACAGGCGTGGGCGCCTCCATGACCTCGGTGAGCCAGCCATGCAAAGGAAAGGAAGCGGACTTCAGCAGCGCGGCGAGTGCAAGAAGCGCGGTTGCCCACACAGCCGCCGTGGGCAGCGGACCGGCGGCGGCCGAGTCGCCGATCGCGCCGATTTCGGCCGTGCCGAAGGCAACCCAGAGCAGCATGGCCGCGAGAAGCAGCACCGCATCCCCGGCGCGCGCGACAAGCCGGAACTTGACCGCCGCGCGCCGCGCCTCTGGCCGCTCGGGATAGCACAGCAGAAGCCTGCGCAGGCCCGAGCCGATCGCCATGAAGGCCGCAACCAGCACCGCAAGGCTGCCCGACTGCACCAGTAGCAGCACCGCGGCAAGTGTGAACAGGATCAACCCGGAAAACGCGCCTTCGCGCGCCTCGCCATCGAGATAGGTCCGCGTGTAGCGCAGCACGACCCAACCCACGAACCCCACCAGCACGGCCATCACCGCACTGACGACATCGAGCCTTAGCGCGAGCAGCCACGGCCCGGAGCCGATGCTCACGGTTTTGGGCCCAGAGAGCGCAATTTGCACGGCCCCGCCTATGGCAAGCACCAGCGCGGCAAAGGCCGCAAGCTCGGCGAGGCGCGGCAAACTGCCGGGCCGACGTCCGGGACGGGCCAGCGCGAATGGCGCGACGGCGAGCAGGACGAGCGGGGCAAAGGCTGAAAGCATCGGCAGGGCCTTTCCAATGATCAATGTTGCGCTACGGCTTACCCGAGTTTCATATTCAGAAAAATTACATTGTTTCTGACAAATCGTTCTGGAAAATAGAACTATGGCACATCTCAACCTGCATCACCTCCGCCTCTTCCGCGCGGTCGCTCACGAAGGCACGCTGACCGGCGCAGCCCGGCGGCTCAACCTGTCGCAATCGGCGCTGTCCGCACAGGTGAAGGCGCTGGAGGCGTCGCTCGGTCACGCCCTGTTCGAACGGCGCGGGCGCGGCCTTGTGCTGACCGAAGCCGGGCAGATCGCGCTTGATCATGCCGATGAGATCTTCCGCGCGGCGGAGGACCTGAGCGCTACCCTGAGCGAGACCGGGCGCGCCCGCCGCGCACTGCGCGTCGGCGGGCTGTCCACGCTGTCGCGAAACTTCCAGATCAGCCTGCTGCGCCCCATGCTGGGCCGGGCGGATGTCGAGGTCGTGCTGCGCTCTGGCAGTCAGGCGGAGTTGCTGCGCGGGCTGGAGGCGCTGGCGCTCGACGTGGTGCTGACCAACCTCGCGCCCGCGCGCGACGCGGCGAGCCGGTACATCGTACGCCGTCTGGCCGAGCAGCCGGTCAGCCTGATCGGCACGCCCGCGCGGCTACAGCGCAATCCGACCGGAGCGAAGCGAGGATCGCAGAAATTGCGCGACAGGTCAGAAAGCTGGATCGGACGACCTGATTCCATCAGGTCGAATGCCGCTACAGGCGCGCCCGCGCCACTCGCGGACCTGCTCGCCCGCGAGCCGCTGATCCTGCCGACGGCGGAGACAAGCCTGCGCGCGGGCTTTGACGCTCTCACCGGCTCACTCGGGTTGAGCCCGCGCATTGCGGCGGAGGTCGATGACATGGCGATGATGCGCCTGCTCGCACGCGAGGATGCCGGGCTGGCGGTGCTGCCGCCGATCGTCGTGAAGGATGAATTGGCAAGCGGCACGCTCAGGGAGGCGCACCAACTCCCCGGCATCACCGAGAGCTTTCTGGCTGTGACGCTCGACCGTCGGTTCCCCAATCCGCTGGTCGGCGAACTGCTGGCAGTCGCAGCGTTTCCCGTATGGACCGGAATGAAGTCTTGAAAAATATGATTTGTTCAGGAGTGGCGGATAAAATCACGTTCATACTGGTTTTTCAAAACGCAGAAAAATCAGATAGTTCGACAAATAAGAATGTTACACGTACCGTTGAAGATACTGTTTGCTCCCGCAAGCCGATGTTTGGTCTGGTAGCTAGAGCGGAAATTCTCTGCCCCAATAATCAGACTTCGGCCTGCTCTGCGATCGCCAAGCCATTCGCGCAAGAGCCTTGCATACTGGCGCGTTGACAGATGTGCGCCATCATGCACGCGGCTTGGGAACAGATGCTCTCCGGGGCTGGTTCGAACTGACTTCAGATAATCATCGACGGCTTC
>CAZYYQ010000093.1:0-7504 GCA_964651275.1 uncultured Hyphomicrobiaceae bacterium | reverse complement strand
CTTATTGAATCTATTGCAGCTTTTGAATTTGACATTTTAGCGTGAGCCTCGCCGTGAACGAGACTCGAATGCCAAATTCGCTCCACTAGAATAGATGGGGTTGGCGCCACGTCTGCTCGGCTGTCCGCCGTAAGGCCGCACAGCATCAGCGCTTGCGGCGCTGACCGAGACCCATTTCCTTCGCCAGAGCCGAACGCGCGGCGGCATAGTTCGGCGCGACCATCGGGTAGTCGTGTGGCAGGCCCCACTTTTCCCGATACTCTTCCGGCGTCATGTTGTAATGCGCCCGCAGGTGCCGCTTGAGTGACTTGAATTTCTTGCCGTCTTCGAGGCAGACGATGTAGTCGGGCGTCACCGATTTCTTGATCGGAACGGCAGGCTTCTGCTCTTCGGCAGGTGCCTGCCCCTTGGTGACAGCAGCACGCACCAACGCTCCGTGAACTTCGTTGATGAGGTTCGGCAAATCCGCCGAAACCACGGTGTTGTTGCTCACATAAGCGGACACGATATTCGTAGTGAGTTCCACGAGCTCCGTGTTATCCACAACCTGATCCATGACAAGGTCTCCTAACGTTGATCTCGGGCCTAGCCAGCATGTTGAGAGCAATCACTGCAATCTCGCGCAAAGGGCCTTTTTTCACGGTTTCCTGACCTCTTTTCAAAAACCGTGGCCATGCGATCCTCATCATACGTGACTAAGCCTCAGTTTATTTGGACGAGGCAAGACTCAAAATAATCCAACAGCATTCAATTTCAACACTTACTTTTGCTAAGGGCGAATTTCGACGAAATTGCGGTTGATTGACATGCACCAAAACAGCGCTTGGAGGGGCTTAGAAGCACCCATGCTATTCTTTCTGATTTTGCACAAGTTGTTAGATGTTTTCACACAAAGGTGAAAGCGGCGCTTCGCATGCCGGTTACGAATCGCCGCTTAGCCGCGTGTTGCCCATGGATGCATCGTAATGTCCGGCGAGTTCATCCGGTTTGGTGCCGGGCCATGGGCGGACGCCCGTGCAATAAGCTGCGCGCGCCAACAGGTGGGCTGACAGCGGCGCCGTCAGCAGAAAGAACACAACGCCGGCGATCGCACGGGTGATCACGTCAAATTCACCGGAATGGACTGCAATTGCCAAGAGCATGACCCCAGAGCCGACCGTGCCGGTTTTGCTCGCAGCATGCATTCGGGTATACAGGTCGGGAAAGCGCACCACGCCCACTGCGGCGACCAGAGTGAAGAACGCGCCGATGATCAGGAGCGCCCCGGCGATATAATCGGTCACTTCGAATCCTCCGTAAACGGGGCGGGACCGCGTGAGGGCATGTCCGGAGACAGGCGCTCGCGGCGGTCGGGGCGGCGTCCACGCGCGATGATGTAGCGGGCGAATGCGACCGTGGCCAGAAAGCCGACGAGCCCCAGCCCGATCGCAACGTCGAGATACTGCGGGTAGCCGGTGCTCACGGTCAGGACGGCGATGAAGCCGATGCCGACGGTCACGAGCATGTCTAGCGCCAGAACTCTGTCCGACAGCGTCGGCCCTCGGACCAGCCGCACGAAGGCAACAAAGAATGCCGCGCAGACCAGTCCGAGCGAGATCTGCACGGACAAGGCGAGGAAAGCCTCCGGCGTCATCGCATCGCCTCCATGATCTTGCGTTCGAAGCCCTGGGCAATGTCCTGCTTCAGGGCCTCAGTGTCCGGGACGTCGATGCAGTGGATGAACAGCGTCGACTTGTCGTCTGATACGTCGACGCTCAGCGTACCGGGCGTCAGCGTGATCATGTTTGCCAATAGCGCGATTTCGGCGTTGCGGTCTGTCGTCAGCGGGAAAGCAATGAACCCCGGCTGATAAGAGCTGGTCGGCTTCAGAACGATCATGGCCACGCGGAACGCGGAGACAAACAGTTCCTTGAGGAACATCAGGATCAGCCCCGTCACCTTGACAGCGCGGCTGATATAGGCCGAGGTGTCGAACTGCTCGCGAATGATCCACAACGCGATGGCCGCGATGACGAAACCGAACACCAGGTTCAACAGCGTGAAGGAACCTGTCACGGCGCCCCAGATCAGCGCCAGAAGGAGGTTTATCAGCAGGGTACGGCTCATGGCGTGCTCCCGAAAACGGCGCTGATATAAGCAGACGGGTCAAGCAGGTTCGCAGCCGCGATGTCGGCCACGTCGAGCAGAGGCGCAGGCCAGATGCCGATCGCGATAGCCGCAGCCGCAGTTGCCATTACCGGCAGCAGCAGCGCAGCGGGAAGTGCGGGCGCTGCGTGCCCCGACTCCGCCGGCGAGGCTGCGGCAGACAGGGCAGCGGCTTTAGGCGCAGCATCCGGGCGCTTCGGCTGCGCTGCGGCACGCGGCGCCTCGGCTTGGGCCCGCACCTGTGGTCGCCAGAACATCAGCGCCCAGGCCCGCCCAATTACCATCATCGACAGCACGCCGTTCACGATAAGCGCGGCAACCGCGATGTACTGTTGCTCATTCAGCGCAGCCTCGATCAGTAATACTTTTGGCCAGAAACCGGACAAGGGCGGCAGGCCGGCCATCGCGAAACCGATGATAAAAAACAGCACTGCCAGGACCGGCGCGGCGGTGTAAAGACCAGATAATTGATGCAACGACGCCTTGCCCGTGCGCCGCTCGACCAGTCCGGCCAGCAGATAGAGCCCCCCCGTCACCACGATCGAATGCACTGCGTAGAAGATCGTCGCAGCGAGCGACAGCCGGGTGTCGAGCGCCAGCCCGAGCAGCATCACACCGACGCCGCTGATCAGCAGGAAGCCCATCATCCGGCGCAGGTTGCTCTCCGCCAGCGCGCCGAGCAGCCCCAGCAGAATGGTCGCTAGCGCGATGACATACACCACATCGAACAGCGCGCTCTCGTTCGCACCGGGCATGACCACTGTATAGGTGCGAAGGAGGGCGTAGACGCCGACCTTGGTCAGCAGCGCGGCGAATACCGCGGAGACTACGGGTTTCGGAGTATGGTAACTCGCTGGCAGCCAGATGTGCAGCGGGACGGCGGCGGCCTTCATCCCGAAGCCGACAAGAAACATCAGCCCGATGATCAGAAGCAGCGGATCGCCGGGCGGATACACAGCGAGCTTGCCCGACAGGTCAGCCATGTTGAGCGTACCGAAGGTCCCGTAGAGCAGCGCAACCGCTATCAGGAACAGGGTCGTCGCGATGAGGTTCAGGACGCAGTACTTCACCGCGCCATCGAGTTGCAGCTTCTCCCCGCCGAGCACGATCAGCCCGAACGAGGCAATGACGAACACCTCGAACCAGACATAAAGGTTGAAGATGTCGCCGGTCAGGAAGGCGCCGTTCACCCCGGCGATCAGCCAGCAGAGCATGGCGTAGAACCCGGCCCGGCGCCCTGCCGCATCAATATCGGTAAGCGCATAAACTGCGACAGCCAGCCCGGTCAGCCCGGCCATCAGCGCCAGCAGCGCGCCGAGCGGGTCGACCACAACGCTAATCCCGTATGGCGGAAGCCACTGGCCCATGGTCATCGCAAACGGGCCCTCCGAGACAGCCCGCGACAGCATCGCCGCGCTCGCCACCGACACGCCCGCAAAGGCGGTGATGCTGAGCCAGGCCGTGAAGCGCGGCGCGGAGCGCAGCATGATGCAGATCACGCCCACGATGAGCGGCACGATGATCGGCGCGATGATCAGCCAGTCCGCCGGACCGACGGGGGCCTGTGTCATCGCGGCAGAGGTATCGACGCCCTCGGATATGCCGCTCACAGCCGCCAGATGGATCATGCCGTCGACGCGCATCAATAGCCCTCCGGCGGCTTGGGATAGCTGTGCGGCTCGGCCTCGCGCATTCGGTCGGTATTCTCCGATCCGAGTTCCTGATAGGAGCGGTAGACCAGCACCAGAATGAAGGCGAACAGCGAGAAAGCAATCACGATCGCGGTCAGGATGAGGGCCTGCGGCAGCGGATTGGCGGTTTGTGTTAGCGGGGCAAGCGCACCGTCGGGTATGATCGGCGGAACCTCGCGGGTCAGCCGCCCGGCGGTGAAGATCGTGAGGTTGGCGGCGTTGCCGAGCAGCGCCACCCCCAGCAGGATGCGGATAAGATTGGTGCTGGTCAGCAAAAGGATGCTGCCCAGAAAGAACACGACGACCAGAGCGGCGAGTGCGGGCTCCATCAGGCTTCCCCCTCATCTTCCTCCAGCGCCAGCGCGATGGCGACGATCGCGCCCACGACGCCGAGCCAGACCCCGATGTCGAACACGAGGACGGTAGACAAAGCCAGCTTCAATTCGCCGCCGACATCTGGAAACCACCACAACCCGGTAAAGAACGGCTTGCCCTGCAAGGCGGCCGGCAACCCGCTGAGCGCGGCGAGCAGGACGCCGAATGCCGAGATTGTCAGCGGGCGAAAATACAGTGCGCGGCGCACATTCTCCACGCCGTTGGCAATGCCGTAGATCGCAAACGCCGAGGCCGCGATCAGCCCGCCGATGAAACCTCCGCCCGGCTCGTTGTGCCCGCGCAAGAGCACGAACAGCGAGAACATGACCATGAGCGCGGCGAGGCCGGGGGCAAAAGTCCTGAAAATAAGCGTATTCATCGGGCGCGCTCCTTCACGATGACCGGTGCGACGCAGGTTCGCGGCCACGCGCACGACGCTCTTCATAAGCGATGTACTCCTGCGAGCGGCCCGCACGCAGACGGATCAGCGCCAGAGCGCTGAGTGCGGCCATCAGCACAACGGCGACCTCACCGAAGGTATCAAGTGCGCGGAAGTCGACGAGGATAACGTTCACGATGTTGCGGCCATGCGCGATCGTCGCGGAATACTCACGGAAGAAGTCGGACAGCGTGGAGTCGAACACGCCCTGTGTGACGCTGAGCAGCGCGAGACCGAAACCACTCGCAGCCGCCAGCCCGAGTGTGCCGTCAACGATGATGCTGGAGAATGAGCGCTCATCGCGCGGTTCCAGTGGCAGGCGTGTCAGCACAAGCGCGATGATCACGACGGAAAGGGTTTCCACCATGAACTGCGTGAAGCCGAGATCCGGAGCACCGTAGAGCATGAAGATCAAGGCAACGGCAAATCCCTGCACGCCGAACGAGACCACCGCCGTAAGGCGCTTTCGCGCCAGCACAAGCTGGGCGACGCCGACTGCCGCCAACCCGAGGATTACCGCCTCATAGAAGGACATCTGCGGGATGGCGGGAACGTCCGGCCATGCGCCGAGCACAAATGGCGGAACCAGCAGCGCAAGGCCGACGGTGATGAAGGTCAGCCGGACATAGGTGCGCATATCGCCGGACTGCACGGATGTCATAAGGCCGTGGGAAAAGCGGATCAGCCCGCCGACGAGTTGATCGAAGCCGCGATCCGGCCCCCACCCGATGGCATCGAACAGCCGCTGCGACGCAGCACGTACGGCCTCGAAGCGCAGCAACAGGACGAAACCGAGCACCACGGTTATCACGCTCAACACCAGCGCCTGATTGACGCCCGCCCAGAAGTGCAGATCGACCGCAGTCCTTGCGCCGATAATCGCCGTGGCAAGCGGCGTCATGATCTCCGTGTTGAACACATGAGTGGCAAGCGCAACGATCAGCCCCAGCGCGCCCAGCGTGAAGGGCCCGGCAAGCATCGAAATCGGCGCTTCATGCGGCTTCTTCGGCGTCTGCGGGCGCGCGCCGTAAAACGGCTTGATCGCCACCGCGAGCCCCACCGCGAGCATCAGCGCGTTGCCGAAGATGAGCGCCCCGAGCACGGCATAATCCTCTGCTTCCCCGACCTTCACGCCCGCATAAAGCGCTTCTTTTGCCAGAAAGCCGGTAAAGGGCGGCAACCCGCCCATGGACAGCGCCGCGAGGATCGCCGCCAGCGCGGTGACGGGCATCAATGGTGCGAGCCCACCCACCTTGGTGATATCGCGCGTTCCCGATTCATGATCGACGCAGCCCGCAACCATGAAGAGCGCGCCCTTGAACAGCGAGTGGGCCAGCAAATAAGCGCCCGCCCCGATCAGCGCCTTTTCCGTGCCGATTCCAATGAGCAGCACCAGCAGGCCGAGCGATGCGACCGTGGTGTAGGCCAGCATCAGCTTGAGATCGGTCTGGCGCACGGCCAGCAGCGTTCCCGCCACCAGCGTCGCCCCGCCGAACAACGGCAGCAGCGTGTGCCACAGCGCCATGTCCGCAAAGATCGGGTTGATCCGCATCAGCAGGTAAACGCCGGCCTTCACCATCGTCGCGGAGTGCAGATAGGCCGAGACGGGCGTGGGCGCTTCCATCGCGTTGGGCAGCCATGAATGGAACGGCACCTGAGCGGACTTCGTGAATGCCCCAGCGAGCAGCAGCAGCAGGATGCCGGTTGCCCAAGGATGATTACGGACCAGTTCACCGCGGCCAATCAGTTCAGACATCTCGAACGAGCCGGCAGCAAGCCCCAGCATCAGCAGCCCGGCGAGCATGACGACGCCGCCGAGCGCGGTGATGGTCAGCGCCTGAAACGCCGCGCGCCGCGCAGCCTCGCGGGTGTGATCGAAACCGATCAGCAAGAACGAAGTGATCGAGGTCAGTTCCCAAAACACGAACAGCGTGATCACATTATCGGCAAGCACCAGCCCCAGCATCGAGGCCATAAAGGCAAGGATGTAGCCGAAGAACCGGCCCTGCTGCGAATGGCCCTTGAGATAGCCCGCGGCATAAAGCACGATCAGAGCACCGATGCCTGAGATCAGCAGCGCGAACAACAGGCTCAGCCCGTCCACATAGAATGAGAAGTTGATGCCGTAACGCGGCAGCCAGGGCAGCGAGAAGGTGATGTTGCCGCCCGCGGCCACGGCCTCGGCGAACCCGAGAAAATAGACGAACAGCGCTGCAGGCAACAGCGCCAGAAGCCAGCCAGCCCAATGACGCAGCAGCATCGTCAGGAACGGCGCAATCAGCGCGGCGGCAAATCCGGAAACGACGGCAAGGCTCATGACGATGCTGTCGCTCATATCAGCTTAGCCCTCTCTCTTGTATGCCAATCCGGGATTGCCATGCGCGCCAGCCTATTGCCGTGGCGGCATCGACGGCTATGTTGAGTAGCAGGTGCGAAGCGCAAGCAGGTGAAAAACCTTGACGCGCAGCGACCACTCGACGTTTCGAAGCATATGAAAGCAATGCTATGACCGAAAATATGGGAAAGATCAATAAATCCGACGCGGAATGGAAGCGCGAATTGACGCCTGATCAATACCGGGTCACGCGCCAACACGGCACGGAAAGAGCGTTTTCACATCCCCTCAATAATGAAAAGCGCGCCGGGATATATCACTGTGTGTGCTGCGGCCAGCCGCTTTTCTCCTCTGAAGCGAAATTTGACTCCGGCACGGGCTGGCCAAGCTTCTTCCAACCGCTCGCGAAAAATGCCGTGGCGGAAAAGGAAGACCGCTCTTTATTCATGCGCCGGACCGAGGTGCTGTGCAGCCAGTGCGACGCGCATCTCGGCCATGTGTTCCCCGACGGGCCGGAGC
>CAZYYQ010000092.1:0-7571 GCA_964651275.1 uncultured Hyphomicrobiaceae bacterium | reverse complement strand
GAGGTCGCGGCCAATGTCGCGCGGATCAAGTCGCACACGTCGCTGCCCGTGGCGGTCGGCTTTGGCGTGAAGACGCCAGAGCAGGCCGCGGCCATCGGCGCGGTATCGGACGGCGTGGTGGTCGGCTCCGCGATTGTGAGCGCGATTGCGGAGAGCCTCGACGCGCAGGGCCGCGCCAGCGAGAAGACTGCGCCGGCGGTGTTCGATCTGGTCAGAGCACTGAAGGCCGGTCTGAGCGCAGAGCCGCGGCAGGTGGGATAGGCGCAGGCCTTGTGAAGGATGGCTCCCCGGGCCGGACTCGAACCAGCGACCCAGCGGTTAACAGCCGCTTGCTCTACCAACTGAGCTACCGGGGAATTTGCGCTTCAAGCGAGTGAAGCGTATAGCAGACCTGTCGCAAAGGCGACATCACTTAACTTAGAGCACGCAGCCGCCATTCGCAACCACCGTAGCACGACGCTCGAGGGGCGCGTGCTCGCGGGCCAGCCGGACCACCGTCAACATGTCTGATCGCCGCCAGAAAGATACGCCGGGTCTGGACGAGGCTACGAGCGCCGAAACCAACCAGCGCACGCACAAGCTGCGCCTCGGCGACCGCGAGATCATCTTGCCGAACTCGCGGCTGCTGCGCATGGGGCTTGGCGTCGCGTTCATTCTCGGCGGGCTGGTGGGCTTCCTGCCCATTGTCGGCTTCTGGATGCTGCCGCTCGGGTTCCTCATCCTGTCGATCGACCTGCCCCTTGCGCGGCGCTGGCGCCGCCGCTTCGTCGTCTGGTGGCACCGCAGGCGGGAGGAAATGAAGCGCGAGGGCGATTTCTGATCGAAGCGGCGGCGCTGGAGCGATGCGCCACTCACACCATCCGCAGCACCGCGATCAGCGCAACCGAGTACAGCAACACGCCGCCGAGGACGATAAAAATCTGGTAGTTGTTGCTGACTGTGGCGCTCGTCAGACGCTTGGCGTTCTGCAGCAGATCCGGCCACGTGTAGGAGACGAAATCGCCCTGTGTCATGATCGAGACAACCCGGTCGTTTTCATCGACGATGGGTAGGCGGCGGAAGCGCTCGTTCGACATGATAGCCAGCCATTCCAGCAGATCGTCGTCGGCGCGCGCCACGCGCGGGTCCTTGGTCATTATGGCGGAGAGTTTGGTTTGCTCTGGATCAAGTCCCTTGTTGACCAGCCGCTTCAGGATGTCCCGCTCCGTCACCATTCCCGTCACGCGATTGTTCTCATCGACAACGATCACCGAGCCGTAATCAAGTTCGCTCATGCGTGCTGCCGCTTCGGAGACATACGCATCTGGCGGAAAGGTCAGTGGCGCGGGTTTTGTCGCAAATTCGAGCCGATCCCTGATTTTCATGACCATTCCTTTCGCATCCGCGTTGTCATTAGGCATGGATTACGGGCAAAATGCCACCTGCGATCAGTGCGCCATTATGGCAATTCCATTCGCACGGTTTTCAACGAATAACCAGCACTGAGAGTATCGGACCGAATGACAGTCGCGCTCGGCCAAGCTCATACCTGGGCGAGAACGGCAACCCAGATCGACAGCGTCACACCGCAAATCAGCGTGTAGGCGCCGTTCCATGACAGACCTACCCGCCAAGCGCTGACCTTCCCGATCGCCCCGACGAGCAGCGTCGTGGCCGTGTAGGGCGAACTCGCGCCGCTCAGGGCCCAGCCAGAGGTAATCGCGATGACGACCACCGTGGGTGACACGCCCAGCGCATCCGCATGAGGTAACAGCGGGGCCATCAGCGAAACGGACAGTATCGGGTTCATGCCGATCAGCCCGGCGAGCGGAATGAACCAGACGATTGCGACGAGAATGGCCCAGGTTGGCACTGCCAGCAATTCCGCGCTCGATCCGGCAACCAGCGGCAGCACCAGCCGCGATCCCACCGTGCCGATGAAGCCCGCCATCACGAGCAGGACGAGTTCGGAGCGATAGCTGAACAGGTCCTCCGAATACCCCACGGTGCGCCGCTTCACCTCGGAGAGACGGCCGCCTTTCGTTGTCTGGAGAGCGATCCAGCCTGCGGCCAGCAGCGGGACCAAGACGAGCACGACTGCGACGGCCCGCAAGCCCGAGACCACGGACAGGATGGCCACAGCGAACAGCAGGATCGCCAGAAGCACGAACATCGGGGTGAGGCTGGCCCAGGAGCCGGCCGGCTGCACCTTCGGGCGCGGCCCGGCGAGGCGCGGCTTGAAGATGGTATCGAGCGCCCATCCGGTCCCGGCCATGATGAGCGAACCGATCACCCCGAGCGCGGCTGCATCGGACCAGCTCGCGCCGGGAACAAGCGTGGTGGAAATCGCCATGGAGAAGGTGAGCGGAGACCAGCAAAGTGTCGAGATAAACCCGCGCTGGATCGCAAGCAGCATTCTCCGGATGCGGATTCGCCGGATTTGGGGGTCCGTTTCGCGGCGTGCGCTGGTTTCTGCAAGCGTTCCAAGCAGTGCAATCGCGCCGTAGAGCAGCACGATGCCGAACAGATGTCCCCCCGCCGTCAGTGCCGCATAGCGCCGCCCCGGCGGCTGCTGCGCGAGGAATCGGCCACTCTCGGCGATTGAGGGGGACGTGGCTGAGGCGTTTCGCAGGGTGGCCGAGGCAGTGAAGAAAGCCGCGATGAACGCCGCGCTTTGCAAGCCAGCCTCAGCGATTGCCAACCAGTCAGGGCGCGTGAGCGCGGCGGTAGCGAGCAGCGCGAGCCCGACGATCACGAATATGCGCCGCGACCATGCGACGAGCGGAGTTGCGAGGACTACGAAGACCGACGCTGAAATGGCGGCAACATGTACGAACACAGGCGCGCCGTGCCATTCCAGGCCGATGACAAGCAGAACGTTTATGAGCAGAACGATTGCAAGCAGCCGGCTGACGTCGAGTCGCGCATGGCTGGCTGTCTTGGACATGAGCAGGCAACCTTGCAGGTGTAGCAGACGGCGGGACGACGCAGCGTGCCAAAGGCAGGCAACTCAGCGAACTCCTCAAGGGTTACAGATGGCGCAGGGCAGGTGCAATGGTTGGGCCATCCACGGTTTGCAGAGGTGCTATGCGTGGACGCTTGGAATGACATGGCGCGCGCGGCCGGGCGTTTCCTGCTGGCTGCGCGCCCTGGCGCAGGAATTTGCCCGAAGCTTTCAGCCAGTCTGTTATCGTTGCAGATGAAACGGGCACGGCCCTGCTTCACGGCGATTGCGGCAGACTTCGCCGTGCATAATGATGGAAAGGAGGCTCAGATGACTGGATCGCAAACCAATGCTTCGGCCTCGGCAGCTTACTACAACGACGCAGATGTGGCGGACTTCTACCGCACCTATTGGGGTGGGGAAGATATTCATATCGGGCGTTACGACACTGGCGCTGAGACGATCTCCGATGCATCGGCGGCGATGACGCGTCACTTGCTGACATTGGCCGGGCTGGCTTCAGGAGACGAAGTCCTCGACATCGCCTGCGGCTATGGCGGAACCTTGAGAATGCTGGCCCGCATGGGATGTATGCCATCGGGTATCGACATCTCCGAGGTTTGCGTCGAAGAAGCACGCAGGGCCAACGCCGGGCAGGAACTTGCTGACAACATCAATGTCGCGGTCGGCGATTATCACGCCATCCCTGGTGAAGCCGCGACTTGGGATGCTGTTATTTGTCAGGACTCGCTGGTCCATTCCACGGACCGGCCCCAGGTCTTCCTTGAGGCCTACAGGGTTTTGCGCCCCGGCGGCGTTTTTGCGTTCTCGGACATCCTCACGGCAGAGGGCGCCGACATCGCTCTGGTGGACCAGGCATTCGAGCGTTTGGGGGTGAAAGCCGGGGCGACGACCCTCGATTATCAGGACATGGCGCTCGCCGCAGGCTTTAACGTCACGCATGTGGAGGAGCGGCAAGGAGACATCCGCATGCATTACGACAAGCTTGCCGAGGAACTTGCGAGGTCGAAGACCGGGCTTGCCCCTGAAGCTGCCGAAAACATCGCCGCAAGCATAGGGCGCTGGCAGAAAGCGCTTCATGGCGGGCATATCACGTGGACCTGTTTCGTGGCCAGAAAACCGGAGTGACGCTCTCGGATTGTCGCGGCCATTGTCGCTTTTGGCGAAGGCGCTCGGGTTGTTGCGTGCCAAGCGCATCGACAGCAGACATGCACCCTCTGGATTTCGCCATCAAACGCGGCTAGTGCTGTAAGACTGCTGTCCGCGGGTGCAAGAGGGTAGGCCAGATGCTGGAAGGCGTGGCGTCCGACATGGAGTGTTGGCGTCACCATCTGCACCAGCACCCCGAACCCGCATTCGCGGAAACGGCAACGGCCGCTTTCGTCGCAGCGCAACTGCGCGCTCTGGGCGTAGACGTCACACAGGGCGTTGGCGGCACAGAAGTTGTCGGCCGTCTCTCGAACGGGACCGGCGAACGCGCCATTGCGCCGCGCATGGCGCAAATGGGTTGGCGGCTTACAACAGGGATTTCTCCGCCACGGTCAATACACGGGCCGAGGCTGAGCTTGCGAAGAGCGTCATCGAACGGAGATTCGGTCCCGAGACGCTCGTGCCCGGTGCCGCGCCTCTGATGGCGTCGGAAGACTTCGGCCTGATGCTGGCTCACCGTCCGGGGGCCTATGTGCTGATCGGTAACGGAACGGAAGGAGCGGCGGGGCAGAGTCTTCACAGCCCGGACTATAACTTCAACGATGACATCCTACCCTCGGGAGTCGCGTTCTGGACCGCGCTTGTCGAGACCTTTCTCGCTTCGCAACAGGGGGCTGGAACAGCGCCATGATGAGAAATTGATGAGCACGCAGCCGCGTGGCTTCCCCGATAGCGAATTCCACGCGCGCACCCAGCGCGCACAGGCGCTGATGGCCGCCATCGGCCTCGATGCGATGTTGCTGACGACAGAGGCAGATATCCGCTACTTCACCGGCTTCCTGACTCAGTTCTGGCAGAGCCCGACGAGGCCGTGGTTCGTGATTGTCCCCGCCACTGGAAAGCCCGTCGCCGTGATCCCGGAAATCGGTGCGGCGCTGATGAGCCGGACATGGATCGACGATATCCGTACCTGGCCATCGCCCAGGCCGACGGACGAGGGCGTCAGCTTGCTCGCCGATAGTCTGTCCAAGTTGTGCGGGCCGAGAGGGCGTCTGGGCATCCCGATGGGGCCGGAAACGCATCTGCGCATGCCGCTGGCGGATTATGAACGCGTGCGCTGCCGTCTGCCCGGCGTCGCCATCGACGACGCGACCGAAGTCATCCGTAGCTTGCGCATGATCAAGTCGCCCGCCGAAATCGAGAAGATCGCCTGGGCCTGCGCGCGGGTCAGCAGGGTTTTCGAGGATCTCCCCGCGATGCTCGTGCCGGGCATGAGCGAGCGCGAAATCTTCAGGCGTTTCAAGGCCGCCTGTCTGGAGGCCGGGCTGGACGACGTGCCCTATCTCGTCGGCGGCGCGGGACGGGGCGGCTACGCTGATATCATATCGCCGCCAAGCGAACGGCAGATTGTGTCCGGGGACATCCTGATGCTGGACACCGGCGCGGTATTCGACGGCTATTATTGCGACTTCGACCGGAACTACGCCTTCGCGCCGGTGCCGGAGGATGCGCGCAGGGCCCATGACATTCTGTATGAAGCAACGGAGGCCGGCTTTGCTGCGGCGCGGGCCGGCGCGCTCTGCCGGGATGTCTTCAAGGCCATGCAGCCGGTTCTGGAGAAAGGCTGTGCGCAGGGCAATAATGTTGGCCGTCTCGGCCATGGCCTTGGCATGCAACTGACCGAGTGGCCCTCGCTGACCCCCGAAGACGGCACCCTGCTCCAGCCGGGTATGGTGCTGACTCTGGAACCGGCCATGACATTTGCGCCCGGCAAGGCGATGGTTCACGAGGAGAACATCGTCGTCGAGGCGGATGGCGCACGCTGGCTGACGCGGCGTGCCCCGTCGGAACTGCCGATTATCTGACGGCGGAGGGGTCATGCAGCTGGACTATCGGTTGGAAGAGCAGGACCGGCGGCGCCGGGCTTCGCTGGGTCTCATCGTCCTGAGCGTGGACGAAACCATCGAAGATGATTTCCGCTGGCTCGTTCCGCCCGGCGCAGCGCGGCTCCACCACACGCGGATCGAGAGCGATCCGGACCTGACCACCGAGACGATCGGAGCAATGGCGGCTCGGCTGCCCACGGCGGCGGCGCTTCTGCCCGGCGAGCGGCTTGACGTGATCGGCTATGCCTGCACATCCGGAGCGACCGTCCTCGGTGAGGAAATGGTGGAAGCCCTGATTGCCCAAGTGCACCCTGGCGTACCCGTGACCAATCCGCTGACCGCCTTGAAAGCGGCATGCCGCAGCTTGGGCGTGTATCGGCTTGGACTGGTCAGCCCTTATGTCGCGGAGGTGTCAGACCTATTGTGCGAGGTGCTAAGCGAGGCCGGCATCGAGATCACGGCGTTCGCCAGCTTCGGCGAAAAGCGCGAACGGCTCGTCGCGCGCATATCTCCGGCTTCGGTGGTCGAGGCGATGATGGAGGTCGGACAGGCGCGCGGTTGCGAAGCGGTGTTCGCATCCTGCACCAACCTGCGCGCCGCTGAAACCATCTCCCAGGTGGAAGCCGCGCTCGGAAAGCCCGCTCTGGCCAGCAACCAGGTGCTGGCGTGGCATATGCTCACATTGGCTGGAGAAGCAAATCTCCCGGTCGAGGCGGGGCGCTTGGCTCGTGTCCCGCTGGTATAGAGCACCTTCAGCAAAAGCAAGTGTCGGGCCTAACTCGGAATGGGTCCGGATTTTCGCCGGACGCCGAAGGCGGGCGCGAAGCGATACAATTGCGACGACACGAGCGCTCATGGCTGGGGCGCCAGGATTCGAACCTGGGATCACGGGATCAAAACCCGATGCCTTACCGCTTGGCTACGCCCCAAAAAATCTCATGAGGATGTGGCCCGAGAGACCATGCCCGGAGATAGCGGACATGATCGCCAGAGGCAATGCCTGCGTGCGAAATTGTCCCGGCGCCGGGCGACGCGCGTCTTGCGAGCGCTCTGGCGGATCGTTATAACGTCGATATCCAGCATCGGAGTGTGGCGCAGCCTGGTAGCGCACCTCGTTCGGGACGAGGGGGTCGCAGGTTCGAATCCTGCCACTCCGACCAGCACTCCAGACCCTTTGACGCGCATCAGCTCTCCGGGATCAGGATCTCGCGCTTGCCCGAGCGGTTCGCCGGGCTGATGACGCCTTCCTCCTCCAACCGCTCGATCAGCGTCGCGGCGCGGTTGTAGCCGATGCCGAGCCGGCGCTGGAGATAGCTCGTGGTGGCGCGGCGGTCGCGCTTGACGATCTCCACGGCTTCTGAAAACAGGTCCGCTCCGCCCGGCTTTTCACCACCGCCGAGACGCGGATCAACCGGGTCGTCCTTGGCCTCCAGCACGTCGGCGCGGTATTCCGGCGCGCCCTGCTGCTTGAGGTGGCGCACCACCTGCTCAAGTTCCGCGTCGCCGACAAACGGCCCGTGCACGCGGATCACTCGTCCACCAGCGGCGAGGTGCAGCATGTCGCCGGCACCAAGAAGCTGCTCCGCGCCCTG
>CAZYYQ010000091.1:0-7576 GCA_964651275.1 uncultured Hyphomicrobiaceae bacterium | reverse complement strand
GATGATCGCGCGTCAAACAAAGCGCGATCCGAAAAGTGGGTGCCGGTTTTCGGGACGATCGCGCGTCAAACAAAGCGCGATCAAAAAAAGCCTGTCCCGGACTTGATCAGCGCCGGGCACCATTCTTCGGATCAAACGCTTGTCAACTTGGGGCGGGGCGGCGCCTCAGGACACGCCTTCGAGCGCAACTTCGCCGGAGAACAGCGACTGCACCGTGCGCCGGCGGTGCTGCAGGTGCGCGATCTCCCGCGGGCACGGGCCGCCATTGGCCCAGTCAAGCAACTCTACGGTGTGGACGACCGGTGGTCCGTCCGGCCCGGAAAGCTGGGTCATGCAGCCGATGTTCCCGGTTGCCACGCAATCCGGCTTCACCTTCGCGATGTTGTCTAGCTTGCGCTTTTTGAGGATGCCGGAGATCTCCGGCTGGAGCATGTTGTATGTGCCAGCCGAGCCGCAGCACAGATGTCCCTCAGGTACTTCGAGCACCGAGTAGCCCGCCTCCTTGAGCAGCGTGCGCGGCTGCTTGATGATGCGCTGGCCGTGCTGCATCGAGCAGGCGGAATGATAGGCGACCTTGATGTCGGTCCACGCAGTCGGCGGATCGATCGTGATCTCGCTCAGATACTCGCTTATGTCGCGGGCCATTCCTGCGATCGCTTGCGCCCGGTCCGCATAGGCCGGGTCGCGCGCCAGCATGTGGCCGTAGTCCTTCACGGTGGTGCCGCAGCCCGAGGCGGTGATCAGGATCGCATCGACGGGTCCGTCGGCCAATACGCTCTCCCATGCGTCAATGTTGCGGCGTGCCGCAGCCATGCCGTCATCTTCGCGGCCCATATGGTGTACGAGCGCGCCGCAACACCCTTCTGCTTTCGGCATCACCACCTCGATGCCGTTGCGGGTTAGCAGACGGATGGTTGCGTCGTTGATCTGCGGCCGCAGCACCGATTGTGCGCAGCCGCGCAACAGGATCACCCGGCCACGCTGTGGGCCTTGCGCCGGTATGGTGCCAGGCCGCGCAAACACGGCTCTCGGCGTGGGCTCGGCCGGCGCAAGCTCCAGCATCGCGCGCAACTCCTTGAGGCCGAGCGCGCTTGCCAGCCCCTTGAACGGACGACTGAGCCTCGCGCCGGTGATCGACCAGCGGAACCGCGAAGGGTGAGGGACGACCGCGGCCAACACCGCGCGCGTCAGCCGGTCCTTGAGCGGGCGGCGGGACGTCTTCTCGATATGAATCCGCGCCTTGTCGACGAGGTGCATGTAATCCACGCCGCTGGGGCAGGTGGTCATGCAGGACAGGCACGACAGGCAGCGGTCAATATGCGTGCGGACCTCGGGCGTTGCGTCATGCCCGCCCTCGAACATCTTCTTCATCAGATAGATGCGCCCGCGCGGGCTGTCTCGCTCGTCGCCCAGAAGCACGTATGTCGGGCAGGTGGCGGTGCACAGCCCGCAATGGACGCAACTCCGCAGGATGTCATTCGCCTCGCGGATGTTGGGATCGGTGAGCTGGTGCGGCTTGAATTCGGTTTCCATCTGGGCGTTCAGACCTCTGGATACATGCGGCCGGGGTTGAGAATGCCGGCGGGGTCGAAGGCGGATTTGAGCTTTTGCGACAGGACCATGTTCGGCGCCGCCAGCGGGTGGAAGACGTCCACGCTTGAGCGCATCGACAGCGGTGCTCGGATCAGCGTCGCCTGGGCGTCGAAATCCGCGATGATGCGGCGCAGATCGGTGGCGTCGGCATCGCGCGACGGCGGCAGTTCAAGCCAGATCAGCCCGCCCGACCAGTCATAGGCGGCCTGGCAATCGAGTTGCGCGCGGATGGCGTTGACCATGCCGACGGCGCGGCTCGGCGCGGTGGTGACCCGCCACAACGGAAAGCTCGTGCCGGTGAGGAATCGCAGGGCACGGATATCTTGCCAGAATTCGAGCGACGTCTCGTTCCCGAGTGCGTAGACCTCGCCGAACGCGCTGATGCGCGCTTGAAGTTTTTTTGCGCGTGCAGCGGTGGATTCTGGAAAATTTTCCAGCCGCAAGGCCGTGATGGCCCGGCCGAGCCCGGCCAACTCCTCATTGCCGAGTCGGGCGGCCATGGCTGCTGGGACATGCACGGCAGCCGAAACCTCGTAGGGCGTGTTCATCGCCGTGCAGCACAACGCGATTGCTGCCTCGTCCGGCAGCCCGAAGAGCATGAGTGTGCGGGTGTCCTCCGCCTTGGGCAGCACCTTCATCGTCACTTCGGTCATTACGGCCAGAGTGCCCCATGAGCCGGACAATCCGCGGGCGAGATCGATGCCGGTAACGTTCTTCATCACCCGCCCTCCCCATTTGATGGTGTCGCCATGCCCGGTCACAGCCCGCACGCCGAGCAGGTGATCGCGCGCAGCGCCGCGCAACACACGCCGCGGCCCGGAGGCGTTCATGGCGAACACGCTGCCGATGGTTGGCTCGCCCTCGGGTGGCGTGCCAGTGAGCGGTGTCAGGTCCGACGGCTCGAAGGCGAGCATCTGCCCGTTCTCATCAAGCAGCGCCTCGATCTCGGCGAGCGGTGTGCCGGCGCGCGCGCCAATGACCAGTTCAGTCGGCTCATACAAGTTGATTCCACGCATCTTGGCCATGCCGATCTTGCCGGCGGTCTGCACCGGGCGGCCGATCGCGCGCTTGGTGCCGCTGCCGCAAACCTCGACCGGTCTGTTCGTCTCGACGGCATGGGAAATAAAGGCCGCAAGCTCGTCTTCCGAGCCGGGCAGGAAGCCGTCAAGCATCGACGTGGCCATGACTCAGGGGGCGCTGCATGTCGAGCGGAAACACCTTGCCGGGATTGAGTCGCCAATCCGGGTCGAACAGCGTCTTCACGCGGATCTGCTGTTCAAGGTCCTCGCGGTTGTACTGTATCGTCATCAGGTCGCGTTTCTCTATTCCGACCCCGTGCTCACCTGTCAGGCAGCCGCCGAGTTCGACGCACACCTTCAGGATTTCCGCGCCGCAGCGCTCGGCTTTCAGCTTTTCCTCCGGGTCGTTGGCGTTAAACATGATCAGCGGATGCAGGTTTCCGTCCCCGGCGTGGAAGATATTGGCGACGCCAAGACGGTAGCTCCAGCAAATGCGGCTTACTTCGGCAAGCGCGCGGGGCAGGGCGCTCAGCGGGATGACGCCGTCCATGCACATGTAATCGGAGATGCGGCCCATGGCGCCAAATGCGGACTTGCGCCCGCGCCAGATTGCCGCAGCTTCCTCCTCGCTCTGGGCCTCGCGCATCTCGGTGGGATTGAAGCTGCTGGCCACCTCACGGATGCGCGCGAACAGGTCGGTTATCTCCTCTTCGGAACCTTCGACCTCGACGATCAGCAGCGCTTCCACATCCAGCGGGTAGCCCGCGCCGGCGAACTCCTCGCAGATCTTGATGGCCGGCCGGTCCATGTATTCCAGCGCGACGGGCACGATCCCTGCGCCGATGATCGCCGCAACGCAGCCGCCGGCGTCTTCGGCCGAGTTAAACCCCATCAGCATCGGCCTTGCGCCTTCGGCTTTTGGCAGGATTCGCACCGTCGCCTCTGTAACGATGCCGAACTGGCCCTCGGAGCCTGTCAACAGCCCGAGAAAGTCGTAGCCAGGTGCATCGAGATAATCGCCGCCAAATTCGACGATCTCGCCGTCCGCCAACACCACAGTCATGCCGAGGATATTGTTGGTGGTCACGCCGTATTTCAGGCAGTGCGCCCCACCGGAATTCATGGCGATGTTGCCGGCGAGCGTGCAGGCAAGCTGGCTCGAGGGGTCGGGCGCATAGAAAAATCCGAGTTCGGAGACGGCGTTGGAGATGCCGAGATTGGTGATTCCGGTCTGCACACGGGCGACACGATCGTCCAGGTTGATGTCGAGCACCTGGTTCATCTTGCTCACGCCGATCACGACGGTGTCCTCCAAAGGCAGTGCGCCTCCGCAGAGCGACGTGCCGGCCCCGCGCGGAAGCACACTCAGCCCGTTCTCGTGGCAATAGCGCATGACGCGCGCGACTTCGTCGGTGGATGCCGGCAGCACAACCGCAAGCGGCACATTGCGATAGGCGGTGAGAGCATCGGCCTCGAATACCTCCAGTGTGATGGCATCGGAGACAAGGTTCGGCGAAACCTTCTTCAAGCCGGCGATCAGCGCGCTGCGCCGCGACAGGATATTTTCGTCCGGTTGGGGCAGTTGAATGCCGCTCATGGCGCATTCCTCCAAATTTGTGACTTTCGTGGATACTATCTTTTCAAGGGTCTGGAATCCATAGCGGCACGTCCGCGCGGCCGGCACGCGATGTTGTCGGGGCTTGACAGGTCTTTTGCCTCACGCGAAGCAGATATGTACAAATTCTAGGACGGTGTGTATCATTCCTCACGATGTAATCATTTTCACGGGGCTGACTTGATACCGATTAGTGATCTGGAGATTTTCGCGCGCGTCGTCACGGCGGGCAACATGTCCGCTGCCGGGCGCGAACTGGGACTGTCGCCTGCAGTTATCAGCAAGCGCATTGGACATCTTGAACGCAGACTTGGCGTTCGGCTGTTTCAGCGCACGACGCGGCAGATTCGCCTGACGGAAACCGGGGAGGGATTCTATCAGCGCATTACAAGTGTGATCGCGAGCATTCAGGAGGCGGAAGCATTTGCTTCTCAGGGCAACGACAGCCCCTCGGGAATCTTGCGTATTTGTGCGCCGAGCAGTTTCGCGCGCAGTCACATTGCGCCCTATCTCGGGGAATTCATGCTGAGCCATCCGGAGTTGAGTATCGAGCTTGGGGTGTCGGACGATTCCGTTGACGTGGTGGGCGACGGCTACGATCTTGCGATCCGCGTGGGCGAACTCGAGGACTCCAGTCTTGTTGCCAAGAAGCTGGCATCGTGCCGGCGCGTGCTTTGCGCCTCGCCCGACTATCTGGCTCGCGCCGGTGTTCCCAAATCACTCGCCGACCTCGACAAGTTCAACTGTATTTCCACGCTGGATCATCGAGTCTGGGCTCTTCAAGGGCCGAAGGGGCAGCAATCTGTCCGCGCATCGGGCAAGCTGCGCACGAATTCGAGCGATGTCGTGCGCGAGGCGATCACCGGCGGGGCCGGGATCGGATTTCGCTCGGTCTGGGACATCGAAGCGGAGTTGCAAGGCGGGCGGCTCGTAGTAGTGCTGCCGGAGTACCGCGAGACGCCCGGCGTGGCGATCTATGCAGTCTATCCGTGCCGCGAGTTCGTACCCGCAAAGGTCCGCGTCTTCCTCGAGTTTCTCGAGCAGACCTATCAGACCGTCGCATTCGATGCGCCCGACGTCGATAGGTTCGTCTTCCAGCCACCGGCACCGCGGGCCATGGCGGCGACATGATGCCACAATTGCGGCGATGGTCGTAATTGCAATACACCCATGAGCATGACACAAACTCTGTGCCGTGCGAGGGATCGGGCGGCGGCTAAAAGTTCTTAACCGGCTGGCTGCTGTGCTGGCAGATGGTGGATGCAAGAGAATTGGGAGTGAACGGAATGATGATTCGGCTGTTGGCTGGTGCAGTGACGCTGGCAATTGCTACGAGCGCGGGCGCGGCTTTCGCTCAGGACGGCGACCCCGAAGCGGGCAAGAAAGTTTTTCGCCAGTGTCAAGCCTGCCACATGGTGGGTGATAATGCCAAGTCGCGCGTCGGACCGCCGCTCAACGACCTGTTCGGCCGCCAAGCCGGCACTTACGAGGGTTTCCGTTACTCACCGGCCATGAAGGGCGCGGGCGATAAAGGCCTCGTATGGAACGATGAGTCCGTTTCCGCTTATTTGAAAGATCCGCGTGGATACATCAAGGGCAACCGGATGGCATATCCAGGCCTGAGGAAAGACGAAGATGTGGTCAACGTCATCGCCTATCTCAAGGAGTATGACGACGAGCCGGACAACGATGGCGCGGAGAACTCCTACACGCCTCAGTAACCAATCGTCTGATTGACTAATGACAGGCCCGGGAAGCGCCCGGGCCTTCTTCGTTTGCGCTTCCGTCCAGTTGCGCCGGGCGATCAACCCTGTTGCGCATCGCTTGCAATTCGGCCACGCTTGCAGGCTCCGAATAGCATCTTCGCGATGGTAATGCCATGACAGCAGTCGATCTGACCAGGCGCCGGCGTCATCTCCCGGAAAAGCCTCGTGTCGGTCTATTCGTGACCTGCCTCGTAGACTTGTTTCGCCCGGTGGTCGGTTTTGCTGCGGTTAAGCTCCTGGAAGAAGCTGGCTGCCAAGTCGAGGTGCCTTACGCGCAGACCTGTTGTGGACAGCCCGCCTACAACTCCGGCGACCGCACCGACTCGGCGGCCATCGCGCGGCAAGTGATCGAAGCATTCGAGCCTTACGATTATGTCGTCGTGCCGTCTGGCTCCTGCGGCGGGATGCTCAAGAAGCATTTTCCAGCGCTGTTCGCCGATGATCCGCAGATGCGCCAGCGCGCCGCGCGGTTCGGCGCAAAGACCTACGAGCTGATCGCGTTTTTGCGCGACGTCATGAATATCGACGTGGTCAATGCGCGCCACGAGGGCGCGGTGACGTATCATTACAGTTGCACCAGCCTGCGCGAGCATGGCGTCAAGCGCCAGCCGCGCGAGTTGCTGGATTCCGTCGATGGGCTGGAGTTCCGCGAGGCGAAGGACACGGAAGTGTGCTGCGGCTTCGGCGGCCTGTTCTCCGTGAAATATCCCAGCATCTCGAATGTCATGGCGACCAACAAGGTCGACTGTCTCGCCGGGACCGGTGCGCCGCTTGTGCTTGGCCCCGATCTCGGCTGTCTGCTGAACATCGCGGGCAAGGCTGCACGTGAGGGCCGCAACATCGAGGTGCGCCACGTCGCCGAGGTGCTGGCGGACATGACCGATGAACCGCCCATCGCTGGAGCGCGCGAATGAAATCCACCTCTCACGACTTCAAGGCCAACGCCGCCCGCGCGCTGACCGACGATCAGCTTCAGCGTGCGCTCGGCAATATCGGCGAAGGTTTCGTTAACAAGCGCGCGGCGGCGCGCGACGCGCTGCCTGAGTTCGATGCCCTGCGCGACCGTGCGAAAGCGATCAAGGACCACACGATCGCGCATCTCGATCTCTACCTCGAAGAATACGAGCGCAAAGTGATCGAAGCGGGCGGGCAGGTTCACTGGGCCGCGACCGCCAAGGACGCCAACGAGATCATCACCTGGATCTGCCGCGAGGCCGGAGCGCTGAGCGTGACCAAGGGCAAGTCGATGGTCGCAGAGGAAACCGGCCTGAATGACGCGCTGGAAGCGGCCGGGCTGGAGGTCGTCGAGACCGATCTGGGCGAATACATCATCCAGAATCGGCATGAGCCGCCCAGCCATATCATCGCGCCGGCGGTGCATCTCAACAAGGATCAGGTGATCGCGGATTTCCGCGCAAAACACACCCATCTGCCGCGTGATCGCGACATCACCGAGCCATCCGCGCTGGTCGGCGAGGCGCGGACCATCCTGCGCGAGAAGTTTTTGCGCGCCGACATCGGGATCACCGGCGCGAATTTCCTGGTGGCAGAGACCGGATCGTCCGTCATCGTCACGAACGAGG
>CAZYYQ010000090.1:0-7646 GCA_964651275.1 uncultured Hyphomicrobiaceae bacterium | reverse complement strand
TCGCCGCCTTGGTCAGCATGTCGACCGCCGCGCCATAGTCCGGCTTCTCCGTGCCCTTCATGATGCCCGGCTTTTCCTTGAACTGACGCCGGACCTCTTCGACAACTTTGCCGCCCGCGCGGCCCACCGCCGTCATGCCCATCGCGGCGAACAGGAAGGGCAGCAACCCGCCGAAGAACAGGCCGACGACGACATACGGGTTGGACAGCGAGAAGTTGAGTTCGACGCCGGAGAAGTAGGGGAACCGGTCCGCATTGGTGATGAAGAAGTTGAGGTCCTCGGTGTAGGCCGCGAACAGCACCAGCGCGCCGAGGCCGGCAGAGCCGATGGCGTAACCCTTCGTCACCGCCTTGGTGGTGTTGCCCACCGCGTCCAGCGCGTCGGTGGTATTGCGCACCTCCTCCGGCAGATCGGCCATTTCGGCGATACCGCCTGCGTTGTCCGTGACCGGCCCGAAAGCGTCGAGCGCGACGACCATACCCGCAAGCGCCAGCATCGTGGTCACCGCGATTGCGATGCCGAACAGTCCGGCAAGATTGAACGAGATCAGGATGCCCGCGATGATGACGATGGCCGGAAGCGCGGTGGCTTCCAATGAAATCGCCAGTCCCTGGATGACGTTGGTGCCGTGACCGGTCTTCGAGGCCTCGGCGATGGACTGCACGGGGCGGAAGCCGGTGCCGGTGTAATATTCGGTGATGACAATAATCAGGCCGGTAATGACGAGGCCGAGCGCGCCGCAATAGAACAGGTCGACGCCGGTGAAGGTAACGCCGGATGCCTGCATTTGCGTTTCCATGCCAATGACATAAGACGTGACCGGCCAGAGCGCGAGCAGCGACAGCGCGCCAGTCGCCACGAACCCCTTGTACAGCGCGCCCATGATGTTCTGGCTCGAACCCAGGCGAACGAAAAACGTGCCGATGATCGAGGTCACGACACAGACCGCGCCGATCGTGAGCGGATACATCATCGCGGGCATCAGGATGTCCTGCCCGGCGAAGTAGATCGAGGCCAGCACCATCGTCGCCACGATCGTCACCACGTAGGTCTCGAACAAGTCGGCAGCCATGCCCGCGCAGTCGCCGACATTGTCGCCGACATTGTCCGCAATGGTCGCAGGATTGCGCGGATCATCCTCCGGAATGCCGGCTTCCACTTTGCCGACAAGGTCGCCGCCGACATCCGCGCCCTTGGTGAAGATGCCGCCGCCGAGACGCGCGAAGATCGAGATCAGTGATGCGCCGAAGCCGAGCGCGACCAATGCGTCGACGATGGTGCGGTCGGTGAGACTGTAGCCGAGCCCGAGCAGCACCGCGAAATAGACTGCCACAGACAGAAGCGCGAGGCCGGCTACCAGCAGACCGGTAACTGCACCCGAGCGGAACGCAATGGACAAGCCGCCAGCAAGGCTCTCGCTCGCGGCCTGTGTCGTGCGCACATTCGCGCGGACAGATACGATCATGCCGATGAAGCCCGCCGCGCCGGAGAGCACCGCGCCGATCAGAAAGCCGATGGCGACCGGCAGGCCGAGCAGAAACAGCACGACGAGGAAGATCACTGCGCCGACGAGCGCAATGGTTGTGTATTGACGCGACAGATAGGCCTGTGCGCCCTCTTGGATCGCGCCGGCGATTTCCTGCATGCGGGCGTTGCCTGCGTCCGCGGCCAGCAACTGACGGATGGTCAGCGCGCCATAAACGAGCGAAAGCAGACCGGCGGCCACGATAAGCCAGATCAGGTTGTCCATTTGGAACCGTCCCAGGGATGATTATTGATATCCGGGTGTTATTGAAGCCACCGGAGCGATTCGAATCGGTCCCGGTGGTCTCGTCCCCCCAACAGTGGATGCGCAGCGTGTTATAGGACGCGCGCGCCGGCGGGAACATGCCAAAAGTGGTTCCGCAGTGCAATATGTTGAAATTGCCGGCTTCCGCTCAGCCGAAATGCGTGTAGCCCGGGCGGGCGAAATGCAATGGCGCGCCGTCCGCGCCGAGGATCGTCACGAGCGAGTCAGGTGTTGCGTCGGTAGGGGCCTCGGTGATCTCTCCGATGGCTGTCAAGCACTCCGTGCCCGATTGCGCGGCGGCCTTAGCGAGTGCTTCGGAGGCTTCCTGCGGGGCGGCGATCAGCAACTCGTAGTCGTCGCCGCCGGTGAGCATGATCTCCAGCCATTCCGGGTCACATGACAGCACTGCGGCTGCGGGCGATAACGGCACCCTCTGCGCCCGGATGGTCGCAATCACGCCCGATGCGCGGCACAGGCGTATTGCGTCAATGAGCAGGCCGTCGGAGATGTCCATGGCCGCGTGGGCATGCGCGCGCAGGGTTGCAGCGAGGCCAGTGCGCGGGCATGGCCGGGCATAGCGCCTCAGCAGATGGGCACGGGCCTCGGCGTCAAGCGGCCAGTTGGCGCAGTCCGGATCGTCCGTTCGCAGCCGCAAGCCGAGAGACGAATCGCCAATGGTGCCGGTGACGAACAGGCGGTCGCCGGGTTGCGCGCCTGCGCGCCGCACCATCCGTCCGGCGGGCACGGTGCCGATCGCGGTTATGGAGATCATCAGCGGGCCGGGGCTGCGCGTGGTGTCGCCGCCAGTGAGCGCGATGCCATAGGTGGTTTGCATCTGCGACAGACCCGCGGCGAAACGTTCGAGCCAGCCGGGCGTCACATCGGCTGGCAGCGCGAGCGAGAGCGTGTAGACGAGTGGATCGGCGCCTTTTGCGGCCAAGTCAGACAGGTTCACGCCAAGCGCCTTGGCCGCAATGTCGTCCGCGGCGTCATCGGGCAGAAAATGCACCCCGGCGATCAGAGTATCGGTGGTGATGACGCATTCGTGGTCCTGCGGACAGGACAGAACTGCGGCATCGTCCATCAGGCCGAACGCCCCGGCCGCACAGGCGGCGAGTGGCGCGAAATAGCTCTGTATGATGCCGTCTTCATCCATGGTCCGCGAGGTCCGGCCTGCGCTGTCACTTTGCCGCGCACACCCGTGCGCTGCCGGTGCATTTCCATTCGTCAGCGCCGATGATGTTCGGGAATGGCGCGCATGACAATTCATCGCGCCGCGTTCTCGCGAGCTTGCGCCCGCTCGACTTTAGCGCGGATTCCTGCTGCGCGATGGCGCGGTCGAGGCTGCGCGCCGCGTAGGCGCGGGCACGGTGCTCGCCGAGGCTCACGACTTCCGTGCTTACAGGCATACACAGGCGGGCTTGGGCGGGCTCAGTGGAGAACAAGGTAAAGGCAGCGCACGAGATGACGATGGCAGAGGCGACGCGATAACGCATGAACTAAACTCCAGTGCGAAGGATGACCGCTCGCGTTGTAGAGGAAAGCCGCTCGTGCATGCAATGCGAAACGATGAGAATGGCTGGTCACTTATTGCGCAACCGGTCGCGTGCGCCGCCATGCCGGACCGAGCAGATCCGCGTTTCCGCCGTCTGGCCCCCGATGGATGCCGTAGACATCGGAGAGCCGGGCTGCGGTGAGCACTTCGACCGGGGCGCCGGAGGCGACAATTTGCCCGCCATTCATCAGCAGCACGCGGTCGGCGAACTGCGCCGCAAGTCGCAGGTCGTGCATCACGGCGATGACGGCGACGCCGCGGCGCGCCTCTTCATGCAGCAGTTCCATGACGTGAAGCTGGTGATAGGGATCGAGCGCGGCGTTGGGCTCGTCGGCGAGCAGAACCTGGGCTTCACTGGCGAGCGCGCGCGCCAGCAGCACCCGCGCCAGTTCGCCCGACGAGAGTTCGGTGACGCGCCGCTGAGCCAGCGTCTCAAGCTCCGCCGCCCGAATGGCGCGGTCGATCGCAGCCTGATCCGCCTCGCTTAGCCGCGCGATCGAAGCGAGGTGCGGCAGCCGGCCCAGCGCCACGATGTCGCTGACGCGCATCGGCCAGTGCACGGTCGGCATCTGAGCGAGATAGGCGATCCGCGTGGCGCGCTCTCGTGGGGACAGGAGTTGCAGGTCTTCGCCATCGAGAAGAATGCGGCCGCTATAACCGATCAGCCCTGCAGCTGCGCGCAGGAGGGTGGTCTTGCCGACACCATTCGGCCCAAGCAGCGCGACAAGCTCGCCGGCGGCAAAACTGGTGGACACTCCATCGACCACCCGGCGACCGCCCAGCGATGCGCTGATGGTTTCCAGGCGTAGCTCGGGGCCGCCTGCGGGCGCCTCGAAGCGTTCAGATAAAGGCTGGCCGTCCATGCCGCTCCCGGAAAATCAGGTAAAGGAAAAATGGAACGCCGACGATGGCCGTGAGCACCCCGAGCTTGAGTTCCGTCGTCCCGGGCACAATGCGGGTCAGGCAGTCCGCGAGCGCAAGCAGGCCAGCCCCGGCGACACCTGAGGGTATCAGCAGACGTGCCGGATCGTAACCGGTGAATGGCCGCACAAGGTGAGGCACGATCAGCCCGACGAAGCCGATGACGCCCGCCACAGCAACGGCTGCGCCCGCGCCGAGGGCCACGGCCAGCACGATTCGCAGCCGCGCCGCCAGAACGTTTACTCCCAGCGAGCGCGCGGTGTCCTCGCCCAGCGTCAGGCCCAGCAGCGCAGGCCGGTCATACAGCAGCAGCGCCCAGCTTGCCGCCATGAATGGCCCCGCGAGCAGAAGATGATCCATCGACCGGTCTGACAGCGAGCCGAGCAGCCAGAAGGTGATTTCCATGATCGCAAATGGGCTGGGCGCCAGGTTGAGCGCGAGTGCAACGAGGGCGCTGGCCAGGCTGGACAGGGCAAGCCCGGCAAGGATCAGCGTGAGGATGCGGCTGTCGCGTCCCGCGATGGTGATGAGCACGGCGACCGACAAGGCTGCCATGGCAATCGCGGAGAGCGGCAGCGCCAGAGTGAATCCGGCCGTGCCGCCGAAATACAGCGTCAGGACCGCGCCAAGCGCGGCGAAATTCGTTGCGCCCAGGAGGCCGGGGGAGGCCAGCGGGTTGCGTACGAAGCCTTGCAGCGCGGCGCCCGACATGGCCAATGTCGCGCCGATCATGAGGGCAAGCGCGGTACGGGGCACGCGAAGTTCCCAGACGATGACGCGCGTGACCTCATCGCCGCCGCCCAACAGCGCGAGCGCAACATCGCCGACAGACAGCGGAGCCGGACCAACCAGAAGCGAGGTCATGGCCGCCGCGCCCGCGAACAGCAACAGCCCGGCGGTCAGCAGGCTCGTGGCTGCATGCGAGGCAGGGACTGGCTTTACTGATGGATTATTCGTTGATGGCGGCAACTTGGGTCTTCACTGGGGCGCGGCGCATCAGGTCCTCGATGCGCTGCTTCTCCCGCTGGAACTCAGCGAGCAGCCGACCCTTGAGTTGTCGGCTGCTGCCGGTCGCGATCTTCATCGGGTCGGTGAACTTGTTGTCCACCAGCACCTCATAGTGCAGGTGCGGACCTGTCGAGCGGCCAGTTGACCCGATATGGCCGATCACCTGACCTTGCTGCACCTTTACACCTTTTCGGATGTTGGCTGCAAATTTCTGCAGGTGGGAAAAAGTGGTCTTGTACCCGTTGCCGTGGCGGATCCGGATGTGATTGCCGTAGCCGCCCTTGCGACCCACGAAGACGACCGTGCCGTCACCCGGAGCGAGGATCGGCGTGCCGCGCGGCGCAGCCCAGTCCACGCCAGTGTGCATGCGGCGCGTGCCGAGGATCGGGTGGCGGCGGTAGCCATAGCCCGAGGTGAAGCGCGCGCCCTTGACGGGTTCGCGCATCAGGAACTTGCGGGAATTCGAACCGTCCAGGTCATAGAAATCGACTTTGCCGTCCGGGGTGCGGAAACGGTAATATTGGTGAGTCTCGCCGTCGACGGAGATCGCCGCGAACAGCAGATCGCCGGGCTTCTCGATTCCGCTTGGCTCCCGGTCGATGTCAAAGAAGAACCGGACAGTGTCGCCAAACCCGACCTTCTGCTTGAAGTCGACATCATAGGCGAGGGTGCGCAGCAACTGCATGACGAGGTCTTCTGGGAGATCCCGCGTCAAAGCGGCATGAAAGATGCTCGAATAAAGCGTGGCGCGGGTGGAGTAGCGGCGCTCGCCGCTGACAGCAAAGGCGGCCATCTGCGTCTCGTCGCGTGTGGCGACATATTCGCCGGAAGTCGTGCGGGTGACGCTGACGATGTGCTCGTCGCCGGTGAAGAGGCTCACCCGGATCGGCGCTTCCTCGCTCACGTCGCCCATCGCGCGCTCATGGGTGAAGCGCAGTTCCTGTCCCGTTTCGAGGCTCACCGCATCGGGGACCGCCTTCATCGCTGCGACGATAGCCTTTGCCTCGTCCTTGTTCGCTCCGGCGTCGTTGAGGATGGCATAGAGCGTGTCCCCCGGGCGGACCTTGATCGCACTCGTCCTGTAGCGGTCAGCGAAGTCGATCGCCTGTTCTGGTGCCTTGCTTACAATGGTGGTATTTGGCTCCAGCTTATCGGAGCTGTCCTCCACCGCCTCGATCGCTTCCTGCTCGCGAAGCTGCTCTTCCGGAGCGGTCTCGAAATCTGCGCCGGCTTCGGCCAGAACCGCGGCGGCCTCCGCAACAAGTTGTTCTGCCTTCTCGGGGCCGATCGCAAAATCGTCGATGATGGCGAGCCGGTTGACGCGGATGTCAGCAAAGCTGACTGCCACGTTGTCAGAGGTGGCAGACGGAGATTCGGTTTCCTTCGTTGTGTCTTCAACCGGTGTCTTGTTCGCATAAAGCTCGAATGGGTCGAACTTCGGAATGCGGCCAACCGTGGGCGGGTTTTCGGTCGAGAGCGATGCCTCGATCAGCACATAGGGCTGAATCTCGATAAACTCGGTCGCATCGCGGCGGCGCACGATGCTGTCATGAATGATGTGGCTGGTGGTAACGCCCTTGGCCGTGAGCTTGATCCGGTCCGTCTTCTGGCCAAAGGCGATTTCAGGCTGACCCTGCATGATGCGGCCGACCTGTTTCGGCTGCATTGCGGACAGGCTCGCCTTTTGTATGGAAGAGATGATTCCGTCGTCGCGCTCGAAATCCATCGAGGCGTACATCACTACCGCTATGACGCAAACGCCTGCGATCCCGACGAGGCAGGTCGATACAATCCACTTGAGCCGAGAAGCGACTCCCCTGTGGGGATCAAGCGGCAGCGCCCCGCCTTCTTCGGGAACTCTCGACAGGTATACCTGCGGCAATGTCTGCCGCTCATGCGTTTCGACCAGCGCCCTGGATGATCGATTTTTCGGATCCAGCACCATATTCCCCGTCTAGCGCATTTCCATGCCCGGTCCAATTCATTCGGCGCTTCGGCGCAAAAAGGCCGGCACGGCATGATTGGCGGGCAGAATTGAACGCCGCGTTCACCATAGGACGCCGACGCTATTGCTCACTGAACTAACCGCTTTTTCGCGTTATCCACAGCCCGTTAACACTTGTGAATTCCGCGTCCAACCCCATCTCCAAGGTCGGGCCGAGGGTTAAATTTCAAACCCATTTTTTTGATTTCGATTAACCCTTCCTTTACGGATCAAGGTGTTATATGCCCTTTGTGACGGGATGATGGTGCTCGGGCTCAGCGATTGCCGGTCCTGTCTATCGCATCTTGGTTAGCGCCAATCGAATTAATTTCTACGGCGCAGTTGACAGGTGCAGGGGTACGGGTTACTTTAGGGGTCTGTCCGACGCG
>CAZYYQ010000089.1:0-7754 GCA_964651275.1 uncultured Hyphomicrobiaceae bacterium | reverse complement strand
GCGTCCCAGCCAAGTTCCCACGACTCCAGCTTGCCGGGCCGGAAATTCTCCGCCACCACATCCGCGCGCGCTGCCAGCCGCTTGAACACGTCGCGACCGCGCTCATCGCCAAGATCGAGCGTCAGCGAGCGTTTGTTCCGTGACTCGCTTTTCCAGGCGAGGCTGTCGCCATCCGCCGCCGGCGTGCCGTAGCGCCGCCACGGGTCGCCGCCCTTGGGGTGCTCGATCTTGATGACCTCCGCGCCGAACTCGGACATCAGCGTTGCGGCGAACGGCGCGGCGACAAAAGTGGCGAGGTCGAGGACGCGGATGCCCTCAAGCGCGGGCTTGCGGACGTGAGGGGCAAACTGAGAGGAGGGCGATGTCATGCGGGAAGGCTTACCAGGCCGGGCTACGGATTATGCATCCCACACGATAACCACCATTGGCCCGGATTCGCCAGCGCCGAGAGACGGCTGAAGCCTCACCCTGTTGCCGTGCAAGACGACGGAGCACGGAAATTACGACCGTCCTGCGCTACTGCTTTCCGGCCGGCTTCTTCTTGTGCGAGACCTCTGGAAACACCCAGAATGCGAATACACAGAAAACCCCAAGGAACAGGGAGAGATACTTGGAGAAACCCTGGCCGAGCCATTCCAGGAAGAAATATCCGGCGACCGCCACTGCGAGCACCAGCAAGGAGAAAGCAATTTTGATCTTGACGGGCATCTTCAGCCTCCGCTCACACGTCCGCCAACGGACAGCCTAGAGCGCATTCAATGAATTCAGAGTCAGTGAACGCGCTCTCTAAGTTCTTGTTTAGTCGCACTTCCTGACGCAAAACCGGTACCCATCCCGGATCAAGTCCGGGACAGGCTTTTTGCTGAAAATGCTCTAACTCATAAAGTCTCGAACAATCGGGATCAGCCCGGCCATGTAGAGCAATGCCAGACCGCCCGCTGTCAGAGCTAGCAGGATCGCCAGCCCAAGCTTGTTGTCTTTCAGCGCCGACGGCAGATCCTGCACGACGAACGGCGAGAACAGGAACACCATCCCCCCCGCGACGATGAGCGATGTCCACCGCAGCTCCGCCATCGCGAACACCAAAGACGCAACCAGAAGCAGCGCGATCAGCGCCACATTCGCGAAGACGAGGACAGGCCCGAGGCCACGCTGCACCTGACCCGGCGCGGCTGCCAGCGGCATGATCCCGATCAGGTAGAATGCCCCGATGCAGCTCACGGCCCAGGCGCCGACAAACACGATCAGCGACATCCAGTTCGGTTCGATGGCTTCCAAAGTCAGCTCCGCTCGCGTCTTGTCCGAAAATTATGATATACAGATCATATATCACAAGCAACAAGGCCGGCTTCCACGCCGGGGGCGGGCTACACGCTCATCGGAGGACTCGCAATGAAGGTGTACAAGGGCGACCGGACGATCGACGGCGTGGTCGTGACCGTGGATGACGCACCGCTGCCGCAGCGGACAGATGTCAGGGCAATAAGCGACGACGGCTTTGAGTGGGGCTTCGAGGGGCCGGCTGCGGCACAGCTCGCGCTGGCAATTCTCGTGGATCATCTCGGGGACGCGGAGAAGGCGCTCGCGCTCCACCAGCCGTTCATGGAGGAGATCGTCGCGAATTTCTCCAACGAATGGATACTGACTAGGGCCGACATTGACGAGGCGGTCGCCGCGTTGAGCGGGCAGGCGGCCTCCTGATCTCCTGCTGCGCCGCCCATCTTGAATGCGACTGATATATCAGATACTATCCCACCATGTCATGAGAGCCGCGCCTTGAAGCGCGAATCCCTGGCGGAACGACCGAGGAGGGCTGGAAATGGAACTCACTGACACTGGCATGACCGACCGGCAGCGCACCTACCGGGAGACGTACCGCTCTCGCGTTGCCGGCTGGTACAATGGCTGGCTGCATGTGCTGATCATCTACACGATCGGCTTCACCGCGCTTTACATCTATCTTACGAACCTGTCCGGCGTGACGGCGCTGGAATTGCTGACGGTGCCAGTCACCTTCCTGGTGTGCAACTTCTTCGAGTGGTGGCTCCACCGCTACATCATGCACCGCCCGTCGAAGATCCCGCTGTTCCGCGCTGTGTATTCGCGCCACACGCTGATGCATCATCAATTCTTCACCGACACAGAGATGCGCTTTGCCGACCATCACGACTGGCGCGTGACGTTCTTCCCGCCCTATGCGCTGGTGGTGTTCACGCTGATGTCGATCCCGGCGGCGTTGTTCCTCGGCTGGGCGATATCCCCGAACGTGGGCTGGCTGTTCATCACCACGACCACGTCGATGTATCTCATCTACGAGTTCATGCATTTCTGCTGCCACGTGGATGACAACTGGTTCGTGCGGAACATGCCGTTCGTTAACACGATCCGGCGGCACCACACCGCGCATCATGACCAGAACATCATGATGGAGCGGAACATGAACCTCACCTTCCCGGTCATGGACTGGCTGTTCGGCACCTCCGACCTGAACCGGGGGCTGATCGGTCATCTGTTCAACGGCTATGATGGCCGCTTCGTGAAAAAGGACATGCGCAAGACATCCGCGACACCGCGTGTCCGCACGGATCGGAAAGCGCACGCCACACCCGCGGAGTAAGGTGCCCTTTCACTCCGCGGCAGCCTGGGCCCGTTTCGCCTTGCGCGGCGGGCCTTTTTTTTCGTGCGCAGCAGAAGCGATCAGAGATCGCTGCCGCGCGGCTGGGGCAGCTGTGGCGGAGAGTCGATCGCGGCGCGGGTGAACGTCTCGATATAGTCGATGAGACGGTCCGAGGCGGCAGCGGCGTCATTCTCGTCGCGCGACGCAATGGTTTCCGCCAGCGCGGCGTGCAGGTTTGCGCATAGCGGCAGGTCCAGCACCTGCTTGTAGTGCACGTACCAGAAACGGCGGGAAAGCCCGTGCGTCAGGTCCATGGCGCGCTGAGCATATTCGTTGCGGCATGACGACGAGACGAGCTGGTTCAGTTCATCGTCGAAGCGCATGAATGTCACATCGTCCCGGCTCTCGGCCGTCTCACGCATGCCCGCTGCAATGCGCTCGAACCGCTGCCGCTCGTCCTCTGAAGCGCGCCGCGCGGCCAACCGGGCCATGAGCCGTTCCAGTTCCCGGCGCACCAGCAGCAGTTCAAGCTGACGGCGCACGTCGATTTCCGACACGACGACGCCGCGGCGCGGCATGATGACGACCAGCCCCTCGCGGGCCAGCCGCTGAAGGGCCTCCCGGATCGGCGTGCGCCCGATGCCGAGTGCGGAAACGAGACGCGCTTCCGACAGGACCTCGCCTGGCAGGAGCCTGAGCGTCACGATCCTCTCCTCGATTTGCCTGTAGGCTTCCTCGGTGAGCGTGACGCTCTCCTGCGGAAGGTTCTCGTCGGCACGCTGCGTGCTGGACATGATTGACAGTTTTTCTCCCGTTCCCGAACCGCCGACTTGACGCGGCGGCTAATGTCGGTGCTAACTAATATATCATTCGTCGGTGGTGGATTGATCAAGCATGACGGTCACCGTGGAAAAAAAGAAGCGCACGATCACGGAGATCCGCAACTCCAAGAAAACCGGGGAGCGGATGGTCTATACCTCTGTTCCCGACTATACCTCCGCGTCATGGGCCGAGAAGGCCGGGGTGGATGTGTGTGTGGTTGGCGACTCCCTCGCGATGGTCGCGCACGGCCACAAGAGCACGATCCCCGCGACCATGGACATGATGGTCATGCACGCGCAGGCTGTCCGGCGCGGCGCGCCCAACACGTTCGTACTCGGCTGCATGCCATATCAAAGCTATAACACTCCGGACCGCGCACTCGCGAACGCCACGCGCTTCATGCAAGAGGCCGATTGTGACGCGGTCAAGCCGCAAGGCGGCCGCTCGCAGGCGCATATTCTGAAGGCGCTGGTGGATGCCGGCATCCCCACTGCATCGCATATCGGCTTGACTCCGCACACGATTGCGATGTTCGGCGGCTTCAAGATCCAGGGCCGGACCGTGAAGGGCGCGATGAAAATTCTCGACGACGCGCTGGCCATTCAGGATGCCGGCTGCTTCATGCTGGAGTTCGAGGCCGTGCCCGCTCCGATCGCGTCGCTTATCTCGAAGGAACTCGAAATCCCCACAATCGGCATCGGCGCTGGAGCGGGGACGGATGGTCAGATCCTGCTGTCGTACGACCTGCTCGGTGTTTTCACGGACTTCAAGCCGAAGTTCACCAAGCGCTACGTAAACCTCACAGACGTCGCAGTGGAAGGGCTTAGCCGCTACGTGAAGGACGTGAAGGAAGGGACGTTCCCCGACGACGAGCATGCTTATCAGGCAGATCAGTCGGTGGTCGAAGCCTTCGAAGCCGAACTGCGAAAACGCCGGCAAATCTGACGCGACCCGCAATCTGAGCGGCATGCCGAGAGGCGAATACCGCAGCCCGCAAGAACTGTTCGCAAAAACAAGAAGCTTCGCCTGAACGGAGCCGGAAATCTCAACTCGAAAACAAGTCTCATGGGAGGAACTGAAAAATGGTCAAACTTGCCCGACGTTCTGTCATAGGCGGCGCTCTGCTTGCCACCGTCCTCGCCTTCTCCGGTGTGCCGGCGAGCGCTCAGGACACCCATTCATTCAAGATGGCGACCGGCTGGTCCGGCGGCCCCCTGATGGAGATCGGCGCACAGGCGTTTGCTAAAAACGTTGAGCGGATGTCGAGTGGGCGCATCAAGATCGAGGTTTTCCCCGCCGGCACGCTTGGCCCGGGCCTGAAGGTCTCGGAAACCGTGAAGAACGGCGTCGCCGAGATGGGCCACACCTGGATCGGCTATGACTGGGGCGCGGATACCACCGCCGTGCTGTTCGGAGGCTATGCCGGCTCTTTCGACACCGAGCGGATGCTGCACTGGCTGTACCGCGCCGGCGGTGCCGAAATGCAGGCCGAATGGCGCATGGAGAACTTCAATGTCGTGTCCATGCCGCTCTTCGTGCGCACTGCCGAGGTGTTCCTGCACTCGCGCAAACCCGTCAAAACGCTTGAGGATCTGCAGGGCCTGAAACTGCGCACCGCTGGCGCCTGGCTGGAAATCTCCAAGAGCATGGGCGCGGCCCCCGTGACCACACCCGGCGGCGACGTTTATCCCGCGCTGGAGCGTGGCGCAATCGACGCCACGGAATGGGGCACGCTATGGGAGAACATTTCTCCCGGTTTCCACCGCGTGACCAAGTACGTCATCATTCCTGGCGTGCATCAGCCGACCGCCCCGTTCGAGCTTGTCGTCAACAATGACGCGTGGGGCAAGCTCTCGGAATCCGACCAGCAGATCATCCGTGATGCGGCATTCCAGACCACGATGAATAGCTGGCTGACCATCGGCCAGGAAGATGCCAAGGCGCTGGCCTTCTTCCGCGAGCAGGGCAACGAGATCATCGAGCTTGACCCGGAAGTCCAGTATGAAGCGCGCGAAGCTGGCCTCGCCTGGGCGGAGAAGCAAGCCGAAGATAATCCCTGGTTCAAGCGCGTGCTGGAAAGCCAGAAAGAGTTCGCCGACCTGTGGAAAGACTCGGGCCGCTATCGCAACGTGAAGGTCCGCCAGTAAGGCGTCTGCCACCGTCAACAGGATTTGCCGGCGCGGGAACGGCTCCTGCCCGGCAAATCCTTTCTCTTGTCCCCCAGCAGCAACCGGCTGATCGTCACGATGGTCTGGATCATCCGCTTCATTGAGAGGCTCTCGGCCTCGGTCGGCTATACGGCCGCCGTGGTCGTGGTGCCGCTCGCTCTCGCCACTTGCTACGAGGTTTTCGCGCGTTATTTCTTCGGCGCGCCGACCATCTGGGCCTTCGAGCTGGGCTACACGCTGATGGGCGTTCACTTCCTGCTCGGCGGCGCGCTCACACTGCAACGCGGTGCACATGTGCGCATCGACCTCGTCTACTCTCGCCTCAGCCGGCGCATGCAGGCGCTGGCCGATCTGGTCCTTTATGTCTGCCTGCTGATTCCGTGCCTCTATCTATTGTCTGAGCGGCTCACGGAATTCGCTGTCGAGGCGTTTTACAGCGGCGAGCGCACAGGCAACTCGGCATGGAACCCGGTCATCTGGCCGTTCCGGGCCATTATCGCCTTCAGCTTCATCCTGCTGCTGCTTCAGGTCATTGCCGAATGCCTGAAGGCGATCCGGATCATCCGCGGCCTGCCCCCCAAATCATCTGCCACCGCTGACCCGGAGACGCAGTCGTGACCGGCCTGTTGATGTTTCCAGCGCTTTTCACGCTGATCTTTTCCGGTTTCCCGATCGCGTTCTCGCTTCTGGCGGTTGCGTTCGGCTTTGGCATGTACACCTTCAGCGATGCGGTGTTCTTCCAGTTCACGCAGAAGGTGGAGGAAGTCGCGTCCAACTTCGTGCTCGCTGCCGTGCCGTTGTTCGTTTTCATGGGCGCGATGCTGGAGCGCTCGGGCATCGCGGAGCAGTTATTCAGCGCGGTTCACATGTGGACCAAGCGCCTGCCCGGCGGTCTCGCGGTCGGCACGGTGATCATGTGCATCATCTTCGCCGCGTCTACCGGCGTCATCGGCGCAACCGAGACGGTCGTCGGTCTGCTCGCCATTCCGGCGATGATGAAATACCAATATTCCAAGTCGCTGATTTCAGGCACCATCTGTGCGGGCGGCTCGCTCGGCACGATCATCCCACCTTCGGTCGTGGTCGTAGTCATGGGGCCGATCGCCGATGTGTCGATCGGCGATCTGATGGTCGGCATGATCTTTCCCGGCCTCATCCTGTCCGGCCTGTACATCATCTACATCGTCGGCCTGTGCATTCTGCGCCCGGAAACCGCGCCGCGGATCGACGACGGAGAGGACGACCCGCCGTTCCTGCAGAAGGTCATCATAACCGTCAAGGCGCTGGTGCCGCCGCTGGTGATGATCTTCGCCGTGCTCGGCTCGATCATGCTTGGCTGGGCAGCGCCCACCGAAGCGGCGGGCCTCGGGGCGCTCGGCGCGTTCCTCATGACGATTCTCTACGGCAAGTTCTCGCTGAATACATTCGGCGAGGCGCTGGTAAAGACCATCCTCATCACCTCGATGATCATGTTCATCCTGCTTGCGGGCAGCCTGTTCACCGGCGTGTTCGTGGCATCAGGCGGCATGAGCATCATGCGCGACATCATTGGCGGGCTGGAACTCAGCCCGTTCATGCTGCTCGTGATCTTCATGCTGATCGTCTTCATCGCCGGCTTCTTCCTCGAATGGATTTCGATCCTGCTGATTTTCGTGCCGATCTTCATGCCGTTCGTGCGCGAACTCGGCTTCGAGCCGGTATGGTTCTGCATGCTGCTGCTGATCATGATCCAGACCAGCTATCTGACGCCGCCGATGGCGCCAGCGATCTTCTACCTGAGAGGCGTTGCGCCAACCTCGATCACGTTGCGGCACATGTATGCAGGCGTCGTCCCGTTCATCTTCATCCAGTTGGTCGCGCTCGCCATCGTCGCTGCCTTTCCGCAGACGGCGCTCTGGCTGCCGAACCAGCTTCTCGGCTTCAACTGACCCAAAGGAGGCCACCATGCTTGCCGAAGACATCCTGAAACATCCGGCCCGCGCCATGACGCCGGAGCAGCGCGCCAGCTATTTCGACAATGGCTTCACGCTGCTGCCTTCTTTCGTGGAGACCGAGTGGCTATCCCGCCTCAACGCCGCCGTGGCGCGTTTCGTGGAGGAAAGCCGCTCCCGCACGCGCTCGGACGCGGTCTACGACATCGAGCCGGA
>CAZYYQ010000088.1:0-7862 GCA_964651275.1 uncultured Hyphomicrobiaceae bacterium | reverse complement strand
GTGGCCGAATCGACCAGCAGCGCCGAGCCGATCTTCACGACGATCAGGCGCGCATCGCTCCATTCCGATCTGACTTGGCCCATGGGCCTATCCCTTCGGCCGTGGAATCTTTCATGGCGTTCTCGCGCCATCTATGCGGCGATGCGCGCGCCAACGCAAGCGCGGCTCACGGGCGCCAGCACTCCTGCGGCGCAGTCTCGGCTGCCTCTCCTGCCTTCGCGCGCCGGATCTCCTCGCCAAGCGCGAACAGCGCCGCGCGCACGCTCTGCCCCGAGACCGCGGACAGTAGCATCGGCTCTTGCCCGCATTCCCCAGCCAGCAACCCCTTTTTGCGTGCTGCTTCTTCGGCGTCCACGGCGTCGCACTTGCTCAATGCCACGATCTCCGGCTTGTCCACCAGCCTGGCATCATAAGCTGCCAGTTCATTGCGCACCACGCGATAATCCGCGACCGGGTCATCGCCCGTGACATCCACCAGATGCAGCAGCACGCGCGTGCGCTCGACATGGCCGAGGAAGCGATCGCCTATCCCTGCGCCTTCATGCGCGCCCTCGATCAGCCCCGGAATATCGGCGAGCACGAAATCCACATCATCGACCTTAACCACGCCGAGGTTCGGGTGCAGCGTCGTGAACGGATATTCCGCAATTTTCGGCTTGGCGGCGCTGACGGCTGCGAGAAATGTGGATTTGCCCGCATTCGGCAGCCCGACCAGCCCGGCATCCGCGATGAGCTTGAGCCGCAGCCAGATCGTCATCTCCGTGCCCGGCTGGCCCGGATTGGCGTGGCGCGGCGCCTGGTTGGTGGAGGTCTTGAAGCGCGCGTTGCCAAAACCCCCATTGCCCCCGCGCGCCAGCAGCACGCGCTCACCCGGTTCGGTCAGGTCGGCGATCAGCGTCTGGTTGTCCTCGGCGAAAATCTGCGTGCCCGGCGGCACCTTCAGCATGACATCCTTGCCGCCCGCGCCCGTGCGGTTCTGACCCATGCCGTTCATACCGCGGCCGGCCTTGAAATGCTGCTGATAGCGAAAGTCGATCAGCGTGTTGAGGTTGTCGACGCATTCGGCCCAGACATCGCCGCCGCGCCCGCCATCGCCGCCATCCGGCCCGCCGAACTCGACATATTTTTCGCGCCGGAACGACAGGCAGCCGTCGCCGCCCTTGCCGGATTGGATATAGACCTTGGCCTGATCGAGAAACTTCATTGCAAGTCAATCTGTTGTGTGTTGCACCGCGTAATCTGGGCGGCTAATCCAATGGCATACGAACGGGGGAAATCGTGTCACAGACCTGGATCATCCTGGGCGTCTTCGCCCTGAGCTTTGCCGGCATGGAAGCCTGCGCCTGGCTCACCCATCGCTATATCATGCATGGACCGCTGTGGTTCATCCACAAAACCCATCATCGCCCGCGTCGCGGCTGGTTCGAGCTGAACGACCTGTTCGGCGTGCTGTTCGCCGCCATTGCAACGCCTCTGATCTATTTCGGCCATCAGGGCCAGCCGGTGCTGCTTGGCGTCGGCCTGGGGATGGTCGGCTATGGCATTGCTTATTTCATGGTGCATGACGTGCTCGTCCACCGGCGCATTGCCCATCGTTTCACGCCGGCGCGCGGCTACCTGCGGCGGGTGCATCAGGCACACCACATGCATCATGCTGTGCGCGAGCGCGACGGTGCGGTATCGTTCGGATTCCTCGTCGCGCCTGCTCCGGAGGTCCTGGTGAAAAAGCTGAGGGAGAGACCCTCGCCGGCGACGCGTGAACGTGAAACCGCATTGTAACCTGTATGCGGGGCGGACCAAATCGTTTACCCTAGCGTTACTGTCAGGAATAAGGTGAGAGCATCTCCGGTGTGGACCCGAGCGCGCGCCATCGCTTACCTGGAAGAAACTTGCCGCACCCTCGAAGCTCAAGCCGATCTCAGCCCTGCCAACCCGCTCGTTAACCATCGGTTGCGCGACCTCGTTGCCACGCTGAAGGGGTGGCAGGCCCTAGGTTTTGGTCAGGATCTCGCTGACGAGCCTGGGCTTGCCATAGCAAGCTCACGTCTGCCGCAGTTGTGCGCGGCCGCCGAACGCGCGATGGAGAAATGGTGGTGCCGCAAGGCGCTGGCAAGCCGCAAGCCGGCGGCAACACTGGCTGAATTCTGGTATCTGGCGAACTACCGCAGCCTGTATCGCGCAGAGACGGATCTGGCAGGACCCAACAGCCTGCGAAACACGGTGTTTCTCGGCTGCGGGGCGCTGCCGCTGACAGCAATTCTGCTGGCGCAGGCGGACGAACATGCCCGGCTGGCTTGCGTGGATGCCGATGGCGACGCTTGTGATCTCGCGTATCAGCTTGTGCGCGCGCTCAACCTTGCCGACCGGATTACCGTAGAGCATGGCCGTGCCGAGAACAGCGATGTACCGCGCGGCACGACCGTTATCTGCGCGAGCCTGCTGGACGCTCCGGGACTCCATGCGCATCTTGCGGCCCGCGGTGCGACGCGTTTGCTGGTCCGTGATGCGGAGGACGTCTATCGGTGGCTGTACCGTCCGGCTGCACGACCCGGCCAGGAATTTCGCGAAATTGCGCGTACCGCCCCCTCTTCCCAGCGCATCAACATCACGCGTTATTTCGAGGCGGTTGATGGCGCGGGGGCAAGCGCAAACCTCGCCGCTAGCGTCGCGGGGGACTAAATGATATCATGCTATCATGATATCAAATCCGGGAGGCGCGGCATGGCGCAGTTGATTGTCCGCAATATCGAAACAGATGTGAAGGAGCGGTTGGCGCAGCGCGCCCGCGCGCACGGCCACAGCATGGAGGAGGAAGTGCGGCGCATCTTGCGGGATGCTGTCGGCGATCAGGCTCGCCCCTCCGACCAGCAGGGACTGGGCACGCAACTCGCGCAGTGCTTCGAGGGCGTCGAGCTTTACGAACCGCTGCCCGAGATGAAGGGCCAGCAGTCCCGTCCGGCAATCTTCGATTGATCGGCCGGTGATTGTCCTCGATACCAACGTGCTTTCGGCTGTCATAGAAAAGGCGCGCTCCGCCGCCGTGTTCGCCTGGTTTCAGCGGCAGAACCCGGACGAGGTCTGGTTGACGGCGATCACGCTTTACGAAGCCCGTTTCGGCATCGAACGGCTAAAGCCCGGGACGCGCCGCGACCGGCTTGAAAGCGGCCTGGACCGCGCGGTGCATACCGTGCTTGCAGGCCGTGTGCTGATCTTCGATGAGGCCGCCGCCCGCGAAGCTGCCACTTTGACGGCCGAGCGCGAAAAGCGCGCCCGAACCGTCGACGTCCGCGACAGCTTCATCGCCGGGATTGTGCGCGCGCACGGCGCAACGCTCGCCACGCGCAACATCCGCGATTTCCACGACGCGGGCATTCGGCTTGTCGATCCATGGCGGACAAGCGCAGACTGACCTTGCATTGACGCCGGGTTCGGCTGATATACTGCTATCGGGAAGTTGGCGGCGGACGTCTGCCTCGCCAACCGGGTCAGGTCCGGAAGGAAGCAGCCCCAACGAGTTTCAGACGGGTCGCCGTTCAGCTTCCCACCCCTTGCGCATTGGCGGCAACATACCGGATCGTGCTCCCCGGCGCCGCCCTCGCTGAAACAGGCGTCACGGCGGGCAATGAGCCGACCTCCCAAAAAAGCGAACGCGCGCAAGTCAGCAAAGACAGCGCAGAAACAGACTGAACCCGCAGCGGCGCCCTATGTCGTGCTCGCGCGCAAGTACCGCCCGGCGACCTTCGATGACCTGATCGGGCAGGATGCGATGGTGCGCACGCTGCGCAATGCCTTCGCCACCGGGCGGATTGCGCAGGCCTACATGCTCACCGGCGTGCGCGGCGTCGGCAAGACCACCACCGCGCGAATCCTTGCGCGCGCGCTGAACTATTCCCGCCCCGGCGAAGACACCGGGCCGAGCCTCGACCTCGCGGAAGAAGGCGAGCATTGCCGCGCCATCATGGAAAGCCGGCATATCGACGTGATGGAGATGGACGCCGCCTCGCACACCGGCATCGACGACATCCGCGAGATCACCGATGCGATCCGCTACAAGCCGGCCTATGCGCGCTACAAGGTGTTCATCATCGACGAGGTGCACATGCTCTCGAAGGCCGCGTTCAACGGCCTGCTGAAGACGCTGGAAGAGCCGCCAGAGCATGTGAAGTTCATCTTCGCGACGACCGAGGTGCGCAAGGTGCCCGTAACGGTGCTCTCGCGCTGTCAGCGATTCGACCTGCGCCGCGTGGATGTAGACAACCTGATCGCGCATTTCGCCGATGTCGCCGCGCGCGAGGGGCGCAATATCGAGGATGAGGCGCTGGGGCTCGTGGCGCGGGCTGCAGAAGGTTCGGTGCGCGACGGGCTGTCCCTGCTCGACACCGCATTTGCCTATGGCGGCGAGACGGTCACGGCTGCGGATGTCCGCGCCATGCTGGGCTTGGGCGATAGCGCGCGTGTTTTTGACCTGATCGATGCCGCCTTGCGCGGCACGCCGGCCAAGGCGCTCGCTGAGCTTGCCGCGCTGCATGCCGATGGCGCGGAGCCGGAGCGCGTCATCCAGGACCTGGCCGAGGCGGTGCATAACGCAAGCCGTATTGCCGTGGCGGGCGAGGCGGGGGCGGGCGCCGGCTTAAGCGAGACAGAGCGCGAGCGCGCCACCGGGCTGGCCGGGATGGGCGTGCCCAAGCTCGCACGCGCATGGCAGATGCTGCTCAAGGGGCTGGAGGAAGTCGGCCGCGCGCCGGACGCACTCGCCGCCGCGGAGATGGTGCTGATCCGGCTGAGCTACGCCGCAGACCTGCCCCCGCCCGACAAGCTGATCCGCGCCATGACGCAGCCCGGCAAGCTGGCGCAGACGAAGGGCGAACAAAAGCAAAACGAATCGGCATCCAAGCGTGTTCCTGATTCGTCCCGCGCGGAAACGCTGCCACCCCCAAATTCTGTCAAGCCGGAAACGTCGCCGGACGTCGCCATGCCGCGGAGCTTCGCGGAGGTCGCCGAGCTGGCCGGCGCACGCCGAGACATCAAGCTGAAATTGGCTCTCGAAGAGCATGTCCGGCTGGTGAGCTTTCGCCCCGGCCATATCGAACTCAACCTGATGGACGGCGCACCCGCCGATCTGGCGGGCCAGCTAGGCAACAAGCTCGGTGCCTGGACCGGCGCGCGCTGGATGGTCTCGCTCAGCGATCAGCCCGGCGAACCCACGCTCGGCGAACAGCGGCGCCAGCGCGAAGCCGCTATGCGCACTGAGGTCGAACAGCACCCGCTTGTGCGCCAGGTATTCCAACATTTCCCTGCAGCCCGGATTGTCGGGGTCGACGAACTGGACACGGACGCAGGACCGGTCGAGGATGGCTCGGAAAACGACGCGCCGGAAGATCAACAGCGAGGATGAGCATGAAAGACTTCATGAAGATGATGGGCCAGGCGAGGGAGCTGCAAAGCAAGATGGCCGAAATGCAGGCCGAGATTGAACAGTTGACCCGCGACGGCACCGCCGGGGCCGGTCTCGTCACGGTGACGCTCAACGGTAAGGGCGAAATGCGCGGACTGAGCGTCGACCCCAGCCTGATGAAGGCGGATGAAAAGGAAATTCTCGAAGACCTCATCGTCGCCGCCCATGCCGATGCCAAGGCGAAGATGGAAGAGGCGCTGCAGGACAAGATGAAGGACTTGACGGGCGGGCTGCCGCTGCCACCGGGGATGAAGTTCTAGGGCCGCCGCAATGGATCACCCCGCTGCGGGCGCGGAAATCGACCAGCTCATCAAGCTGCTTGCGCGCCTGCCCGGCCTCGGGCCGCGCTCGGCGCGCCGGGCCGCGCTGCATCTGCTGAAAAAACCCGACAAACTGCTGCGCCCGCTTGCCGACGCGATGGCTGAGGCGGCGGAGAAGATCGTCACCTGCGCGCAATGCGGCAACATCGACACGGTGAACCCGTGCGCGATCTGCACCGATCCGCGCCGCGATTCCAGCGTCATCTGCGTGGTCGAGGAGGTCGGCGATCTCTGGGCGCTGGAGCGCGCCAAGGCGCTTAATGCGCATTATCACGTGCTGGGGGGCGTGCTGTCGCCGTTGGATGGCATCGGCCCGGATGACCTGAATATTGCGCGGCTCGTGTCGCGGGTGAAGGCAGGCGGGGTCAGCGAGGTGCTGCTAGCGCTCAATGCAACGGTCGAGGGCCAGAGCACGGCGCATTACATCACCGACCGCATTGAGGCGAGCGGCGTGGAGGTCTCGCTTCTCGCCCACGGCGTGCCGGTCGGCGGCGAGCTGGACTATCTCGACGACGGCACGCTCGCGGCCGCGGTGCGCTCGCGCCGCCCTGTCGGGTGAACCACGCGCGCCGCTTGACCCCGCCCCCTGTTTCAGGGCAACAAACACAACGTCAGGCTCCTTCCCGTTAACCGCCGGTCCCGCATCCATGTCTCCGCTTCTGAAGGCACGCTATTTCGCCGAATACCTGCTGCTGCGCGGCGTGATCGCGCTGGTACGCGCGCTACCGCTTGACACCGCGACGCGCTGGTCGGCGAAGACCTGGGCCTTCATCGCTCCGAAAACCCGGCGCCACAAGCGTGCGCTCGCCAATCTGGAAAAGGCTTTTCCCGAAAAAGCGCCTGAAGAGCGCGAGACGATTGCCCGTGCGATGTGGGCCAATCTGGGGCGCGTCATGGCCGAGACCATGCGGCTCGATCACATCCTCGATGAGCCGGAGCGCGTCGTGGTGGAGAACCCGCAGCTGCTGGAGCGGTATCGCGGGCGCATGGGGCCAGCGATCTGTGCCTCCATGCATATGGGCAACTGGGAACTCGCCATGCTGCCGCTCACCCGCGCGGAAGCGAAACCGGCGGCTGTGTACCGGCTCGTGGACAACCCCTATGTGGACCTGTATTTAAGGTCGCAGCGTGAGAAACTCTATCCGGGCGGCTTGTTCGCGCGCGGCAAGGACGCGGGCCACGCCACCGCGCGGGTGATCGGCTCGTACATCCGCAAGGGCGGGCGGCTCGGCTTCATGGCGGACCTTTACGACCGGCGCGGCGTCGAGGTGCCGTTCTTCGGACATCCGGCGCGTTCGAACACGGTGCCGGCAATGTTGGCGCGGCGTCTCGGGACGCGGCTGTGGGTCGGCCGGTGCGTTCGCGTCGGCACCGGCTCCAATTTCAGGGTCGTCGTGAAGGAACTGAAGGTGCCCCGCACCGACGACCCCGAGGCCGATGTCCGCTGGATCGTCGAGCAGATGCAGCTTCAGTTCGAGGCCTGGATCCGCGAGCACCCCGAGCAGTGGATGTGGTCCAACCGCCGGTACAGTTAGCGGCCGCGCCGCTCAAAGCAACCCAAGCAAACCACGGGAGTTACAACATGGCGCACATACGCACGCCAGCAAGGTTCTACGCGCCGCTGGCCATCGGCGCGCCCCCGCCGTGGCGAGAGAAGCCGGTGCGGTTGGAGCGGATGATCCACTTCGTCCCGCCGCATGTGGAAAAGTTGCGCCGCAAAGTCCCGGAGATGATACCCCAGGTCGACGTGATACTCGGCAACCTCGAAGATGCGATCCCCGCGAGCGAGAAGGAAGCCGCACGCTATGGCTTCATCGACATGGCGCGGGCGCACGACTTCGGTCATACGGGCCTGTGGACGCGGATCAACTGCCTGAACAGCCCCTGGGCGCTCGATGATGTCTGCGAGATCGTGGCCGCAGCGGGCGACAAGCTCGATGTCGTCATGCTGCCGAAGGTGGAGGGGCCGTGGGACATCCACTACCTCGACCAGCTTCTGGCGCAACTGGAGGTCAAGCATGGCGTCACCCGGCCGATCATGATCCACGCCATCCTTGAAACCGCCGAGGGCGTTAACAATGTCGAAA
>CAZYYQ010000087.1:0-7869 GCA_964651275.1 uncultured Hyphomicrobiaceae bacterium | reverse complement strand
GCGTACATGGCCCCGAACATGTGCATCTGCATCGGCATTCTGGTTGGCACCACGCGGAGGCTCGGCACCGTCGTCACGATCTCCTCCGGCGACACGCTATCCGTGCCGATCCGGCTGCCCGCCATGTCCATGTACATGGTGCGGTAGGACAGCATGAATTCGCCGGCCTTGTGGGTGTGATCGCCCATCACGCCGATCGGCGCATGATCGTCGGCGCGGATGATGTCGTGATGACCCGTTGATGTCGAGACGGCCGTGCCCGCGGGCAACGGCGCATCATGAGCCAGCGCGGCTGCCGGCGAAAACGCGATTGTCGAGAGCGCTGAGATCAACGCACCACGGCGCAGGATTGAAAACGTCAATTTTTTGTCTCCCCGTCATCTGTCTGAAGTTGTCCCGACGTCCCGCGCGGTCGAGTTGACCGGCGCTTGCCGTCGAAGTCATGTGCAGTAATTGAAGCTCAGACGGGGGATGGCGGGGGAGATCGGCTGTTTACGCTCGCGGGCTGACGAGCCTGCGGCCATTGATCCGCCATGGCCATGACGCGCCGCAGCGCGAGAGTCGAAGGGACCGAAACCATGGCGACGCTGGGAAGCGATGCCCCTGCGGCTTGGAGGGCGCCCGCGCAGGCCGGGCAAGCCCGCTTGGCTCGCTCTTTCGCGTTGCCGGGATCGTCGTCTTCCGGCGCATCGAACGATCCGCTTGCGGAGCAGATGAACGGGGTCGCGGCGTCATCCGCCGCTGCCGCGGCGAATGACAGATGCGCGCTTCCTATCACGCCCTGCATGACAAGGCCGACGAACAGAAGCGCGCGGATCAGATCGCTCCAAAAGGTATCAGTTACTTTACTGAAGAACCCCATTTTTCGGGTCTACACGAGCCGGTGAGCCTTGACAACAGACTCGCCAATATGCCGCAGCACATGGGGCAGACCTGCGCGGTTGTGCTTGAAAATATCTGCCACCCGTCGTATTTCTGACGACCTTTAGAGACATTCGTATCGAATTCATCGAAAACATTCTGTCGAGGGAGTACCGATCATGCCGGGGCGCGCAGGGGTTTTGCGTAATATGGCGGCAGGCATCGCGTTAACAATGGGCATGCTCGTCGCATTTGTTGCAACAGCGGGCGCGCAGCAGTCATACAGTTACGAACAAATGGTCGATCGGGTGAACGCGGGTACCGTTCGCGTTATCTCGGGAGGTATTGGCGGAACCTACATTCGCATCGCGACAGACCTTGCTTCGGTGCTTAACGATGGTCAGCGACTACGCATTCTTCCTATCGTTGGCCAAGGGTCGGTTCAGAATATTACAGACCTTCTCTACCTGAAAGGTATAGACATCGGCATCGTACAATCCGATGTCTTGAGCTTTATCAAGAGCCGCAATATACATCCCAACGTCGACAAGCGCATCGCCTACATCACCAAGCTTTACAACGAGGAATTTCATCTGCTTGGCAGCGCGTCCGTGGGCGGAATCTCGGACCTTGCCGGACAGAAGGTGAATTTCGGCGTGGAAGGCAGCGGCACGGCGATGACGGCGGCCACGGTTTTCGAGAGCCTCGGCATCGAGGTCGAGCCGGTCTATCATGATCAGGCGCTGGCGATCGAAAAGATCAAGTCCGGCGAGATCGCAGCAACGGTCTATGTGGCGGGCAAGCCGGCGCGGGTCATCTCCGAACTATCGCGTGATGAGGGCGTGCGGCTGGTTCCCGTGGAGTACACGCCGCCCTTGCAGGAAGCCTATCTTCCGGCGGCATTTTCCAGTGACGATTATCCCGGTCTGGTCCAGCCGGACGCGCCAGTGACGACCATTGCCGTGGGCGCTGTGATGGCGGTGTACAACTGGAACAGCGAGGGAGACCGCTACAGGAAGGTTGAGCGGTTCGTGAGTGACTTCTTCTCGAATTTCGAATCCTTCCTGAAGGAGCCGCGACATCCGAAATGGCAGGAGGTCAATCTTGCCGCCGAATTGCCGGGCTGGGAGCGCTTTGCACCTGCTCAGAAGTGGCTGGAAGAAAACCGCAGCACGTCTACAACCCAGCTCAAGGTTGCGTTCGAGCAGTTCCTCCAGAGCAGCGGACAGCCCACCGAAATGTCTGAGGCACAGAAGGATGCGCTGTTCTCCCAGTTCGTGAAGTGGTGGCGCGAGCAACAGCAGGACATCAACTGATCCGGCTATGCGGCCGCTTCTCATCGGACTTGCAGCAGGCCGCGTCCAGAATTCGGACAAGGGGGCATGTCTCGCTCAGAACAAGTCTCATCACAGCGAGCATAAGGAGCAGATCATGCGGGGTTGCGAGCGCGCGCGCTTGAGGATCTCAAACGCCGTCTTTGTGATGGGGGTCGCGGGCCTCGTGCTCGGCGCGGCTCATGCTCCCTCCGCAGCCGTTCCGGTAGCGCTGCCGCTCCGGGCGGCCGTTCCTGCCGCGATGAATGCCTGGCCGGCCTTCGCCATGAGCGCCACTGCGCATGCGTCTTCTGCGCCCGCTCTTATCCTGGTGGCTGATGGCGGCCGTTTTTCCGTCGATGACATCAGCGGTCCCGCTGGCAAGCCTATCCCGGTGCGCATCAGTCTGCCGCCGGAAAACGATGACCTGTTCCGCGTTGTCATGTTCCAGGGCATCCCTGAAGAGGTGAGCTTTTCAGGAGGCTTCGCGCTCGGTGAAGCCTGGGCAGTATCACCCGAGGATCTCGACGGGCTGGCGCTCGTGGCCCCGGAGGACTTCACGGGCGAATTTCCGCTTGACGTGATCTATGTACACGGCAAGGGCGAGGCACGCGAGCGCCAGCGGATCTCGGTCCGCATCGGCGACGCCCCGGCAAAGGCGGCCCCGGCCGTGTCAGCCGAAGTCGAGAAGGCGATGTTCACCAAGAGCCGGCGGCTGCTGGAGACGGGCGACGTCGCTGGCGCGCGGCTGGTGTTTGAGTTCCTTGCCCGCAAGGGCAGCGCGCGCGGCGCCTTCGCGCTCGCACAGACCTACGACACCGAATTTCTTGAGAGCCTAAGCGTGCGTGGCGGCGTGCGGCCCGACATGGCGAAGGCGATGAAGTGGTACCGTGAAGCCGCACGGCTGGGCAGTGAGCCAGCGTCCACCCGCCTTGGCGCGCTGCGAGCCGGGCAATAGACCGCCTCATCATGTCATCTGGTCACCCGACACAGCCCCGCGCGTTGACAATCAAGCGCCGCCCGCGTATCTCTCCAACAGCTTCAAGCAATCGCCGCAGCGGGCTGGCGGCGTTTTATCCCTTTTGAGATGCGCCATGAAGATCAAGAACTCGATCAAATCGCTGCGAAAGCGCCACCGCGACAATCGCATCGTGCGCCGCCGCGGCCGAATCTACATTATCAACAAGACCAACCCGCGCTGCAAAGCACGTCAGGGCTGAAGGCACGCTTTCGCGTTGGTCGCAGCCACCGCCAAAGGCCGTTTGCCTGGGCGCAGATCGTTGGTATCCTGACGGGCATGAAACGCTTCAACGCGCCTTGCCTCGTAATTGCTCTTGTCGCCGCGGTTTCCTTGCCGATGGCGGTGAGATTAACCCATGCCCAAACGCCCCCGCCCGACCTGCCTGAGGCACTCGCAGGCGACCCCGCGACCGAGGAAGGGCGCGAGGCGCGGTTGGACAATTTGTACCGCCGCCTGGAACAAGCGGCGTCAGAGCGCCACGCGGCGATCGTGGCGCAGCGCATAGAGAGCCTGTGGCGCGAAAGCGGCAGCGCATCGATCGACCTGCTGCTACAGCGCGCCATGGCGCTGATCAGCGCAGAGGAATATGACTTGGCGCTGGCCGTCCTCGACACTGTCGTGGTTGCCGCGCCGGAATTTCCCGAAGGCTGGAGCCAGCGCGCCATGGCGCATTTCCAGAAGCGCGACTTCCGCGCCGCGCTGCACGACCTGCGCCGCGTGCTTTCGCTTGAGCCACGGCACTTCCGCGCAATGCAAGGCGTCGCGGTGATCTTCAACGAGTTCGGAGAGAAGCAGCGCGCGCTCAAGGCGTACCGCCGTGTGCTCGACATCTATCCTCACAAGAAGGAAGCGCGCGAAGCCATCGACAACCTCGTTCGAGAGGTCGAAGGCCAGGACATCTGAGCTTGTTCCCGGCCCAGCTACCAAGCCTGCAACTCAGTCGATGGTAGCCGCCGCAGTTTCCTCACGGCGCTTTTCCCGCAAGCGCAACGCTGCGCTACGATTCCCGCAGACAAGCGGGCGCAGCTTCGGCGCCGGCGCTTCGAGATTAGCGCCATAGCCAAAATGATCAAGCCGGGCCGCAAACAGCTTCTTCCAGCCATAAACCTCGAAACCATGATCCAGCAATGCCCGGGCCCGAGCGGTCCTGCTCCGGCTGTCATAGGCCCCCATCACCACGGCAACGAGCTGGCGTCCTTCTCGCGTGGCGCTGGCGACCACATTGAAACCGGAATCGCAGATGAAGCCAGTCTTCATGCCATCGGCGCCCTCGTAGACGCGCAGCAAAGCGTTATGCGACCGCATGTAGGAGTTGCCCAGTCGAAACCCGCTCTCCGCGTAGAGCGGCGCGTGTTCCGGGAACTCCTTGAGCAGCGTACGCGCAAGGATCGCCATATCGCGCGCCGTCGAAATCTGCCGCGCGTCCGGCAACCCGTGGGGGTTGACGAAACGCGATCGAGTCATGCCCAGCCGCTTGGCCGTCGCGTTCATCATATCGGCAAACCCCGCGACGCTGCCGCCGATCTTCTCCGCGAACATCACCGCGACATCGTTCGCCGACTTGATCATCAATGCCCGCAGCGCAATGCGCATCTCCATCTCCGCTCCGATCGGCAGGCCGATCTTGCTGGGCGGCTGCGCGTGGGCGGTGGGCGAGACGGTCAGGGTATCTTCCATGGACAGTTGGCCATCGCGCATGGCCTCGAAGGCGAGATAGGCGGTCATCAGCTTGGTGAGCGAAGCCGGATGCCAACTCCGGTCGATGTCTTCGGAGTACAGCACAAGGCCCGTGTCGGCGTCGATGACCAGCGCAGGCACCGCACGCGCCTGCAACGAAAACGCGCAGATCAGCAAAGCCGCGACGATAGTGACGCCAAGAGAGGCCCAACCACGCATAACTGCTCCCCCGTGTCGCATGCTACTTGCCAGTCAAAGCCTTGATTTTTGGTGCCCCAGGCCTGACTCGAACAGGCACGCCCTTGCGGGCAACAGATTTTGAGTCTGTCGCGTCTACCGATTCCGCCACTGGGGCCCCTTGCGAAGGCGGTGCCGGGCCGCTCATTGCACAGGCGCGCCCGATCATAAAGGACGCCGTGCGCCGGTCAATAGGAGCGGTTGCCCACAGCGCGCGAGAAACGGCGGCGGCGGCGCATGGGAAACCATGCCGTGCGAAACGGCCGCAGGCGTCAGAACGCGGATGGACAAGCCCGCCCGCCAGCTATATGCAACGTTGCCATGCTGAGAAGTCTATATGATAGCGTAATGGCTCTCGCCGCCCACCGGCTGGCGCTGTGGTGGCTGATGCTTGTCTCCTTCATCGAGAGCTCGGTGTTTCCGATCCCGCCGGATGTGATGCTGGTGCCCATGGTGCTGGCGAAGCGCGCGAAGGCGTGGTTTTACGCGGCGATGACGACGCTAAGTTCCGTGCTGGGCGGCGCGGCGGGCTATGCCATCGGTTTTTTCCTGTTCGATCTGGTGGGCCAGCCGATCCTGTCGTTTTACGGCAAGCAGGACGCCTTTGCCGAGTTCGCATCAGGTTACAATGCCTACGGTGCATGGATCGTGCTATTCGCTGGCGTCACGCCGTTTCCCTACAAGGTCATCACGATCGCCTCAGGCGTCACTGGACTGAACTTTCTTGTCTTCATGCTGGCGAGCCTGGTCGCGCGCGGCCTGCGATTCTACCTTGTGGCAGGGCTGCTCTACTGGTTCGGCCCGCCGATACGCGATTTCATCGAGCGGCGGCTGGGCATGGTCACGCTGGTGTTTTTCGTGCTCTTGTTCGGTGGGTTCTTTGCGCTCAGGTATCTGTGAGTTGATGGAGGTGTCTGATGATCGGTGGCTTGGTCGAAAAGATCGGATTACGCGAAGCGGCGCTGATCGTGGCGGGACTCGGCACGGCATCGATCCTGTCTGCGCTGGCCTTTCAGTATATTGGAGGGTATGAGCCGTGCGCGCTGTGCTACCGCCAGCGCTGGGCGTATTATCTCGGCATTCCGGTGGCGCTGCTCGCCGCCGCACTGGCGCGCGGCCGGCCTGCAATCGCGGCAGGACTGCTGGCCGCAGTGGGTCTGGGTTTCGTACTCAATGCTGGCTTCGGCGTGCATCACGCGGGCGTCGAATGGGGCTGGTGGGCCGGGCCTGCGGGCTGCTCGGGCGCAGGCGAACTGACGAGCGATGCCAGCGCCATGCTGGAGGCGCTCAGCCAGACGAAGGTGGTACCCTGCGACGTGGCTCCCTTCCGCTTTCTTGGCCTTTCGATGGCTGGGTACAATGCGCTGCTCAGCGCTGGATTGGCCGTGCTTGCCGCACTCGGCGTCCGGACTGGGGTAGCCAGGCGCGCGGCGCTCGCCTGAGTGGAAAAACATCACACTACCTGGAAAAAGCCATGGTTAGTTCCCAGTTTACGCTTGTGCCGTTGCGTTAAGGTGACATGCGTGAACTGGAGTGAGTCGTGGAACAGCAGTGGAATGCGTTAGGTGCGTTGGCGACCAGCGTGCTGAGTCAAGCCGCACAGGCCCGTGACGCCAATGTGGGCCAGTTGCGTGAGGCCGAAGCCGCCCAGGGCGAAGCCACCCATTCACGGCGTCTCGGTGCGGTCTCGCTCCGGCCCGATCTACAGGACCGGCCAGCCCCCGCGCAACTCGAGTTGCCGCTTGTATAAGCCAAGGCGGCGTAACGCTCAGGCGCCATCTTCTCCGCCCTGTCCGGTCGCAACCGGCGTATCGGGGCGACTGCCCCATTCTGTCCATGAGCCGTCATAGACCGATGCGCGTTCGTGGCCAAGCATCGCTAGACCGAGCGCCAGGATGCATGCGGTTACGCCTGACCCGCAGGTCGTCGCGATCGGCTGGTTCAGCGTGACGCGCGCGGCCTCGAACGCCTGCCAGATTTCCTCCGGCGAGCGCATCGTCCCGTCCGGGTTGAACATTGCCGGATAAGGCAGGTTTGCAGAGCCGGGAATATGGCCCGCACGAGACACCGGATGCGGTTCGGGCGCGATCCCGGCAAACCGCTCGGTGGAGCGCGCATCAACGATCTGCGCGCCTCCGGCCTCGCAAATGCGTCGAATGTCATCGAGATCGCGCACCAGATCGTTCTGAAACCGCGCGGTGAAGTGCTTGGGCGACACCGGCGCGGGCGGCTCGTTCGATAGCGGATGACCCTCCGCCTTCCATTTGGGCAGGCCGCCGTCGAGAACGGCCACATCGTCATGCCCCATCACGCGGAACATCCACCAGCCGCGCGCGGCGCTGTAGATACCCTTGTCATCATAGACAACCACCTTGTCGCCATCGCCGATACCCATTTTTCGCACGCGCGCGACGAATTTCTCCGGAGTGGGCAGCATGTGCGGCAGCGGGTTATCCGTGTCGGCAATCTCGTCGATATCGAAGAATCTCGCACCGGGAATGTGCTCCATCCGATAATTCGAGTCGAGCGGCATACCGAACGGGCTCGGGCTGTAGCTGACATCGAGGATCTTGACGTCGGGCGCATCGAGGTGGTCCGCCAGCCATTGCGTGCTGACAAGCCAGTTGCGGGTGGGTTGCGGCATGGCGTTTCCTCGCGTTGTTCTGATTGTCCGCTTTATTCGGCGTTGACGAAAACTCGCGGCACGTTGGGCTCACGCTCCAGCCAGCCTGGCACCGGCAGCCCCTTTTCGCGCAGGAA
>CAZYYQ010000086.1:0-7898 GCA_964651275.1 uncultured Hyphomicrobiaceae bacterium | reverse complement strand
CGTTTGACGGGAGCACGCCATCGGCGATCAGGAAGCTGGTCGCGCGCAGATGGTCCGCGATCACGCGGTGACTGACCGAGCGCTCACCCTTTGACGGTGCACCTGTCGCCTCCTCGGACGCCTCGATCAGCGTGCGGAACAGGTCGATCTCATAATTGTCGTGGGTGCCCTGCAACACCGCCGCGATGCGCTCCAGCCCCATGCCGGTGTCGATTGACGGGCGCGGCAGGTCCACGCGTTTGTCCGGCGTGATCTGCTCATACTGCATGAAGACGAGATTCCAGATCTCGATGAAGCGGTCGCCGTCCTCGTCCGGGCTGCCGGGCGGGCCGCCGGGGATGTGCTCGCCGTGGTCGAAGAAAATTTCCGAACATGGGCCGCACGGGCCAGTCTCTCCCATCGCCCAGAAATTGTCTGAAGAAGCGATGCGCAGGACTTTCGAGTCTGGCAGGCCGGCGATCTTCTTCCAGCAATCGGCCGCGTAGTCATCCTCGGAGTAAACCGTCACCAGCAGGCGCTTCGGGTCGAGGCCGAACTCCTTCGTGACCAGCTCCCACGCAAGCTCGATCGCGACATCCTTGAAATAGTCGCCAAACGAGAAATTCCCGAGCATCTCGAAAAAGGTGTGGTGGCGCGCAGTGTAGCCGACATTGTCGAGGTCATTATGCTTGCCGCCCGCGCGCACGCATTTCTGCGAGGTCACGGCGCGGTTGTAGGGCCGCGTTTCCGCGCCGGTGAACACATTCTTGAATTGCACCATGCCCGCATTGACGAACATCAGGGTCGGGTCGTTGCGCGGCACGAGCGGGCTGGACGGCACGATCTCATGATCGCGCTCATGGAAATATTTCAGAAACGTCGAGCGGATATCGTTGACCCGGGCCATGTCTGCCGTTTGATCCGTTCAAGTTGCGCGGCTCAAAGCTGCGCGTTGATATTTGACACGAGATTTAGACGGTCTAGAGCGGCGCGACAAGCAAACCGCGCCACAAGGGCGCGGTTTTCGCAGTTCAGCGCGTCAATTGCAGCGGCAATTCCGGCGAATCAGGCTTTCGCGCGTCGACCGTTCGCCGCCGCGCCGTTGCTGCCCACGCCATTCGCGACTTCGGGCGATGCGCCATTGGCGGCCTCGGACCCACTGTCTTCGCCGCCTTCATCGAGAATTTGATCGGCAATCAGCCCGGCATTCTGGCGGATCGCTGTTTCGATGGCCCCGGCCACGTCCGGGTTGTCCTTGAGGAACTGCTTGGCGTTTTCCCGGCCCTGCCCGATGCGCTGGCTGTCGTGGGAGTACCACGAGCCGGACTTCTCGACCACGCCGGCCTTCACGCCGAGGTCGATCAACTCACCGACCTTCGAGACGCCCTCGCCATACATGATGTCGAACTCGACCTGCTTGAACGGCGGTGCGACCTTGTTCTTGACCACCTTCACGCGGGTCTGGTTGCCCACCACCTCGTCGCGCTCCTTGATCTGGCCGATGCGGCGGATGTCGAGGCGCACAGAGGCGTAGAACTTCAGCGCATTACCCCCCGTGGTCGTCTCTGGGTTGCCGAACATCACGCCGATCTTCATGCGGATCTGGTTGATGAAGATCACCATGGTATGCGAGCGCGAGATCGAGCCGGTGAGCTTGCGCAGCGCCTGACTCATCAGCCGCGCTTGCAGGCCGGGCAGCGAATCGCCCATCTCGCCTTCAAGCTCGGCCTTGGGCGTCAACGCCGCGACAGAGTCCACCACGAGCACATCCAGCGCACCGGAGCGCACAAGCGTGTCGGTAATCTCCAGCGCCTGCTCGCCGGTGTCGGGCTGAGAGATCAGCAGGTCATCAAGCGCCACGCCGAGCTTGCGCGCATAGACCGGATCGAGCGCATGCTCCGCATCGACAAAACCGCAGACCCCGCCAAGTTTCTGCGCTTCCGCCACGACATGCAGGGCCAGCGTCGTCTTGCCAGACGACTCGGGCCCGAAAATCTCGATCACGCGACCGCGCGGCAGCCCGCCCACTCCGAGCGCGATATCGAGGCCCAGGGAACCTGTCGGCACCGTCTCGACCTCGACGACCTGATCGTTCTTGCCGAGCCGCATGATCGAGCCCTTGCCGTAGCTGCGTTCGATCTGGCTAAGCGCCGCGTCCAGCGCCTTCTGCTTGTCAGCGTCCCGTTCTCTCATTTTCACACGGCTCTCCCAGTAGCCCAGTTGCCCACGACTGGCACAAGCGCGGTCTCCCCCGTCTGTTGCCTCGCCGATTTATTCCACATCACGCAGGGTGTGGCAAGAATAGCGCAAATATCACGCCTAGCGTAATATCTGACGTGCGGTCGCGCGCATCAGCTCATATGCCCTGTCATACACCTGATCGGCACGGCCTGATGCATCGACGCGCGCCCACGTCATCTCTCCGACATCATAGCCCAATTGCGCGCGCACCACAGAAGCATCCGCATCCGAGGCGTCATCCTCGCGCGATTCGACGCGGCCCACCAAGGCATCCTCGGGGGCGGTGAGCCAGATGCCCACAAATTCCGCGCCTGCCTGGGCGGCGATATCGCGCGCCGCGCTGCGCTCATGCGATCTGGCATGGACCGCATCGAGGATCACACTGTGCCCGGCAGCAAGCGCGGCACGCGCCTTCTTCGCCATCGTTCGATAGACCGTACGTGTTGCCACTCCAGAATATGCCTGCTCGGGCAATGGCTCGGTTGGCGCGTATCCGTAAAGCCGCTTGCGCTCGACATCGCTGCGCACCACCACCGCGCCGGGCGCAAGGCCAATGTCCGGGGCGAGCGCATGGGCAAGCGTCGTCTTGCCCGTGCCCGAAAGACCACCGATGGCCAGCAGAACCTGGCGATTCTGCGCCATGAAGCCTTTGGCTAGCGCGAAATAGCGCCGCGCCTCGTTTGCCTTTGCCTCAGACTGATACGCAGCAGCCTTGGCGCGAATTCCAGCGCGCGTGGACAGATATATCGGCAGCGCCGCCAACCCCTCAAGGTTGCGCAGGTCGCGATCCTCCGAGAGATAGGCATTCAACACCGCATTCGCGCCCCCATTGGCATCGCGCGCGATCAAGTCCATCAGCAGGAACGCCAGATCGTCGAGCACATCGACCGTGGCAATCGCATCATTGAACTCCACGGCATCAAACAGCACCGGGCGGCCATCGAGCTTCACCACGTTGCGCAGATGCAGATCGCCGTGGCAATGGCGGATGAAGCCCTCGCGGGTGCGCGTCTCAAGAAGCGGCGTGATCTCATCGAGCCGCGTCTCAAGCGTCTTGCGCAGGTCCGCAGCGCGGTCCTCGGGAAAAATCGCGGGATAGGCGCGGAATGCCTCGTCATTCTCCGCGATAAGCGTTCTCAGGCCGACTACTGCCAGCCCCGGCTCGATCTGCCGTGACGCCCCGGCATGGAAACCATGGACCGCGCACGCCAGCTCGCGGTAGTCTTCCAGCCCAAGCCGCCCGGCAGCCGCCAGTTGCGAATACAAGCAGCCATCTGGGAACCGGCGCATTTTCACGGCCCATTCCAGGATCTCGCCGCTGCCGCCGATCTCCAGCCCCCGGGCGCCGTCAACGGTGATAGGCACGACGCCGAGATAGAGTTCCGGCGCAGTGCGCCGATTGATGCGCACTTCGTTCACACAGGCGCGGCGGCGCGATTCATGCGTGGAATAATCGAGAAACGGAAAGACAACCGGTTTCTTGATCTTGTACGCCAGATCACCAGCAAGAAAGATTACCGAGATGTGGGTCTCGATCCGCTCCACCTCAGCCGGATGGTCCGCATGGTTGGCCGGATCGGCGAGGAAAGCGCAGATTTCCTCCCACGAGGGATGTTCATGATCGTCGTTATGATGCCAATTCATGCCTTGGGGCGTCGATTTGGGATTTCGCCTCGCACCTTCGTCGTGGTGCCGCCTCGCGTCAAGGGCACAGCCCCGCCAGCGCAATACGGGGCTGTCACCCCGAAATGCAGACCGCAGCCGACGCTGCGCCGAGCCTACCGCAAATGCCGCCATTATTGAACGACGCCGAGCGCGGCGCCCTCGCCGAACGCCTGCGCACCGAGATTCAGGGCGAAGTGCTGTTCGGCGTTTTCGACCGCGGGCGCTACGCGACCGACGCCTCTATATACCAGGGCTTCCCGCTCGGGGTGGTGGTGCCCCGCAACGAAAATGATCTGCTGGCCATCGCGGGAATTGCGGCGGAGGAAGGCGTGGCGCTGACAGCGCGCGGCGGCGGCACGGCGACGGGCGGACATAGCGTCGGGGAAGGGCTTGCGGTTGATTTCTCCAAGCATCTCGACAAGCTGCTGTTCCATGATCTCGGTGGGATGACCTGCGCCGTGCAGCCGGGGATCACGCTGGATGCGCTCAATCGCCAGCTTGAGCCCCATGGCGTCTGGTTTCCGGTGGACATCGCAAGCGGCAGCCGCGCGACCATCGGCGGAATGGCAGCGACAGGGGCAAGCGGCGTGCGCGCGCTCGCCTATGGCCCGATGCACGAGAACGTTTCGGCCATCGATGCGATCCTTGCGAACGGCTCGGAGGCGGTGTTCGGTGAATTGCCCGACACCTTCCCCGACCCAGCCGCGCCCGGCACATTCGACGATGGTATCCTCACCCTTCTGGAGATGGGTGAGCAGCACGAGGACATGATCCGGCGGGTATTCCCCGCCCTGCCCTGCCGCGCAGCCGGCTACGATCTCGACGCGCTACTGCCTGACCGCGAGCCGCACAACATCGCCGAACTGCTCGTCGGCTCTGAGGGAACGCTCGCGCTGTTCAAACGCCTCGAACTGAAGCTCGCGCCGCTGCCAAAGAGCCGCGTTCTGGGCGTGTGCCATTTCCCCAGCCTGCACGCCGCCATGACGGCGACCAAGCCCCTCCTCGCGCTTGAGCCCACGGCGATCGAGCTTCTCGATAAGCCGTTGCTGACGCTTGCCGATGCCGACCCCGCGCTGTCGCCGATCCTGCGCCGGGTTCTGCGCGGTGAACCGGCGGCGCTGCTCCTCGTGGAGTTCGCGGGCGACGTGCGCATCGAGAATATCCGCAAGCTCAAGGACCTCGACGACCAGATGGCCGAACTGGGTCATCGCCACGCTGTGGTCGAGGCCGTCGGGACAGAGGTGCAGAACGCGATCTGGTACGTGCATCGGCGCGTGCTCGACAGGCTGACGGCGCTGAAGAGCGCTGCGCGGCCGGTCTGGTTCATCGAGGATTGTGCCGTGCCAGTGGAGCATCTGCCCGATTATGCGGCAGAGTTCGGGCAGGTGCTGGCGCGCCACGGCGTGGAAGCCGGGATGTACGGCCATGCTGGCGCCGGCTGCCTGAATGTCCGCCCGGTGCTCAATCTGAAGCGCTCACAGGACGTGCGCACCATGCGCCGGATCGCCGAGGAGACGTTCGCGCTGGTGCGCCGGTACAAGGGCACGCACTCCGCCGCGCATGGCGACGGGCTTGCCCGCTCGGAGTTTCACGCCGCCATGTATGGCCGGCGGGCCGCCCGCGTGTTCCGGGAAATCAAGACGCTGTTCGACGAAGCCGGGCGGCTGAATCCCGGCAAGGTCACCGGCGCGCCGCGCATGGACGACCGCGAACTGTTCCGCTTCGGCCCGGATTACCACGTGCCGGAAATCACGGCCGCGCTCGACTGGTCAGGCTGGACCGGCGCGGGCGGCGGCTTGCAGGGCGCCGTAGAAGCATGCGACGGCAATGGCGCGTGCCGCAAGCTCGCAGGCGGTACGATGTGTCCCTCGTTCCGCGTGACCCGGAACGAGCGCGACAGCCCGCGCGGGCGCGCGAACACGGTGCGGCTCGCCATGTCAGGGCAACTCGGGCCGCATGGCCTCACCGCGCCGGAGATGCTGGAGACGATGAAGCTGTGCGTCTCCTGCAAGGCGTGCAAAAGCGAATGCCCGTCCGCGGTGGATATCGCGAGCCTGAAGCTCGAGGTGCTTGCCGCCGCGAACAAGCGCCACCCCTTGAGCCTGCGCGACCGGCTCACCGCCTTTCTGCCGCGCTATGCGCCGCGTGCGGGGCGTTTCTGGTGGGCGCTCAATGCGCGGGACGTCGTGCCGTCGCTGGCCACGCTGAGCGAGGTCACGCTGGGCTTCTCATCGCATCGCCGTCTGCCCTCATGGAGCGCGCGGCCATTCCTGGCGCGCGTCACAAGCGGTGCGGCAGGCGAACCAGAGGTCGCGCTATTGGCCGACACGTTCAATACCTGGTTCGAGCCGGGCAACCTGCGCGCGGCGGTTGAGGTGCTGGTCGCAGCGGGTCGGCGCGTGCATATCCTTCACGCGGGCGTAGGCGAGCGCCCCTTGTGCTGCGGGCGGACATTCCTTGCCGCCGGGCTGGTCGATGAAGCGCGCGCCGAAGCGCAGCGCCTGCTCGATGCTGCTGCCCCGTTCGCCGCACGCGGGGTGCCGGTCGTCGGCCTTGAGCCGGCCTGCCTGCTATCGTTGCGCGACGAGTTTCTCAGTCTGCGCCTTGAGGGCGATGTGCGCACACTCGCCGATCACGCCTTCCTGCTGGAGGAATACGTCGCGCGCGAACTCCGGGCCGGGCGATGGGAGCTTGCCGTGCAGCCCATCGAAGCAAAGGCGCTGATACACGGTCATTGCCATCAGAAGGCACTCGGGCAGATGAGCGCTTCGGAGGAAGCCCTTTCGGTCGTGCCCGGTCTTGAGACGGAGTTGATCGACACAGGCTGCTGCGGCATGGCTGGTGGGTTCGGCTATGTGGCAGAAAATCTTGATGTTTCCATCGACATGGCAGAACAGGCGCTGTTCCCCGCGATCCGGCAGGGCGGGCGCGACGCGCTGCTAATCGCAAACGGCTTTTCCTGCCGGCATCAGATCGCTGACGGGCTGGGCCGTCACGTCCATCATCCCGCCATCATCCTCAACCTTGCGCGCAGCGCAGGCGGCAGGCCCGGCAAGCCGCAGACAAAGGCACGGCGCGGCCCGCTGCGCCGCAACCGCATGCTTGACTATTTCCGCACGGAGAGCCCCAATGAACCCGCGTATTCGGCGCAGACCGACAAGAAGGATTAAGAGGGCGGAGCAATGATGATCATCTACGGGCGGGCCAATTCATCAAATGTGCGCAAGGTGCTGTGGCTGGCAGAGGAACTGGGACTGCCGTATGACCGGCGCGATTATGGCCGCGGCTATACCCCAGTGGACACGCCGGAGTTCAAGGCGCTGAACCCGAATGCCAAGGTCCCCGTGATGGAAGAGGACGGCTTCATCCTGTCGGAGAGCCACGCCATCCTGCGCTACCTCGCGGCGCGGCACGGCCCTGAATGGTATCCGGCTGATCTGCAGGCGCGCGCCATCTGTGATCAATGGCTCGACTGGATGGTCATTGAATTTCAGGAGCCGGTGCGCAAGCTGTTCTTCTCGCTGCATGTGAACCCCGGCTCCAACACGGAACAGGTGCCGCAGGCCGAAGCTCAAGCCGCCCGCGCGGCAAACATCCTCGAAGGACAGTTGCACGCGACCGGAGCATATATTGCCGGGCCGGCACCGACGATCGCGGACTGCTCGATCGGCATGATGGTGCATCGCTGGTACACGCTCGACGTGCAGCGGCCCGACGTTCCGGCGGTGGCGGCCTATTATGAGCGGCTCAAGGCACGTCCCGCCTATCAGGGGCCGATCCTGAGCGCAGGCGTATAACCCGCAGTCGTCGGAGGGTATCAGCAACTCGCCATCATACGACTGTTGACATCGCAAGCCGCGTTACCGAGTGTCAGCGGCGCGGGTTCGGGCTTCGTGGTTGACACGCGCTGCGGCACCAAAGCAGATGTAGCGTGCCGGGAGGGGTGGCCGAGTGGTTGAAGGCACCGGTCTTGAAAACCGGCAGGCGGGAGACCGTCTCGTGGGTTCGAATCC
>CAZYYQ010000085.1:0-7996 GCA_964651275.1 uncultured Hyphomicrobiaceae bacterium | reverse complement strand
CTGAATGCAGCGCGCGCGCCGGACGGGCGCACCTGAGAAACCGAAACTGCGCTAGCGCTGCGTCCCATAGCGTCTGCCGGTTGGTTCCGGGTCGTCCCCGGTTTCTTCTGGGGCGGGCGATTCACGTTTCTGACTGGCGGCCATCTGCTCGCGCATCGCAGCCTCCACCAGCCGCGGCATGTTGTTGTCGAGCCATTCCTGCAGCATCGGGCGAAGCAGTTCCTTCACGCTGTCCTCCAGTGTCTTGGAGGTGGGTGAGCCGCTGGAGCCAAAGGCGTGCGAGGGGGGCGCTGGCGGGGAGGACGTCGTTACGGCTGGCTGCTGGAACAGCGCCGCCTCATGCTGCGGCTCAGTAGCAAGGGGGGCGGTCTCCGTTTCGGCATAGGCGGCGTCTTCATGGTCAGCTTCCTCCTGCGAAAACGAAACGGAAACGAGACCTCGCGGATCGTCGCCCTGGTCAACGTCGTCCTCGTCATAGCCGCGTTGCTCCGCAGATGTCTCTGCCTCTGCGACCTCGGCCAAAGCGCCGACGCCGGTTTCCGCGTTGTCATATGCCTGCTGCGGCTGCTCTTCGTCGACCGACTCGCCCGGCTCAGCCGATTCAGCCTGTTCCAACGCTCCCCACCCGCTCGTGGGCATTCCGAACGCGGCTTCGATCTCGGCGACCGCATGCAAACCTCGGCTCACCGCTGGGGCTTGCTCCCCATCTCCACCGGTTATGCCATGGTCCTCCGGTTCGATGGCATCGGCTTGTGCATCGGCATCCACGTCGCCAGTCTGCGTACTGAGCGAAGCCAGTTCGATCCCCTGTTGCGCCGAAGCATCTTCCGGCTGTGGGTCTGGCTCGTGTGCGCGGGCGGATTGATCCGCTTCGGGCGTGGATCCCGCCTGCGAATAATGCCGGTCTTCGTGTGTGGCTTGCTCCTCCGGCCTGTGATGCGGCGATTGTGAGCGAGCGCGGCTGTAAAGATCAGTAACGTCGAAAGGGTCATCCCCCGGCCATGCGCTCTCAGGGTGCGTCCGTGCGGCGGCAAACGGCGATGCAGGACCGCTCTCGCCGACTGGCATCTGGAAATCTCTTGTCCATACGTCTGCTGCTTCGACTTCGGCCGGCTCGTCCGACGGGATTTCATCGGTGTCAGCTTGGGTGGCCTCGCCAATGTCTGACGCGTCGGCCGCGACCGCGGCACTGCCTTCCGGCTCGTTCTGCGTGGCCGGCTGCTGCTCCTGATGCCCGGCCGCGGCATCGGTCACGATGAATTCCTCGGAAAGATCGAGCACCTCCTCAGCCGGCTCGGTGTCGTCTTCCACCGCTTCGTGGCCGCGCGTGCCATTCGCACCAGCGGCGTGCGCAGATCCATTGCTCTGTGGCGAACTGGAGTTTTCCTCGCCGGAATGTTCTTCGGCGATCATCTGGCGGATGGAGGAGAGGATATCGTCGATGCTTGGCTTTGCCTCATTGCTTTCCGCACTCATTGAACACCCCCCCGCGCTGACTGCGCTGTATACGCATCGAACAAGGGCGCTCGGGCCAAACGGCTCCGAGACGCCCCAAATGATGACTGATGATCCGCCCTTGTCCCTGAATAGCGCACAAGGGCACCTGCGGACAAGGCGTTGTCGGCGGACACTATTCACCGATCATGGAAATTATGCCTTGGGGCGTATCGCGCAATTCGCCGCCCATGGATCGTTGGAAGTTATTTCAGCGGAGTGCCGCTGTCCGGCGATGTCCAAGGCGCGCCGGAATCCGTCACCTCGGTGCTGAACGAATCCGCAGTTTCCTGCCCCGGCTCAAGCTCGGCGTCGCCACCAACCACGACGGTATCCTCGACAGGCAGCACGCTGGTCGACCAGTGGAAACCGAACGCCTTGTCCTTGACTTCGCGGTAATGCGGGTCGGGATCGTAGGTCAAGGTCGGCAGCCCCATGTCGCTCGGAGTGAGCTTTCCGATGGCTGCGAGCAGCGTGTAGGTCGCCACGACAAGGTCCCGCCGCGTGGTCACCAGCGTCACGCGCGAGTTGAGAAGTTCCTGCTCGGCATCCAGAACGTCCAGCACGGTGCGCTGACCGACCTGTTCCTCTGCGCGGACGCCTTCCAGCGCAATTTCATTGGCCTGCACCTGCGCGCGGTCCGACACCAGCGCGGCGCGCGCGGCGACGAGTTGGCCCCAAGCGGAAACAACATCCGAACGCACCTGCTGGCGCGCCTGATCGACTTCCTGGCGGCGCTGGAGTTCGGTATCCTGCGACTGGCGCACGCGCGCGGAGACTTCTCCGGCCTGGTAGATCGGCACGGTGAGACGGCCAGTCAGACTCGTGGTGTCGCGCTCGTCCACGCCGCCGGTATCGAAGCTCTTCTCGTAGCTCGCTTCCAGCCGCAGTTCCGGAAGGAGTTCACCCTTGATCCGCTTGGTATCGAATTCGGTTGCCTTGACCCTGAGAAGGGCCGCGAGGATTGCCGGGTTGCGCATCTCGCCTTCCTGGATCGCGGCTTCCAGTGTCTGCGGCAGCATCCGGTCCACTGGCGGTGGCGTGCGCAGGTTGCTCGGCGGATTGCCCACGACCCGCTCATATGCGGCGCGGCTACTCTGAAGGTTTGCCTTGGCGAGGTTGAGTTCCGAGACCGCACCGGCGCGGCGGGCGCGCGCCTGGGCCACGTCCGTCTTTGTCACTTCGCCAACGTCAAATCGATCCTGCGTGGCCTGAAGCTGCTCGGACAGAACCTTGACGTTGTTGCCCCGCAGCCGGACGATCGACTCATCGCGCAACACATTCATGTACTGAGTGGCGGCATCGAGCAGGATCTGCTGTGCGATGTTGCGAAGGTCCTCGCGCCCGGCCTCAACATTAGCTTTTGCCGCCTCCACGGCATTCATGGTGCGAAAGCCGCGAAACAACGGTTGCGCAACGCTGACGGAATAGCTGCGGGGGTAGTCGGTACCGTCGCCGAGAGATGGCGGAGAGGACGAAGAATCGACGACGCTGTGCGTGGCCTCGCCCTGAATTGTCGGGCGGTAGCCGGATTTCGCGCGCGCCACCTCTTCATCCGTAGCCCGCAACTTGGCGCGTTCCGCCTTGACTTGCGGGTTGGCGATATAGGCCGCTGCGAGGGCTTCCTTCAGGGTTTCGCCGTAGACAGGGGACACCGATACGGCGGAAGCGGCTGCCATAGCGAGCGCCGAAACCAGAACCTTGCGCATTTCTAATCACCTTCGCCGGCGGGTCACTCCAGCCATAATCAATGGCCGGGACTGCCTGCCCCTTTACCGTTACGACCCTGCGCCTTCCCCTTCGGCGCACCATTCCCCATCGCAAACTATCGCCCCTTTAACCGCCGTGGAAGCCCGCTGCCTCACTGCCTGTGGAGACGCGGCTTCAGCGTGACGTTTTTGCCGCGCCCCACAAACCATCCGCCATTCACGAGACTGCAAACGGAGGGACATGTCACGCGACCAGAATCTCCGGCATCATGGTTAATTCGGGATGAACATAATAGTCGGGCTGGTTATGACACGGCCTCGGTGTCGCTTTCGCACCTCTGTTCTTCCTCCGCGGCTTGCAGTTCCTCGGCTGGCGGGAAAATACAGGATACGGTCGTGCCCTGGCCGGGCTTGCTCTTGATGTCGAGCTTTGCCTCGTGCATCTCCAGGATCGAGCGGGAAATTGCCAGTCCCAGACCGGAGCCCTTGTGTTCCTTGGTAAACTGGTTGCTCACCTGCTGGAACGGCTTGCCGAGCCGGGCGATCTCGTGACGGGGGATGCCGATGCCGGTGTCTGCAATCGCGATCCGCACGGTCCCCTTGTGCCTGTAGCTGCGCACGGTGATCTTGCCGCCCTCCGGCGTGAACTTTATCGCATTTGAGAGCAGGTTCAGTAGCACCTGCTTTAGCGCGCGTTTATCGCCGGCGATCTCGATATCCGCATTGCCCGTCTGCTTCAGGGCGATCTTCTTTTCCTCAGCGGTTGGCTGCACGATGCGCAGACTGTCCCCGATCAGGTCACCCGCACGCACCGGTTCGATGCTGAGTGCGAACTGGCCAGCCTCGATCTTCGACATGTCCAGAATGTCGTCGATCATCTCCAGCAGGTAATGGCCGCTCTCATTGATATCGCGCGCATAGCCGGCGTATTTGTCGCTGCCCATCGGGCCGAATACCTGCTCGGTCATGACCTCGGAAAAGCCGATGATGGCGTTGAGCGGAGTGCGCAGTTCGTGGCTGATATTGGCGAGGAATTCGGATTTCGCCTTGCTCGCCTCTTCCGCGCGGGCCTTCTCGGCGGCATATTTGTCAGCCAGCTCGACGAGTTGGCTGGTCTGCACTTCCAGCCGCGCGCGGGATTCCCGGAGTTCTTCCACGGCGCTTTTCAGTTCGCGCTCACTCTGGGTAAGGCGGCGCTCGTTACGCTTCAGCGTGGTTATGTCGGTGGCGATGCTGACGAAATCGCTGGTGCGGGTGCGCCGTTCGGAAACCGCAATCCAGCGCCCGTCCTGCAGTTCGATGTCGTAGCTCGCCGCCCGTGACTTGGGTGCGCCGGCGGGAGACCGAGGCCCTTGCGGGATTCCGTATTTCGCGCCTTCCTGCAGGCTTGTGTGAGATGAGCCCGGGTGCGCCGCATCGCGCGCGAGACCGTAGAAATCCAGGAACTTCTGATTGCAGAACACCAGCCGCTCGCCGCTGTCCCACAGGGCGATGGCGTGCTGGTCGCTGTCGAGAGCTTCGGTCAAGCGCGCCGCGAGTTGCATGTCGCGAGTCTCGCGGCGTTCATCGCTTGGAACCTCCATGATCATGCCGAGGAAGTTGGGCTGAGACTGCCAGCCGCCCTGCATGATCCGCCCGCGCATCTCGAACCAGACCCAGTCTCCCTGCGCATCGGCCATGCGGAAGCGCGCGGCGAATTCGGCTGCGCCGTCCTTCATTGCCCGGTTGAGGTTGCCGTAAAGATCGTCTTCGGGGTGCAGCATCGCGCGAAACCGGCTGAAGGGCAGCGGTCCCGCAGGTGCGTCGACCCCGAGTGCGGTGAACACGGAGCCAGTGATGCGTAATTCGCCGCGCACGACATCCCAGAAGCATAGACCGGCACGCCCCCCGTGCAGCGCGGAATCCATGTCAGCGCGGAACGCTTCGGCGGATTGCAGGAGCAGTTTATGGCGGCCGAGTTGGCGCAGGAACAGCGCGAAGATGCCGCCGGCGGCCACGAGTGCGACGATGATGAAAGCCCCCGCCAGCATCGCTTCGGAGAACCAGGTTCGCAGGGCATCGGCGGGGCGGGCAATGACAATGATATGTCCGCCGCCTTCCAGCGCCTGTTCGGCCCGCAGGAAATCGGATCGGCGGGCCAATAGGTCTGCTGCCGGTGCGCCGGCATGGCCGCGAACCGGCTGCTCCGCGACGACCCGCCCGTCGCCATCGACCAGAAAAGCGCCGAAGTAATCAGCCTGGCGCAGCGCCCATCCGCCATCGGACAAGGCTGCACGCCAAGCATCGTAAAGGGAAATGGGCTTGATTTCCGCTTCGTTTGGGGCGCGCGCGCGCTGGGCGCGGACACGATCGACTTTTGCGGCAACCAGTGCGCCGGCGAGTTCGATGCGGCTTTCGGCCTGGGTCAGCGCGGCCTCACGGGCATCAATGAGATGGATGGCGGTGCGTGCAGCGATGCCCAGCAGCAGGGCCAGGGCCAGTATGGGCATCAGCCAGCGGACCCAGAGCCTCGGCATCCGCATGGCACGGGCAAACGCGCCAGCCTGCGGCGAGATATGCCACCTGGCCCCCGGAGGCGCAGCCCCGAGTTCGGGCGAATCCGCCTCCACCGTGCTCATTTGTCCCCATGCCGCTTGTTCATCACATCCGCCTTGTGGCGGCTCCCAGCACCCCTTAACTCTATCGGATGATTCGCGCGCGTCGCAAAGCGTGGGCGGTGGGCGCTGTGGATGGCCCTGCCCGCGGGAGCCGGGCGCGGCGCACAGCCTCATTGCCTGAGAGTGCGCACAGCGCGTATCGATGCGCTCCGGGAGGACAGTCATGTTGCGATGGATCAGGTTTGCATTGTTCGTGGTGGCGGCGTTCGCGCTGGGCATCACAGGCTATCTCTACACAAGCGATCGCGCTTTCACGCCGCCTGAGAGCGCTCAAGGCACCGGTAAGGCGCTGATAGGTGGGCCATTCGAGCTTGAATCGCATGACGGGCGCACCGTGACGCCGGCCGACTTCGCCGGGAGGCATATGCTGGTGTTCTTCGGCTTCACCCACTGCCCGGATGTGTGCCCCGCGAAGCTGAGCACGATCAGCATTGCGCTGGAGGACCTCGGACCGCTGGCTGACCGGGTGACGCCGATCTTCATCACCGTCGATCCCGAGCGCGACACGCCGGAGCGGATGGCCGAGTATGTCTCGAACTTCAGCGCCGATATCGTCGGGCTGACCGGCACGCCCGAGCAGATCAAGCGGGCCGCCAAGGCCTACAGGGTCTACTACGCCAAGGTGGAACTGGAGAATTCTGCCACCCGCTACCTGATGGACCACAGCGCGTTCACCTACCTGATGGACGAGAACGGCGAATACGTCACCCACTTCGCCTATGGCGAAAGCGCCGGCAAAATGACGGAGCGGTTGCGCCGTGAACTGGCCGTCGACAAGACCGCGGCCTCGGGTTAGTCCCGCGTTTTCAACACCCTGTGTCAATGCCCCACCAGCGCCATTGTTGCAGCGCAGCATAGCGCGTATGTTAACGGCTGATTTGCGCGTGCCGTAACGGCGCGCTGTAGCAGCTAGCGGGGATGCCCAATTGCTCTATCACCTTTATGAAATGACGCGGGCCGCACTGAACCCGGCGCGGGCGGCGAGTGACTCGTACAGTCTGATGATGCGCAATCCGCTCAATCCGTTGACCCACACGGCGCTCGGCAAGCACACGGTTGCGGCCTGCGAGCTGCTGGAGCGCACGACGCGTCGCTACACCAAGCCGGAATTCGGCATCCGCCACACTGAAATTCAAGGGCGCGTGGTGCGCGTAGAAGAGGAGACGGTCTGGCGCGCGCCGTTCTGCCGGCTCCTGCATTTTCGCCGCGACACGCTGGATGCGCGCGCCAAGTGCCAGCCGCGCGTGCTGATCGTCGCGCCGATGTCCGGGCATTTCGCTACGCTGTTGCGCGGTACCGTCGAGGCGATGCTGCCCGAGCATGACGTCTACATCACCGACTGGGAGGACGCGCGCCGGGTGCCGCGCGCCCACCGCTTCGATCTCAACGACTACATCGACTATGTGCAGGAGATGATCGCCCTGTTCCGCGGCGATGTGCATGTGATGGCGGTGTGCCAGCCCTCGGTGCCGGTGCTGGCAGCGGTCGCGGACATGGAGGCGCGCAAATCGCAGCATGTCCCGCGCAGCATGACGCTGATGGGCGGGCCGGTCGACACGCGCATCAACCCCACGGTGGTCAACGACGTTGCCGAGCAGCGCGGGACGGACTGGTTCGCGCGCAACGTTATTACCGCCGTGCCCTGGCCGAACCCGGGCTATGGCCGCGCGGTCTATCCGGGCTTCTTGCAGCTTTCCGGCTTCATGGCGATGAACCTCGACCGGCACATCAACGCGCATCGCGACCTGTTTTTCCATCTGGTCGAGGGGGACGGCGACTCGGCGGAAAAGCACCGCGCGTTCTACGACGAATACCTCGCGGTGATGGACTTGTCGGCGGAGTTCTTCCTTCAGACGGTGGATGAGGTGTTCGTGCGCCACACGCTTGCGACGGGCGCGTTCATGCATCGCGGCCAGCGCATTGATCCGGGCGCGATCCGGCGCACCGCGCTGATGACGGTGGAGGGCGAGAAGGATGACATCACCGGCGTCGGGCAGTGCCATGCGGCGCACCGGCTGTGCGCAGGGCTGGCGCGCTCGAAGCGGGCGCACTGGCTGCAACCGGGCGTGGGGCATTACGGGATATTCAACGGCTCGCGCTTCCGCCGCGAGATCGCGCCGCGCATCGCCGCGTTCG
>CAZYYQ010000084.1:0-8121 GCA_964651275.1 uncultured Hyphomicrobiaceae bacterium | reverse complement strand
TCGCCCCAGAACACCAGCAGCGGCATCGCCACCAGCAGCGCCAGCAGGCGCGGCATCACCAGCGTCTCCATCGGGTCGATGCCCATGGTGCGCATGGCGTCGATTTCCTCGCGCATCTTCATGGTGCCGATCTCGGCGGTGAACGCGGAGGCCGAGCGGCCCGCGACAATGATGGAGGTCAGCAGGATGCCGACTTCACGCAAGGTCAGCACCCCGAGCATGTTGACCGAGAACGTCTCCGCCCCGAACGCGCGCAACTGCACGATGCTTTGCTGCATGACGACCGCGCCGATCAGGAAGCAGATCAGTGAGACAATCGGGATCGCCCGCAGGCCCGTGTGCTCCAGGTGATGGATGAAGGAAACGCCTCGGAAACGCCATGGCTTCGCCAGAAGGCGAAGAAACACTGACGTGGAAGCTCCGAGAAACGCCATCAGCCCGGCGGCATCGCGGATGAAGCCGGTGGCCGCACGCGCCGAGTCTCCGAGCGTCTCCGCGAGGCCGGCGCGCACACGCGGCGGCACCTCGCCGAAGCGGCGGGCGTGAATCTCGCGCATCAGGTCGCGATGGGAGGTGCGCACCCGGCGCAGCGTGACCTCATGGCCCGCATCGGTCAGATCGTTGATGAGCGCCAGAAGCCGCCAAGCCCCCGCCGTGTCAAGCGCGCCGAGTTCCCCAAGGTCGAGATCGAGCGGGCGCCCCTTGGCGGCGGGTGGCGCGGGCATTGCAGCAGCGAGGTTCGACTCGATCTGCTTGAGCGTGCGCACCGTCCAGTCGCCGGACAGGGCGAGGCTGGGGCCGTCCTCGACGCTGAGCCGGGCGAAAGCTCCGGTCTTCCGCGCGGTTGTTCGCTCGGGCTGTCCGGTGGATGTGACCGCGCTCATGCCCGTTCGGGGCTCCGTCTGATCTCTCTGCGCGCAAACCTATCCGCGTCCCGGCGGCTTGGCAATTATCGCTTCGGCTTGACCGGATTGCCTCGGCCCTCAATAAGCGCATTCTGGAGCACAACGATGAGCACAATCCCACTACAGGACGGTCGCCGGGTTCGCATCCGCGCGCAGCGCTGGCCGATCGCCGGGGCTTTCAAGATTTCACGCGGCGCGAAGCGCGAGGCCGCCGTGGTGGTCGTCGAGATCAGCGGCTTGGGCGCTAACGGGCGCGGCGAATGCGTTCCCTACGCGCGCTACGGCGAGAGCGTGCAAGGCGTTGCGGCGCAGATTGCGCATGCGGTGCGCAGGCTCGGGGCCGGGTTGGACTGCGCATCGCTCGCGCGGGCGCTGCCGCCCGGCGCGGCGCGCAATGCGCTCGACTGCGCGCTGTGGGACCATGAGGCAAAGGCAACCGGCGCACGGGTTCATACGCTCGCCGGTCTCCCCGCCCCGAAGCCAGTTCTGAGCGCGTTCACCATCGGGTTGGGCACACCCGAGGAGATGGCCGCGAAGGCGGTGGCCCGCGATTTCCCGCTGTTGAAGCTGAAACTTGGCGCGGATGGCGACGCCAAGCGGCTGCGGGCGGTGCGCGATGCGGCGCCTGCGGCGCGCCTCATCGTGGATGCCAACGAGGGCTGGCAACCAGACGGACTTGGCGAAATGCTGGACGCCTGCGCGGCTGCTGGCGTGGAACTCGTGGAACAGCCGCTCCCGGCAGGCGAGGATTCGGTGCTGGCGAAGATGCCGCGGCCCGTGCCTGTCTGCGCGGATGAATCGGCTCACGCCCGTGCCGGACTGACCGATCTGCGCGGCCGCTACGACGCCGTCAACATCAAGCTCGACAAGACCGGCGGGTTAAGCGAGGCGCTTGTCATGCTTAAGGAAGCGCGGGCGCTCGGGTTACGGATCATGGTGGGCTGCATGGTTGCGACATCGCTGGCGATGGCCCCGGCAGTGCTGTTGGCGCAGGGCGCGGACTGGGCCGATCTCGACGGGCCGCTACTGCTTGCGCGCGACCGGGTGCCCGGCCTTTCATTCGCCGGAGCCGTGATCCGCCCGCCCGAGCGAGGATTGTGGGGATGAGAGCGCCCCGCAGTGCGCGGACTGTATCGGGCCCCTTGAGTTGCACTCCATTTGCTGGAAGATTGCGCCACCTCACTCAGTACAATCTATGTCGACACATTAGGGGCGATTTTCCATGATTGATCATCAGCGGCAGGTTCAGTGGCGTGCAAATTCGCGGATCGCGATGGTGGCGCTCGTCATGGTTTGCGTCTTTCTGGTGGTGCTGCCGGCCGTGGGCCCCATGCTCTATGAGAGTTACGTGCTTCGTTTTCCGCTGGGCTATCTGCTTGCGTCGATTGGCGGGATCGTCGGACTGGTGGCTCTGATTTATTGGGTGGCCGCCCGGCAGGACCGGCTCGACGCACGCTATAACATCACGGGCGAATACTAACGCCTGAACGGACAGACCCGACATGGCCCTGAACTATCACTATCCGGTGGTCAATCCGCGCCTCGGCGCAAGTTTCGCGATCTTCGCCAGCGCCTATGCCTCGCTCGTGCTGACGCTTCTGATCCTGGAGCAACTCGGGCTGGCCGCCTTCTGGGTCAATCAGGCCATGATCCTCGGGCCGGTGCTGTTCTATCTCGTCATCGGGATGATGGTGCGCACCACCAATCTTGAGGATTTCTTCGTGGCGGGAGAGCGGGTGCCCGCTCTCTACAACGGCTTGTCCCTCAGCGCGAACGTGCTCGGCGGCAGCGCGGTCGCCACCGCGATCGGCGCGCTGGTTTTTCTCGGCTATGACGGACTGCCGCTGGTGCTCGGCTGGTGTGCTGGCCTTGCCATTCTCGCGATCCTGTTCGCGCCCCATCTGCGCAAGGCCGGCAGCTTCACCATGCCAGGCTTCCTCGGCATGCGCTTTTCCTCGCGCACGGTGCGCGCGGTTGCCGCGCTGCTGCTATTGGTACCGTCAATTTTGCTGCTCGCCGCAGAATTGAAGATCGGCGCCATGGTCGCAGCGCTGTTCCTGCCGCTGCCGGAACTCATGCTGATCGCCATCGGAGCCGGGATTGCCGGGCTCTGCGTGCTGCCAGGCGGTATCCGCTCGCTGACATGGGTGCAGTGCGCGCAGGTCGTCGTGCTTCTGCTGGGCATTTGCGCACCGCTGATCATCGTTGCGCTGGAGGTGACGAACCTGCCGGTGCCTCAACTCAGCTACGGCACGGTGATGGACTCCACCGCGACCGCCGAGCAGGCCAACGGCATAGCCGCCGCGACGCCGCAAGCGCTGTCCAACGCACTGCCCGGAACCGAACCCGAGAAGATCGCCAAGCCGTTTCTTCAGGCGTTCGGCGCGGTGACCGCGTTTGACTTCGCCCTGCTGGGGCTGTGCGTCATGCTCGGGGTGGCCATGCTGCCGGTGCTTCATACGCGGCTTAGCACCACGCCGACGATCGCCGCAGCGCGGAGGTCGATGGGCTGGGCCGGCCTGATCGCAGGCTTCATGGCGCTCACCGTTCTGTCCTATGCAGCATTCCTGCATTCAGCGATTGTTCAGCAGGTGGTCGGCACGCCGTTGGCGGACCTGCCGTCGTGGGCACGCTATGCCGCCGATCTCGGCCTGATGCGTGTCGGAACGGATGCGCTCGACCCGACCTTCGGTGACACGAGCGCATTCATAAGCCGCGACTTGAGCACGCTGCTGCTGCCGATCTCCGCCGGCTTGCCGCAGGTGTTCGCCGGCGTTGCCGCGGCCGCCCTGCTGGCGGCGATGCTTGCCGGCGCGGCGGCGCAAATCGCGATTGTTGGCAACATTCTCAGCAACGACCTGTTCCATCCCTTCGTACGGCGCATGGCGCCGGCGGCTCATCGGCTGATGGTCGCGCGGCTCGGCATGATCATCGCGGCGGTCGCAGGCGCCTGGCTGGCGCGCACCGTGTTCGTCGATCCGCTGCGCTGGATGCTGCTGGCCTTTTCGCTGTTGGCGGGCGGATTCTTCGCTGTCGTCGTGCTGGCGATCTGGTGGCGCAGGATCACCGCGCCGGGTGCGCTCGCGGGTATTCTCGCCGGGTTCGGCGTCACGGCTGCCTATGTGCTGGCCTCGCAGGGCGCGGTTCCGCTACTGTTCGTCGATCCACTTGCCGCCGGGATGCTCGGCGTGCCGGTAGCTTTCGCCGCCGCCATCATAGTGAGCCTGCTTACCCCTCGGCCAGACGAATTGACCGCCGAGGTTGCAGAAGAAATTCGTCTGCCGGGTGGAGAGACGCTCCATGCCCGGCTGACGCGGCTTGCGGGCCGGGGCAAGGCGCCGCGACCCTGAGTTCGACGATCGCGGCCCCATCTGGCAGCACAAAGATGGCGTTGACACTTGCGGCGCAATGCGCTCCCCTTTTCGCCAGACGGTCGAGGGCTGACCGCCCTGGGCAAAACATTGGCCACTCCACACAGGCAGCGCAATCGTGGACGTTCCCGCGACAGAAGAACGCCTTGGTCTCTATCCGCACGTCCCCGAGGCTTACACGCACGGTTATCTACCCGAGCGTGACGGCCACAGGATCTACTACGAGGAATGCGGCAATCCGCGCGGCATCCCGGCCGTCGTGCTGCATGGCGGTCCGGGCGGCGCGATCTCCGACGTGATGCGGCGCTATCACGACCCGGATCGCTACCGGATCGTGCTGTTCGATCAGCGCGGTTGCGGCAAGTCGACCCCGCGCGCCTGCCTGGAGCACAACACCACCTGGCATCTGATCGACGACATGGAGCGGCTGCGCGCTCACCTCGGCATCGACCGCTGGCAGGTGTTCGGCGGGTCGTGGGGCTCGACCCTCGGGCTGGCTTATGCGCAGAAACACCCTGGTCGCGTGTCGGCGCTGATCGTGCGCGGCATCTTCACGCTGCGCCGCCGCGAGTTGGCCTGGTTTTATCAGGACGGGGCATCATGGCTGTTCCCGGACGCCTTCGAGAAGTACCTCGCACCGATCCCGCCGGAAGAGCGCAGCGACATGATCCGCGCCTACTACAAGCGGCTGACCTGCGATGACCCGGACGTGCAGATCGAGGCCGCACGCGCCTGGAGCGTGTGGGAAGGCACGACGCTCGCCCTGCAGATCGACCATGCCACCGTCGACAAATTCAGTTGCAGCGCCTACGCGCTCGCATTCGCGCGGATCGAGTGCCACTACTTCTATCATGGCGGTTTCTTCAACCATGATGAACAGTTGCTCAACGAGATGCACCGGATCAGCCATCTGCCCGGCGTGATCGTACAGGGGCGCTACGATCTCGTGACACCGGTCGCAACGGCCTGGGAACTCTCGAAACGCTGGCCGCGCGCGCCGCTGGAGATCGTGCCCGACGCCGGCCACGCCATGACCGAACCGGGCATCGTCGACCGGCTTGTCCGTGCGACGCGGACGTTGTCGCAGACGGTATAAACGCTTTCGGGAGTGGGGGGAGGCGTGGAGATCATTCCGATGCTGGGGCCAGCCATCGCCACCGTGGTCGCGGCGGCACTCGTGGTCCTGGCCATACTCCTGATCGCGACGGTGCTGCCCGGCAAGTTCAGGCTCTGGCCCACACCGGGCAAGGGTAGCTGGCAGAACTACGTTTTCTGGCCACTGTTCCGCACTGGCATGGGCGGCCTTCCGGTCGCGGCGGCGTTGCTCGCCGACCTCAGTGGACCATTGTGGTGGTTGCAACTGTTGGTCGGCGTGCCGCTGATCGTGGTTGGTTTCGGCTTCACCTTTTACGGCTATTTCGATTTGGGCATCGAGAACACCTACGGCGCGGATGAAAGTCTGGTCACCGACGGGTTATATCGCTACAGCCGCAACCCGCAGTACGTCGCGTCGATGATCGGCTATCTCGGAATCGCGATCGCCGCCGGATCGTGGAGCGTTGCGAGCCTCGTGGCGCTGGCGGTGCTCGTCTATTCGCTGATGCCGCTGGCCGAAGAGCCATGGCTGCGCAAGACTTTCGGCGAAGCGTATGACGACTACATGCGCTCGACACCACGCTTTGTGAGTTGGCGGAAGCTTCCGTTCATGGAAATGTCGCAGCGATCGGGTAGCTAATAGCACTGGCGGGAGGCCAAATGCGGATATTCGGAACATGGCTGCTGGCTGTCCTCGCGCTGCTCGCGGCGACCATGGCAGCGGCAGCCCAGAGCACCGACCGGCCAGCAAAACAGGTGTTCGGCTTCATCGCCGACCCGATCCCGCTGGAAGCGCGCGCAATCGGCTCCTATGCGCGTGGCTGCCTCGCCGGAGGCAAGCAGCTTGCGGTCAACGGCCCCGCCTGGCAGGCAATGCGCCTGTCGCGCAACCGCAACTGGGGGCACCCCGCGCTGGTCGACTATGTCGAGCGCCTCGCGCGTGATGCGAAGGCGAAAGACGGCTGGCCCGGGCTGCTGGTCGGTGACCTTGCGCAACCGCGCGGCGGGCCGATGCTCACCGGCCATGCCAGCCATCAGATCGGGCTCGACGCGGATATCTGGCTCAAGCCCATGCCGGAGCGCACGCTCTCGTGGCGCGAGCGAGAGCAGATCTCGGCCGTGTCGATGCTGGCAAAGGGAGGGCTGTCGGTCGATCCGGATGTCTGGACACCGGGCCATGTCCGGCTGCTGCGCCGGGCCGCCTCCTATAGCGAAGTCGCGCGAATTTTCGTCCACCCCGCAATCAAGAAGGCGCTGTGCGAGGCCGCGGGCGAAGATCGCGGCTGGCTGCGCAAGGTCCGCCCGTGGTGGGGACACCATTACCACTTTCATGTGCGGCTGAAATGCCCTGCTGACTACGACGGCTGCAAGAACCAGGCGCCGCCGCCGCCGGGCTATGGCTGCGGCGCGCCGCTCGATTACTGGTACAAGCTGCTGACCGCGCCGCCTGAGCCGTCCAAGCCGAAAAAGAAGAAAGCCCCGTTGACGCTCGCAGACCTGCCGACGGCCTGTCGTCAGGTGGTGGGAGATACTCGGCTCGGCGCGCCTGACGGGGAGGTGCCAGTACCGGAGCGGCGACCCGAGGCAACCCACGCGACAGGAGGATAGCATGTGGAAGGGCGTGTGGCTGGCGCTTGCGGTCGCGCTTGTTGCGGCTCTTGCGGGGCAGGCGCCAGCGGCAGAGCCGCGGGACATCCGCGTGCAGGTGCAGCCGCTGGTGCTGGATCAGGCGAACCCGGAGCGCAAACGCTTCGGCAAGCTGACATGGCTGGGCGGGCTGGTGCTGCGCTCTTCGGCTGGAGAATTCGGCGGGTTCTCCGGGCTGGCCGTGAGCGCTAACGGCTCGCAACTGCTGGCGCTATCCGACCGCACCTCCTGGGTCTCGATGAGCCTCGACACGCGCGGAGCGGAGATCGCCGGCATCCGCGATGCGCGGCTCGGGCGTCTGGAGGTGCGCGAGACACCTGACGACCAGGAATGGACTCGGGGTCTGGAGGACTCCGAGGCACTCGCGGCGCTGACGCCGGGGCGTCTGACTGGCGAATACCTGATCGCCTTCGAGGGCAGGCATCGCATTCACCGTTACCGTTTCGATGGCAAGGATTTCTCCCCGCCGCAAGGGGCGCTGCCCCTGCCCGAAAGCGCGCTACGGCTACCCGGCAACAAGGCGCTGGAGTCCCTTGCGGTGCTTCCTGCAGGCCCATATGAAGGAGCTACGCTGGCGTTTTCGGAACGTCGAGCGCATGTCAGCGGCGACAGTCTCGGCTGGATGTTTCGCGACGGCAAGGTTGAAACGCTCCGGCTGCGGCGGATCGGCCCATTCGACATTACGGACATGGCCGCCCTCCCGGATGGTGGCCTTATCGTGCTGGAACGCCATTTCGCCGGCTTGGCGCAAGGGGTGTTCATGCGCATCAGGCGCATTGCGGCGGAAGACATCTCGCCGGGCGCGCGGCTCGACGGCGTAGTGCTCTATGAAACCGAAAGCGGCTGGATGGTAGATAATATGGAGGCGATTGCGGTCCATGAGGATGACCGCGGCCGGGTCATCCTGACGATCATGTCGGACGACAATTTCAATCCGATGCAGCGCACATTGGTGATGAGGTTTGCGCTGACCTAGGGTCTGTTCAAGAAAACCCGAATCCCTTAACAGGCTCCAGCTCCTTGTTCTGTAGCACTTTCGGATGCAAAACCGGTGGCCATCCCGGATCAAGTCCGGGACTTACTTCTTGCTGAATATGCTCTAG
>CAZYYQ010000083.1:0-8160 GCA_964651275.1 uncultured Hyphomicrobiaceae bacterium | reverse complement strand
AGGCCCGCGTCGGACAGTTCGGCGATGATGTCGTCGGCATCGCGCTTACCGGACCGGCACTCTACGAGCACGTGGTAGCCGCCTTCGGCGCGGTAAGCGGCGAAATCCTTGTAGTGCGGGATCAGCGGCGCGGAGACGTCGGCCGAGGCGAGCGCGAGCAGCCCGTCCGCCGTGGCGTTGCCCACCTCGACATTGCCGCAGCGCGCCGCGGGTGCTTGCGCGCATCGCCCCATGCACGGGGCATGCAGCACGCGCACCCGCGACGGATCAGCCTCTCGCTTGAGCGTCGCGATCAGTTTGTCCGCGCCGGCCATCGCGCAGGATAGCGTATCGCAAACCCGGATCGTGACCGGTGCGGGCGCGGCCTCGCCTTCCTTTACGAGATCGAAATGATGGTAGAACGAGGCGACCTCCCAGACTTCGGCCTGCGACAGCCGCATCAGATGGGCGAGCGCGCGCAGATGCCGCTCATGCAGGCACCCGAAACGATCCTGAAGCACATGCAGATGCTCGATCAGCAGGTCGCGCCGTTCGATCGGCCGGCCGTCCAGCGCGGTGCGCACGTCCGCGACAGCCGCTTCGTTGATGCCGCGGCCCTTGGGAAACCCGGCCCGTTTCAAATCAAGAACCGTCATTCACCCACGCCTCAGCTTGATGCCCGCACCGGTCTTGCCGATCTCCTGAATTCGCACGCTATGCCTGCGCACGCCGGACCGCTCGTCCAGTTCCGCCATCGTCCGTCGCGCGAGCGTCATCGTGCCAAGCTCCCGGTCACATCAGCGTGCGCAGCAGGTAAAGCCCGGTTGCCACCAGCAGAGCCCAGATCAGTGTGACAAAGACCCGCTGGTTGATAAAGCGAAACACGACCTGTCCGAGAACCACACCGGCCAGCGTAAGCGGCAGGCAGACCAGCGCTGTCAGTCCCACGCCTTCGGCGAGACCACTGCCGGCCACCTGCACTGCAAGGCTTGCGCTGTACACGAAGAGGAAGAAGGTCAGCGTCGTGGCGCGGGCCACCTGCTTGGGAAATCCACCGCCCGAGAAATAGAGCATCAGCGGTGGGCCGGGCACGCCGATGCTCGTGGTGAGCAGGCCCGAGGCCGCACCGATGCCGAAATCGCGCCGCGCCGTGCGCGCCAACCGGAAGCGGAAGGCGAGCGATGTCGCCAACCCCAGCGCCAATGCCGCCACGATCGCCTTGATGACTGCGACATTGCCATAGCGGAAGATCAGCAGCCCGAACGGCGCGGCGATGAGCGCCCCAAGCGCCATGCGCCACATGAGATCGCGCTGCGCGCTTCGCATGGTCCCGGGGAGGACGGCTAGCGACACCACGATACCAAGCATGATGTTGAGTTGAATGGCGGTTTGCGGCTCATAGACCAGCAGCAGAAGGGGCGTGGCTATCAGGGAGAAACCGAAACCGGTCGCCGTCTGCGACAACGCTGCGAAGAATGCGATCGCCGGCCCCCAGCCAAGCATATCCCCAAGCACGGCGAATTCGGTCATCGGCTTATGGTCCGTTTTAATTTTTTAAATTTCGGATTCGCCGCGGAACGTCCATAAAGGTTCTGATATATTAGACTGCCACTGTTTAAAACACGTTTCAGTCGACGAATCCGCGCGGCTGGCAAGCGGATCGCATGGGGAGGAGCATGAGCAAGTCAGGACGTCACTTTCTGCATATACCAGGGCCCACCAATGTCCCGGATCGCGTTTTGCGCGCGATGGACAGGCCTGTCATCGACCATCGCGGCCCGGAATTCGCGCAGTTGACACTCAAGCTCCTGCCCCGCCTGCAGCAGCTTTTCAAGTGCTCTGGCCCCGTCGTGATCTACCCCGCCTCAGGCACCGGCGCATGGCTTGCCGCGCTGGTGAACACCCTTTCGCCGGGTGATCGAGTGCTGATGTGCGACATCGGCCATTTCGCCAAACAGTGGAAGGATGTCGCCGAGGGCCTGGGCCTGAGCGCGGAATTCCTGCCAAGCGACTGGCGACGCGCGGCTGATCCGGACGTGATCCGCGAGCGCCTCGCCGCCGATACCGCCCACGAGATCAAGGCCGTGTGCGTGGTGCACAATGAAACCTCAACGGCCTGTGCCGCGCGTATCCCGGAAATCCGCAAGGCGATCGACGCTGCCGGGCACCCGGCGCTGTTCATGATCGACACGATCTCCTCGCTCGGCTCAATGGACTATCGCCACGATGAATGGGGCGTGGATGTCAGCGTGGGCGGCTCACAAAAGGGCATGATGCTGCCCGCGGGCCTGAGCTTCAACGCCATCAGCGAGAAGGCGCTGGCTGCATCAAAGACCGCGCGGCTGCCTAAGCCTTATTGGGGCTGGGACGAAATGCTTGCCGGCAACAAGAGCGGCTTTTTCCCCTACACGCCAGCCACTAACCTGTTCTATGCGCTCGACGAGGCGCTCGACATGATCGACGAAGTCGGGCTGGACAGCATCTTCGACCGCCATGAGCGCCATGCCGAGGCGACCCGCCGGGCAGCCGGAGCATGGGGGCTGGAACTGGTCTGCGCTGACCCGCGTGAATATTCCAGTTCCCTCACAGCCCTGTTGATGCCTGAGGGACACAGCGCAGATGCATTGCGCGCACAGATCCTGGAAGATTTCGATCTCTCGCTCGGCACGGGACTGGGCAGGCTGGCCGACCGGGTGTTCCGCATCGGTCATCTCGGCGATCTGAATGACCTGACGCTGATCGGCGCGCTCGGCGGTGTCGAAATGGGCCTGAAGCGCGCGGGCGTCCCGCACAGCGCCGGTGGCGTGCAGGCGGCAATGGACTATCTCGCGGCGGCGGACGCACGCGAGGCGGAAATGCCACAGCAAGCGGCAATGGCCTGAACCAGTCCTGCGATCATGACGGCGCAATCAGGATCAGCAGCGCCGTCATGGTCCCGACCGAAAGCGCGGTGCCGAGCGCGATCGCGCCCGAGGTCGAGTTGATGACGCGGGCATACTGGTTCGCAAGCAGGAATGCGTTGACGCCCGTCGGGCACGCCGCGAACAGAACCGCGACGCCTGCCCACAGCGGGTCGAGCCTGACCACGTGAAACGCCAGCACCCAGACCAGCAGCGGCAGCGCCGCGAGCTTCAGCAGCAAGAGCGCGGCAAGCGTAGGCAACTGCCCACGAAGCGAAAAGTCGCGCAGGCTCAGGCCCAACGCAAACAGCGCGCAGGGGACGCCGGCCTGCGCGAGCAGGTCGACGGTCGCACGCGGCGCATCGCCCAGCCCGATCCCGGTCTGGCGCCACAGCGTCCCGGCCAGGATCGCGATGATGATCGGGTTGGTGAGCAGGTTCGTGGCCAACTCGCGCAACAGCGAACCCACCGTCGCCGTACCGTGTTCCGAAACCGCCTCGACATGCAGCGTCGCGGTCAGCCATAGCACCACCGTATGGATCGAGGTGATAACCGCCAGCGGCGTGGCGGCTTCCGGTCCGTAGATTGCCAGCACGATAGGGATGCCGAGCAGCACGATGTTGCCAAAGCACGCGCTCATGCCGACCATCGGCTGATCCTCTTTCGGGCGGCGCAATACGAAATACGTGATTGCGGTGGAAGCCAGCCAGACCACTCCCAAGGCACCGAAATAGACGCCCCAAAGCCGCAGCGTCTCGCCGCCCGGGGGGCGGGCATCAACCATGGTGCGGAACAGCAGCGCCGGGATGCCGACGCGCAGCACGAACTGCATCAGCCCTGTCTGAACGGTGCCTGACAACAGCCCGGAGCGCGCGAAAATGAAACCGGCGAGAATCACCAGAAACACGGGCGCAATGGTGTTGAGGATCGGGGTCATGGCTCTGTCGGCTGCGGGCGGGCGTGAATTGAACGCTGCGTTGGGGAGAGCGCTGCGCGGAGAACGTTATGATGGCGAGCGCGCCGCGTGGCGAATCAGCGGCGCCAGGGCGAGGATGGGTCCGGCCCGGCGCGGTCGTTCTCGCTTTCCGGTGGTTTGTTGTCCCCACTGCCCTCGCGCCCCGGACTGTCTTCGCGCACCGTCTCGTATTCCACGTCGATTACGGTTTCATCGCGCGGACGCTCGTGGCGCGGGTCGCGATGCCCGCGCCGGTCACGCGGCGGCTTTCCCCGGCCGCCCGGCTCGCCATCATCCATCACGAAGACATGACCCGAGCGGATCATGTGAGTAAATATGCGCCGCGCCAGTGCCCGCCTGAGCGGGGGAACGAACAGCAGGAAACCGACCGCGTCGGTGAAGAAGCCCGGCGTCAGCAGCAACGCCCCGGCGACCAGCAGGCTCATGCCATCGATGACCGGGTCCACGGGCAGTTCTCCGGCGCGCAATGCCAGACTTGTGCGCTGCATGACTGCCATCCCCTGAACGCGCAGCAGGACGGAGCCGACAATTGCCGTCACGATGACGATCACAATTGTCGGAAAAATGCCGATCAGCCCGCCGATCTGAATGAACAGCACAATCTCCAGAATCGGTGTTGCGACGAAAATTAGGAAAAAGATCAGGAACATGGAGCCTGCTATCTATGCCGACCCGACAGCGCGCAGCTTGTACGGTGGTGATTGACGGTTGGCTTCAAATCCGCAATGACGTAAGATCATAGCGAGAGATTTCACAGCACATATCCTACCGTCGCCGCGGGGTCTGGCGCATTGCGTGATCGAAGCCTATATCAATCGCGTACCTCACGGAAGTGCGGATAGCGCAGCCCCGGATTAAAGCGTCGCGACATCATGAGCGGAACCATCGACCTCAGCACCATCATATTCCTGGTCATTGCCGTCCTCATCTTTCTGAGGCTGCGTAGCGTTCTCGGACGGCGCACCGGCAACGAGAAACCTCCTTACGACCCCTATTCCGCACAGCAGGCGGGCAGCGCGGCGCGCGACAAGGTGGTGCCGCTGCCTGGCACGGATCAGCCCGGCGGCAGCCGCGAAAGCGCTAGCGAGGACCAGCTTCAGGAGATGGTGCGCGACTACGCGCCAAAGGGTAGCCGTCTGGCAGAAAAGCTCGCGTCTATCATGCGCGCCGACCGGAACTTCGACCTGCGGCAGTTCGTCGAGGGCGCTAATACCGCGTATGAAATGATCGTTACGGCTTTCGCCGCGGGCAACACCGCGACGCTGAAGGAGTTGCTCAGCCCGGATGTCTACCAAAGCTTTTCAGCAGCGATCGAGGAACGTCAGCGCGCGGGCGAGAGCGTCGATTTCAAGTTCGTCGGGATCGACAAGACCGAAATCGCGGACGCCAACCTCGTGAACGGCGAGGCGCAGATCACTGTCCGCTTCGTGAGCGAGTTCATCACGGTGACGCGCGACAAGGAAGGCCGAATCGTCGACGGCGACCCTAAGCAGATCCAGGAAGTTACCGACAATTGGACCTTCTCTCGCAATCTAGGCTCGCCTGACCCGAACTGGCTCCTGATCGCCACGGAAACAGAAGAGTGAGCCAGCGTCGGGTGGTCGTTCTGCGGTAAGAGCATGCCGCGGGGTGGGGGCAGCTTTCAAAAGCATCAGGATCATGTCGGCGGCGTGGTACTTTGCTCAGGCTTTCCTGTTCACAGTCGTGGTGTTCTTCACCGTGGATCTCTGGCACTGGCAGTTCCCCGATACCGAAGTCAGCAAGCGCCCGCTGCAACTTGATCGCATCGGTTTTTCCGAAATCGTCGGATGGCGCAACGATGATCACGCTGGGGCATTCCTCGCGTTCAGACGTTCCTGCCCCTGGTCGATCCGCGCGGCAGAACGTCACGGCACGTCTCGGCGCCAGGCGCTTGCGTGGGTCTGCAAGCGCGCCTTGGCCGAAGCCAAACCGGTCGAAGGCGAGGCCGCGCGCGACTTCTTCGAAACGTATTTCACCCCCTACCGCGTGACGCCCGAAGGCGATCGCCACCTCGTGACCGGCTATTATGAACCGGAAATCGAAGGCTCGCGCTCAAAAACCGAGAAATTCAATATTCCGATCTACCGGCCGCCAGACGACCTCACCCTTATCGAGGCGGGAGCACGCGGCGACCTGCCCGAAGATTTGACAGCTGCGCGCAAAACCGATGCGGGCCTGAAACAGCACTTCACCCGCAAGGAGATCGAGCAGGGCGCGCTGGAGGGTCACGGTCTGGAACTCGCCTGGATCGCAGACCCGGTCGCACATTATTCCATGCAGCTTCAGGGGTCCGGACGCATTCGCTTTCAGGACGGCGCCGCGGTGCGGCTCGGTTTCGCGGGTAAGAATGGCTATCCCTACACCTCGATCGGGCAGGCAGTAATCTCGCGCGGCGCGCTGAAAGCCCATGAGGCCTCGCTTTCGCGCATCTTCGAGTGGGCGCAGGACGCAGGCGACGAAGGCAAGGAGTTGATCTGGTCAAACAAGTCCTACATTTTCTTTCGCGAATTGTCGCAAGAAGAAGGTGCGGTCGGGCCGGTTGGGGCGCTTGGCGCATCGCTGACGCCGCTGCGCAGCCTTGCGGTCGACCCGCGCTATCATATGCTCGGCGCGCCAATCTGGGTGGACACGGCGAAGCTGAAGGATGACGCAGGCGCACAGTTCCGCCGGCTGATGATCGCGCAGGATACCGGCTCGGCGATCACGGGCGCGGTGCGCGGCGATATCTACTGGGGCAGCGGCGACGATGCACATGAAGCCGCGGCGCGCACGAAGCACGATACCATGTTCACGGTGCTGCTGCCGAACGCCGCGCGTTAAGAGACGCCATGAAACGCCGTCCGCCCCGCAAGCGCGAATTGACCGAGGAAGAGCGGCAGCTGTGGGAGGCCGCCATGCAGAATACCCGCGCGCTCAGTTCGCGCAGGAGGACAGCATCTTCCGAGACGAAAGCAGATCCTGCGCGAGAGACGCCAGAGCCACCGGCGACGGAAACAGGACAGCAGCGCGTACGCCGCCAGCAGTCGACAAGCAAGACGCCACCATCAACCTCTCGCCAGACCGATGCCGCGGTCACGGCAACTGCGCCGCTCGCCCGCCGCGAGGCGCGGCGTATCGTGCGCAATCCCGAAGCCATCGATGCGCGGATTGACCTGCACGGGTTGCGCCAGCGCGAGGCCTATCCCGCGCTGAAAGGCTTTCTGCGGGCAGGCCAGGCGCGTGGCCATCGGCTCGTTCTGGTCATCACTGGAAAGGGAGGCGCAGACGCGCGTGAGCGGTCAAGCCGCGAGGATGAGCGGGCGTGGGAGAGCGCGCCGTTCTACGAGTCGCCGCGCGGCGTGCTGCGCAGGCTCGTGCCAGAATGGCTGGCGAAGCCTGAATTCCGAGATGTTGTCGCCGGCGTATCGCCAGCGCATCCGAAACATGGGGGGGATGGAGCCCTCTATGTCAGGCTGCGGCGAAGCACGCCACGGCCGACGGGGAAACGCTCCGGCTGAGCTATGCGGGCCGTTTGCATCAGGCGCTCTGCTTCAGCACTTCGGACAGCGTCTCCAGCCGCTCCAGATTGTCAACCGCCTGGAGCTTGGTCTCCTCGTCGCGCGCATCCTCGACATCTTCCTTCGCCCACTGGATCTCCTGTGCGATTTTCTCGCGGTCCAGTTCGTCGAGGCGCATGGCGCGCTGGGCTAGAACGGTGAGCTGCTCCGGACCGCCTTCCGCCAGCCCGCCGCGCACGAAATACCGGGTTTCGCTCCCGTCCTTGCCACGCACCGTCAGTGCGCCGGGGCGCAGTGTCGCAATGATGGGGGCATGGTTCGGCAGCATGCCGAAATCACCCTCGCCACTTGGCACAATTACCTCGGCCACATCGTCGGAAACGAGCACACGCTCGGGCGACACGAGATCGAAACGGAACGTATCAGCCATTATCTGCCCTTCGCAGTTGGCACAGGCGGAGATCGAAGCGTGTTACGCCGCCTCGGCCGCCATTTCCTCTGCCTTGGCCACGGCTTCGTCGATGGTGCCGACCATGTAGAACGCTTGCTCCGGCAGGTCATCATAATCGCCGTTCACCAGCCCCTTGAAGCCCTTGATCGTGTCGGCAAGATCGACAAGCACGCCTGACTTGCCGGTGAACACCTCAGCCACATGGAACGGCTGACTCAGGAAGCGTTCGATCTTGCGGGCGCGGGCAACCGTGAGCTTGTCTTCTTCCGACAACTCGTCCATGCCCAGGATCGCGATGATGTCCTGAAGCGACTTGTAGCGCTGCAGCACCTCCTG
>CAZYYQ010000082.1:0-8160 GCA_964651275.1 uncultured Hyphomicrobiaceae bacterium | reverse complement strand
TGGTGCCCAGGAGAAGACTCGAACTTCCACGACCATACGGTCACTAGCACCTGAAGCTAGCGCGTCTACCAATTCCGCCACCTGGGCCTGTCCTTCAGGTATTCCGGCTGCGGTTCTTTGTCAATGTCCGCGGCTCACGCCTTCACACGCCGCGAATGCGGGTGTAAGCCTGCCATGAGCAAGGACTTTACGCGAAGCGGAGGGCGTGCGCGATGGCCGAGGCGATGGCTGATTCAACACTCGTGACGGTATTCGGCGGATCGGGCTTTCTCGGGCGCCATACGGTCTGGGCGCTGGCGCAGGCGGGCTATCGCGTGCGCGTCGCCGTGCGCCGGCCGGAGCTTGCCGGGTTCCTGCGCTCCTATGGCCTTGTCGGGCAGATCCACCCTATCCAGGCGAATATTCGTGATGATGCATCGGTGCGTCAGGCGATCGTCGGCGCGGACGCGGTGGTGAACCTGATCGGCATTCTCGCGCCCACCGGCAAGCAGACTTTCCAGGCGGTCCAGGCCGAAGGCGCGGCGCGCGTGGCGCGCGTGGCGGCAGAAAATGGGATAACGCGTTTCGTGCACATGTCGGCGATTGGCGCGGACCGCAACTCCAATTCTCGCTACGCGCGCTCAAAAGGCGAGGGTGAGGACGCGGTGCTGCAGGCGATCGCAAACGCGGTGATCCTGCGACCTTCGATCGTATTCGGGCCTGAAGACGACTTCTTCAACCGGTTTGCCCAGATGGCGCGTTTCTCGCCGGTGCTTCCATTGATCGGCGGGGGAAAGACGAAGTTCCAGCCGGTTTATGTAGGCGATGTCGCGAAGGCCGTAGTCGCGGCGCTGGAAGGCCGGGCCAATCCTGGCGCGATTTACGAGCTTGGCGGGCCGCATGTCTATTCATTCCGCGAACTGCTCGACAAGGTCGGCGAATACACTAGGCGCAAGAGAGCCTATGTCTCGCTGCCGTTCTGGCTGGCAACCATGCAGGCCGCAATCGTGCAATGGCTGCCAAACGCGCCGCTGACGGTCGATCAGGTTCGATTGCTGAAAAAGGACAACATCGTCAGCCAACAGGCCACGGACCAGGGGCTCACCCTCGACGGGCTGGGGATCAAGCCTACAAGCCTTGAGGTCATCGTTCCCGACTATCTCTGGCGGTTCCGCTCGCATGGCGAGTTTGCCCGTGAGGATGATAGGATCGGCGGGTAAGGGCTTGGGTTGGGCAGCGCAGCTAAGGGCTACTCTGATCAAGCGTAGATGATGACGAACAGGAATGCCCCGAGCGCGAGGCGGTATACCACAAAGGGCAACATGCTCATTCGCCTGAGCAACGCCATCATGAACCAGATCGCGATGAATGCTGCGACGAAGGACAGCCCCGCGGCTATCGCGCCCTGTTCGAGCGAGGCGGTGCCCCCCGTGCGATAGAGTTCCAGAGCGCTGCCCGCGCCAAGCCCAAGGATAGACGGGATCGCCAGCATCATGGAGAAGCGCGCCGCCTCCGGGCGCTCCATGCCAAGATAACGCCCTGCTGTCATGGTGATGCCGGCACGGCTGACACCGGGGACAAGCGCGATGACCTGGGCCAGCCCGATGAACATGGCTCCGCGCAGGCGCAGATTGCCGATATGCCTGTGCGCGGGGAACCGCTCGTCTATCACCAGCAGCAGCAGCGCGAAGATAAGGTTTGCCCAGGCGATCACTTCAAGGCTGCGCAGGCCGTCGTAATAGCCTGATTTCAGGAGCACGAAACCGACGATGAGCAGCGGCACCGAGGCGGCGATCAGGTACCACAGCACCCGTGCCTCTGTGCTCATACGCCCGCTGATCAGCGCTAGCGCGCCACGCAGCAGCGCACGCATCTCCTTGTGAAAATAGATGAAGATCGCAAACAGGCTGCCGACGTGCATGGCCACGTCGATCAGCGGCCCCTGATCCTGCCAGCCCGAGATGAATTTCGGCACGAGGATCAGATGGGCAGATGAGCTGATCGGCCAGAACTCGGTCAAACCCTGCACGATGGCGAGGATCAGGAGTTGTTCAAACGGCATCGGGCGTGGTTCCTTGCTGCGCGGTCTTGTGCGAAGCGGAACGGAAAGGCAATGTGGCACGCGAAGGCGCGCAGCGCCCGGCCGCGGCGTAGTTGCGATCCCCCTCCCGCAGCGGACCAATGCCGATCCGCTCTGGTCATTAACCGCAAAAGCTGGTCAAAATCACGTTATCAATCGCTCCGGCCGACAGAATCGCACGTCATGTGGACGCTTTATCACTTCCCGCTTTGTCCGTTGTCCCGCTCTGTCCGGCTCGCGCTCGGGGAATACGATGTGAGCGCAGAGCAGGTGGAGCAACTGCCGTGGGATGTCAGCCGCGCGTTTCTGGAGATGAATCCGGCGGGAGCGTTGCCGGTTCTGAAGGGCCCAGCCGGTCTGCATGTCTGCGGGGCCTATGCGATTTCGGAGTATCTGGCGGACAGCGCAGGACGACCTGCTGCGGGTGGCAGACGCGAGAACACGCTGTTCCCCGGCAAGGACGAATCCCGCGCGGAAGTCCGTCGGCTGGTTGACTGGTTTCATCGCAAGTTCGACGAGGAGGTGAGCCAGTGCATCCTGGAAGAAAAGCTCTACCAGCGATTCCCTGAAGGCCGGCGCACGCCTGACCCGGAATTGATCCGGCTGGGCCGCGATAACCTGCGCTATCATCTGGCTTATGTCTGCTACCTCGCGCACAACCGCGACTGGCTGGCGGGCGAGCGCATGAGCTTTGCCGATCTTGCCGCGGCTGCCCATCTATCGGTCATGGATTACATGGACGAGGTACGCTGGGAGGAGTTCCCCGAGGCGAAGGAGTGGTACGCGCGGATGAAGTCGCGCCCGTCATTCCGGCCGTTGCTGGGCGACCGGCTCGCTGTGCTGGCCCCGCCCTCGCACTATGCCGATATGGATTTCTGATGGGCTCGGCTGTTCAGACGCGGGCAGATCGGCCCTCCCCACAGGCGCTGCGCGCCGAAGTGGAGCGGCGCTCGCGGGCGGCGGGTTTCGACGTGGCTGGCGTCACATCGCCGGATGCGATCCCGCAGGCCGCGCCGCGTCTGCGCGAATTTCTGGCCGAAGGCCGGCATGGCACGATGACATGGATGGCCGGGACGGCGGCGCGCCGTGCCGCTCCGCGCGCGCTTTGGCCAGAAGTGCGAAGCGTGATCATGCTCGGCATGAATTACGGGCCGGACCATGATCCGCTTGAGGCGCTGGCGCAGCGCACGCGCGGCGTCATCTCGGTCTACGCGCAGGGGCGGGACTACCACGACATCATCAAGGGGCGACTGAAGCAGATCGCCGGATGGCTGCACGGCGCGACCGGGCACGAGGTCAAGGTGTTCGTGGACACTGCGCCGGTGATGGAGAAGCCATTGGCGGAGGCCGCCGGACTGGGCTGGCAGGGCAAGCACACCAATCTCGTCTCACGCGAACTCGGTTCGTGGCTGTTTCTCGGCGCGATCTTCACGACCGCCGAACTGGCGGCGGATACACCGGAGCAGGATCACTGCGGCTCGTGCCGCAAGTGCCTCGACATCTGCCCGACCGGCGCCTTCCCTGCTCCCTACCAACTCGATGCGCGCCGCTGCATCTCGTATCTCACCATCGAGCATAAGGGGCATATCCCGGCCAAGTTCCGTGCCGCAATGGGTAACCGTATCTTCGGTTGCGACGATTGCCTGGCGGTGTGCCCGTGGAATAAATTTGCCCGTGAGGCAAGCGAGGCGAAGCTGCGTGCGCGAGATATCGCCCGTTCGCCGACTCTGGCCGAGTTGCTGGCGCTCGACGATGCGGGCTTCCGCGCACGGTTCTCCGGCTCGCCGGTCAAGCGCATAGGGCGGGACAGGTTCATCCGCAACGTGCTGATCGCCTCGGGCAATTCCGGGGACCCTAGCCTGCGATCAGAGGTTGCAGCGCTGCTAGACGATCCCGCAGCGGTCGTGCGCGCGATGGCGGTTTGGGCGCTGGCGCGGCTTGATGCGGTGGATGGTGACGCGGCGGACTGGGAGGGGCTCAAAAGCGCACACTTGGCCGGCGAGACAGATCCGGTCGTTCGTGCTGAATGGAACGCAGAGAGGTGAGATATGTCGGTTCTGCTCGCGGTTGGCTTGGGTTACTCGGCGAAAGAGCTGGCGCGGCGTCTGCACGCACAGGGCTGGCGGATCATCGGCACAGCGCGCTCCGGCGAGGGAACGCGGGCGATCGAGGCGATGGGCTATGAGGCCGTCGTGTTCGATGGTACCGCGCCGAGCCCGGCGCTGTCTCGCGCACTCTCACAGGCGGCGCACCTGCTCGTTTCGGCACCGCCTGGAGATGACGGCGACCCCTTGCTGGCGCACCACGATATGGATTTGCGCGCCGCGCCGTTGAAATGGGCGGGTTATCTATCCACCATCGGGGTTTATGGCAACCATGACGGCAAGTGGGTTGATGAAGAGACGCTCCCTGCGCCCACCTCTCGGCGCAGTGTTGCCCGGCTGGCAGCCGAGCGTGGCTGGGAGGCATTCTCGCGCGAAACTGGAGTGCCGTTGGGCGTGTTCAGGCTTTCGGGCATCTATGGTCCCGGACGCGGGCCGCTGGAAAAGCTGCGATCCGCGCAGGCACGCGCCGTTATCAAGCCGGGACAGGTGTTCAACCGCATCCATGTCGTAGACATCGCGAACATGGTGGAAGCGGCGATTGCCCGGGCTGGGGAGCATGAAGGATCTCGCATTTACAACGTGACCGACGACGAACCGGCGCCGCCCCAGGACGTGCTCGATTTCGCCGCCGACCTGATCGGCGTGCCGCGCCCGCCGCGTATCCCGTTCGAGGAAGCCGACTTGTCGCCCATGGCGCGCAGTTTCTACAGCGACAACAAGCGCACGTCCAACGCCCGCACGAAGCAGGAGTTGGGCGTTACGCTTGCCTATCCGACCTACCGCGAGGGCATCCGCGCACTTGCTGCGCAACTCAGTCAGTAAAAGCGGCGATTTCGATCGGGGAGATAGTTGGCGCAGGTGTCCTTCACGCGCAGATCGTACCCGACAACTCTGCACACACGTTCCTTTACGCCCACATTATACCGCACAGCCTTATTCGACACGCGCATTCCATATTCGCGGGCAACTTCCGCCAGATAGTTATCCTGACAATAGGGCGTAGCGATCCGGCCGTGCTTGGTGATCTGGAAATTGCCTTCGCAGCGGATTGCCGCGGAAGCGGGCTGGCTCAGGGTCCCCGCGGCGATAACCGATAGGGTTCCTGCGGCGACCACTGCGGCTGACAGGCGCGGGCGTTTCGATTCCGACATAATATGACCTCAAGTTGCTTGGGAGAACCTCACATGGTGCCAATTTTTCATGTGCCGGTTCCTGACTTAACCTAACATGAACGGGCATCGCAGCGCAGTCTCGCCGCTGGGCCATCATCGGAATGTGATGGAGATCACGCTTTATGGTAGACAGGTGATGCCGCCATAGTTTGAAGGGTTGGACAGGCAAATGCGTCGCCAAGTATGGTTCGGGCATGAATGATCTGGAGATGGGGACGACCCCGGAACAGGCAGAAGCGCAGTGGCTGAGACTCGTCGAGAAGGCGTTGGGCGGCGCGTCGCTCGGCACCCTGAACGCCGCTCTTGATACCGGCGAGATGACGCCACCGCTTTACACCCCGCGCGACGGCGCTGAACTGGCGCTGGCCTCCGGTTATCCCGGCGCTGCCCCATTTATTCGCGGGGCAGCGGCTGGAGACAGATGGCGCGTGCTGCAAGCCGTCGACATGCCCGACCTCGGTTCCGCGAATGCGCAGGCGCTGGACGATCTGTCAGGCGGTGCGGACGGGCTGTGGCTGCAATTGCCGGGAAGTCTGCCTACTGGTGGAGGTTGTCTGGGCGCGGACCGGGCCAGCGATCTGGCGCGCGTGCTGGCGGATGTGCCGCTCGTGCGGACGCCGGTTTATGTTTGCGCTGGCGTGAATGCTACAGCCGCAGCCGCGGTCCTGCTCGCGGCTTTCCGGGCGCAGGGAGTGGGGCCGGGGCAGATGTCGGGCAACCTCGGCCTCGATCCGCTGTCTGCGATCGCCCGGAGCGCAGAAGCGCCAGTGCGTGATGGGTCCGCGCTAGCCAATGCAGTCGATGCTGCACTGTTCGCCCGCGGCGAAGGGCTGGCCATGACGCCGTTCCTCGCCTCGGGGCGGCTCTGGCATCAGGCAGGCGGCTCGGCGGTTGAGGAGTTGGCCTGCACATTGGCGGCGGCGGTTTCTTACTGGCGCGCGCTTGCCGGGGCTGACGTGCCGCTGGAAGACGCCTCCGGCATGATCGGCTTGCACTTGACTGCAGATGCCGACGTATTTCTCACGATCGCCAAGTTCCGCGCCGCGAGGGCGCTCTGGGCCCGCGTGACCGGGGCCGCAGGGATCGCGCCTCAGCCCGCGACGATCAGCGCCGAGATGTCCTATCGCACCCTCAGTGCGCGCGACGCCTACACCAATCTTCTGCGCGCCAGCGCTGCGGGCTTTGCCGCGGCGGTTGGCGGGGCGAATGCGGTTCTGCTCGTGCCGTTCACCGCGGCAGCGGGCGTGCCGGACACGTTCGCGCGCCGGCTTGCGCGCAATACGCAGATAATCCTTGCCGAAGAGTCGGCTCTGGGCCGGGTCGCCGATGCGGCTGGCGGCTCGTGGTACGGCGAAAGCCTGACCCATGATCTGGCGGCGCAGGCCTGGGCCGCGTTTCAGGAGATCGAGGCGTCGGGCGGGTTGCTTGCTGCGCTGAAGTCGGGCCTTATCGCCCGCCGTCTGCAGAACGTGCGTTCGCGGCGCGAGGCTGAAATAGGCCGACGCGAGCGGGCTATCACGGGTGTGTCTACTTATCCAATGCTGGACGAGAAGACGCCGCCCGTGGCGACAGAGGGGATGCAGCGGGGGGAAATGGCAACGAGCGACACGAGTTTCGATCTGCCGCGCGCAAACCGGGGCGAGCGCATGACGGCGATGGTCGCCGCAGCCGAGCAGGGGGCACGCATTGCGGACCTGTCGGCGGCGTTGCTCCAGCCCTGCGAACCGATCCCGCCGCTGCCTGATCCGGCGCGCCGAGACGCGCAGGGCTTCGAGGAGTTGCGTGCGGCTTCGGATACCGCGCGGGATATCGCGGGCGTGCGGCCATCGGTTTTCCTTGCCAATATCGGGCCGCTGGCAGCCTTCACGGATCGGGCGAGCTGGGCGCGGAACTTCTTCGAGGCTGGCGGGATTGGTGCGATCATGGGCACGGGCGCGGGTACGACAGAGGAAATCGCGCAAGAGTTCCGCGACAGCGGCGCTTCGATAGCCTGCGTGTGCGGGCGCGATGAGGACTACGGCGCGCTCGCGGGGGCAGCCGAGGCCCTGCGCGATGCAGGCGCGGATGCGGTCTATGTCGCCGGCACGCCGGCCACGCTTGACTCGCTGGCCCCGAACGATAGCCGCGCGACACGGAGGCTCGTGTATGACGGCTGCGATGCGCTGGGCATTCTGCGGGAGGCGCATGTGATCCTGAAGGTGGGTGAGGTGATTGCCTCTGCGCGCAAGCGCGCTGGCGAAGAAGCGCTGACCGGCTGGGCGCAAACCGAACGGACATGACCGCAATGAGCAAGATCCCCGATTACAGCACCGTTCCGTGGGAATCGCCTGCGCCGGAGGCTGCGCCAGAAGCGGCGAACGAGACGTGGCAGACGCCCGAAGGCATCGCCGTCAAGCCGATTTATTCCGCGAGCGATCTGCCAGACGTGCCAGCGATGGACAGCTATCCCGGCCTGCCGCCATATCTGCGCGGGCCGTACCCGACCATGTACACCCAGCGCCCGTGGACCATCCGCCAATATGCGGGTTTCTCGACGGCGGAGGACTCCAACGCGTTTTACCGGCGTAACCTCGCTGCGGGCCAAAAGGGCTTGTCCATCGCCTTCGACCTCGCCACCCATCGCGGCTACGACAGCGATCATCCGCGCGTGTCGGGCGATGTCGGTATGGCCGGCGTGGCGATCGACTCGATACTCGACATGCGCACGCTGTTTGACGGTATCCCGCTCGATAAAATGAGCGTGTCGATGACCATGAACGGCGCGGTTCTGCCCGTGATGGCGCTTTATATCGTCGCGGCGGAAGAGCAGGGCGTGGCGCACGAA
>CAZYYQ010000081.1:0-8273 GCA_964651275.1 uncultured Hyphomicrobiaceae bacterium | reverse complement strand
AGCGGCGGACGAAGCGCGGCGAATCGAGCGGCGCGAACTGATGCACCGCGCCCTCGGGCAGGCGGCTGCTGGCAATGCGCGCGGACGTGACCGTGAAGGTGGTCAGCAAGAAGCGCAGATCGGGATAGCGCTCGCGCAGGGCATGCATCAGCGGCAGGATTGCGTTGGTCTCACCCACGCTGGCAGCATGGAACCACCAGAGCCGCCCCTTGGGCCGCGTGCGCCCGGGCCTGCCAAACCGCTCGCCGAGCCGTTCGCCGATCTCCTTGCCCTTTGCGACGCGGCGCCTGAGCAGCAGCCCCGTTCCCGGGCGTGCGACGCGTGTCAGCAGCCGGTAGGCTTTCAGGATTAGGCCGGGTTCTTCGGGGTTCACGGCACTTATCGGTTCGGCCATGTGGCGGTTGCCTCCAACGAGTGTGTATGCCCTTCTTGTGGCGTCATTCAGACTATCCTCGACGCGCTGCCGATGCGCCTCCAGCATGTCCGCATCGGCGTCGGGCGGCACCAGGACCGGATCGCCCATCACCAGCGTCAGCCGCGTGAATGGCAGGTTGAGCGTAAAGCGGCTCCAGGTGCGAAAGGCAAGGCTGCGCCGTGTGGCGAAGCCCATGGGGATGATCGGGCGACCGGAGCGGCTTGCCAGCCTGACAACGCCCAGCCCGGCGCGGCGCGCAGGTCCGGGCGGCGCATCGGCGGTCATAGCGACATTGACGCCATCAGCCAAGCTGCTCAACGCCGTACGAAACGCGCTCGCGCCGCCGCGATCCTTGCGTCTGCCGGCTGCGCCCGCCCCGCGGATCAATTCGATGCCGAAATGGCCGACCGCGCGGGCAATCACTTCCGCGTCGCCGTGACGCGCGATCATCATGCGCGCCGGCTGGTCCGCAGGTTTCATCACGGGCGACATCAGGAACTGACCGTGCCAGCTTGTGAAGATCGCCGGGGCAAGCTCGCCGATGCGCCGCTCCATGTTCTCCGGGCAGCGGATGGTGCGGGACGTGTCACGCACCAGCGCGATATACCGCGCAGCGAGCCAGCCCAGCACGGTCTTCGCACCCTTTGTCATGTCGCGGCGTAGCCCCATCGCACCGTCTGTTGTCCGCGCTACGCGCGCCCCATCGCGCGCCCGAATTCAACCCGGCGTCTGCTCGCTCTCAGGATCGAGTAACCGATGCATGTGAACGATAAAATAACGCATGTGCGCATCATCGACCGTCTGCTGCGCCGCAGCCTTCCAGGCATCGTAAGCCTGCGCGTAATTCGGGTAAATGCCGATGATGTCGAGCTTGGACAGATCCCTGAATTCCACCTTGTCGAGGGAGGTCAATTCCCCTCCAAACACGAGGTGAAGGAGTTGCGGCTTCGCTTCCGCATTGGCTTCTTCCGCCATGACATCTCCCCTGCTCAATCGCTCGCTTCAGTCATGCGGCGCAGCGTCAGCACGAGTTCGTCGTGGAGCTTCACCGAAGCGGCGAGGGTCCCTTCGCAGACCGGTTCGGGCTTGTTGAAGCGGTACGCCGCGCCCGTGGTCGTTGTGACCCGGCCAGACGCTTCTTGCACGATCAGCGTGCCCGCCGCAACGTCCCATTCGCTCTTGCGCCCCAGCGAAATCAGCCCGTCGGCGCGCCCCGCAGCGACGAGCCCGAGGCGATAGGCGATCGAATAGACGAAGGTGGTTTCCACATCCGGCGCATCCGCTCCGCGCCAACCGGCGCGCTTGGCGACATTCCCTGGCGTGAGGATATGCGCGCCATTCAACTCGTCATGTCGGCTGACCTCGATCGACGCATCATTGAGCTGCGCACCCTCGCCCCGGCATGCGGTGAACATCTCGTCCCGAGAGGGGTTGTAGATCGCCGCTGCCACGGGCTGCCCGGCCTCGACCAACGCAGCCGAAATCACCCATTGTTGCTTGTCGAGCACGAAGGCGCGGGTGCCGTCGATGGGGTCGACGATCCACACGCGGCGCGCTTCCAGCCGCGCCGGATCGTCCGCGCTTTCCTCCGAAAGCCACCCGTAACCCGGCCGCTGACCCGCCAGCGCTCCGCGAAGTTCGGCGTCCACTGCGAGGTCGGCGTCTGTCACCTCGCTGCCGTCGCGCTTGCGATAGACCCGCGTGTTGCGGTTGAAATAGCCAAGGGCTGTCGCCCCGGCGGACCTGACGGATTGAACCAGTAGGGCAAAATCGTCCCGCAAGGGCGGCAGGGCACTCCCGGCCCCTTTGTGCTCATTCGCGGCTGTCATGTTGTCAGACTTGTTCTCCGCACCCGAAAAGCTCGCGCTTTACAGCCTCAAGCCCGCTTCCGCGACGAGAGCGAAAAAGACGATCGCGCCGAAGTCGCGGTTCGAGCGGAACCTCTTGAGGCAATTATCGCCGTCGTCCAGATCGAGTGTGCCGACCTGCCAGGCGAGTTGCAGGCCTGCGAGCGCCAGACCGGCAAAGAACACGGCGCCCACTCCGGCCAGCCACCCCGCGCCCGCGATTCCCGCCAGCGTCAGCACGTAGAATAGCACAAGCCACGGCCTGGTCCGATCGCCGAAGCGCAGCGCGGTGGATTTCAGGCCGATCAGCGCATCGTCTTCCTTGTCCTGATGCGCATAGATCGTGTCATAGCCAATCGTCCATGCGATGCAGCCCGCATAAAGCAGCACCGGCGCCAGATCGAGCCGGCCGAACACCGCCGCCCAGCCCATCAGCGCGCCCCATGAAAACGCCAGCCCCAGCACGGCCTGCGGCCAGTAGGTATAACGCTTCATGAACGGGTAAACCGCCACGACGGCGAGCGAGGCGATCCCCAGCACGATGGTGAACGGGTTGAACTGGATCAGCACCAGAAAGCCCGCAAGTGCAAGCGCGAGCATGAACGCCTTGGCCGCGGTCACGCTCACCTGTCCGCTTGGCAGCGGGCGCGAACGCGTGCGCGCCACCGCGCCGTCGATGTCCTTGTCCACGATATCGTTATATACGCAGCCCGCCCCGCGCATCACGAACGCGCCGACCGCGAACATTAACATGAACCAGAGGTCGGGCACCCGGTCACCCGCAGCGACCGCCGCCAGCGCTGTGGACCACCAGCATGGCCACAGCAGCAGCCATGTCCCGATGGGACGATCCGCGCGTATCATCCGCAGATAAGGCCGGCTCGGCCCGGGCGCCCAGCTATCGACCCAGTTGCCGCGCGGTGCATCAGCAACGGAGTTGGTATTCGCTTGCGTCATGAGCGTGATACGGTCAGGGGTTGTTGGAACCGGCCCGCCGGTTGGACGTGCCTTGTTGGTGCGGATAGTGGCGTGGCCAGAGCGATTGAGCAAGCCCCGCAAGGTCGCGGCAATGAAGACTGAGAGAATGGCACGACCGTGAGCAGCGCCCGCATGAACGCTGATATCGCCAGGTCGCCGCGCCTGTTTGTCGAGGCTGATCTTGCACCGGGCAACGCGATCGCCTGCGACCGGGGACAAGCCAATTACCTGCTCAATGTCCTGCGCCTGCGCGAAGGCGCGGCGGTACGCCTGTTCAACGGCCGCGATGGCGAGTGGATCGCCCGTATCGCGCAGGCGAAGCGCGGCGCTTGTCTCCTGTACGCTCGCGAGCGGCTCAGGGAGCAAACCGCACCGCAGGACATCGAATATCTGTTCGCGCCGCTGAAGAAAGCGCGCCTCGACTACATGATCCAGAAGGCGACCGAACTCGGTGTGTCCGCTCTGCGCCCCGTGATGACTGCCTATACGGTGCCCGATCGCGTCAATCTGGAGCGCATGCGCTCCAATGCCATCGAGGCCGCGGAACAGTGCAACCTGGTGTGGATTCCCGGCATCGCGCCCCCACGCCCGCTCAGCGAGGTGCTGGCGGACTGGCCGGCGCAGCGGCGATTAATTTTTTGTGATGAGGCCGCCCCGGTGGAAAACCCGCTGGCTGCGCTGGGCGGGGTCTCGCCGGGACCGCTTGCTGTGCTGATCGGCCCCGAAGGCGGCTTCAACGCGGACGAACGCGCGGTTCTACGCGCCGAGACCTTCACTGTCCCGATTTCGCTCGGGCCGCGCGTGATGCGCGCCGATACCGCCGCGGTGGCCGCGCTGGCGCTCGTCAACGCCGTGCTCGGCGACTGGCAGTAAGCGGCTTCGATCTTGTATAATGATCGATTGAGCGCCATCACGTCACGATGATAGGAATGGACCCGCGCAAGTGGCGTCCGAGAAGAGATCTGGGGAGTGCACGCCCATGTTGGCTCAGGATGAGGACGCCATCAAACGGCCGATCGAAAGCCGCGACGAACTGATCGCCTACCTCGAAGCCGGCTGCAAGCCGCCCACCGACTGGCGGATCGGCACCGAGCACGAGAAGATCGGATTCCGCCGGGACGATCTCCGGCCGGTCCCGTATGAGAACGAACGCAGCATCGAGTCGCTACTCAAGGGCGTTGCGGAGCGCTTCGACTGGGAGCCGGTCTTCGAGCGCGGCAAGGTCGTGGCGCTGAAAGACCCGGCTTGCGAGCACGGCGGCAACATCACGCTGGAGCCGGGCGGCCAGTTCGAATTGTCCGGCGCACCGCTCACGCATGTTCATGAGACGTGCCGGGAAGTGCACACCCATCTGGCGCAGGTGCGCGAGGTGGCGGACGCGCTCGACATAGGCTTCATCGCGATCGGTTTTTCGCCGAAATGGACGCTCGCCGAAACGCCGATCATGCCGAAGCGGCGCTATGAGATCATGCGGAACTACATGCCGAAGGTCGGACGGCTGGGCCGCGACATGATGTTCCGCTCGGCGACCGTGCAGGTCAATCTCGACTTCGCCAGCGAAGCCGACATGGTCAAGAAACTGCGCGTTGGCCTCGCCCTGCAGCCGCTCGTGACCGCGCTGTTTGCCAACTCGCCGTTTACAAACGGCAAGCCCAACGGGTTTCTGTCCTGGCGCAGCGAGATATGGCGCGACACCGATCCGCACCGCACCGGCATGCTGCCGTTCGCCTTTGAAGACGGCATGAGCTTTGAGCGCTACGTCGATTATGCGCTCGACGTGCCGATGTATTTCATCAAGCGCGGCGAGGAGCAGATCGACGTCGCCGGCGAGTCCTTTTGTGCCTTCATGGAGGGTAACCTGCCGCAACGGCCCGGCGAGCGCCCCACCATGAGCGACTGGTCGGACCATCTGACCACGCTGTTTCCGGAGGTCCGGCTTAAGACATTTCTGGAAATGCGCGGCGCGGACAGCGGGCCGCAGCCCTATCTCTGCGCGCTGCCTGCGTTATGGGTCGGGCTGATGTACGACCAGACCTGCCTCGACGCGGCGTGGGACATGGTAAAGAGCTTTACGGATGAACAGCGCGAGGATCTGCGCGCCGAGGTCCCGCGTTCGGCGCTGAATGCGCGGATCGGGCGCCATACGGTCGGCGCGCTGTCACGCGAGATGCTGGCCATCGCCCGCCATGGTCTGGAGCGGCGCAATCATCTCGACAGCAAGGGCGCGTCGGAAGCCAGCTATCTGGAGCCCGCTGAAGCGATTGTGGAGGCAAACCAGACGCCCGCGGAATGGCTGCTGGAGCGGTATCACGGGGCGTGGAACGGCGATATCGACCGCCTGTTCGCCGAAATCGCCTATTGAGCTTTCAACAAGCGGCAAACGCGGCCCGCCCGGAAACCGGACGGACCGAATCAGGCCATCATCGACAGGAGAAGCGCCGGAGAGGCTCAGGCCGCGTGCTGCGAGCCGCGCTGCGATACCAGCTTGTGAATCAGGTCGCCCGGCTCGCTGGTCCGCTGCAACTTGTCTTCCGAGGCGGCTTCTGCCTCTCTCGCTTCCGCCGACTGCTCGCTCGACGTACCCAAACGCGAGCGCAACACCTCCGCCAACGTTACGAAAGGATTCCGCGAAGCCTGCGCGGACAGGTCCGGGTCTTCCAGACGATCGACGATCTCCGTGAAGGGTGCATGCAGGCGATGCTCCATCGCGCCCATCACCATGATCGCGACATAGGGCAGCACAGCTTCGACGGTGGTGCGCTCCAGACCGAACTGGTCCTGTTGCACGGCGATGATATGCTCCAGCGTTTCGCGGTCCTCGATCAGGAAATCGAGAATGCGCTGACCTTCGGCACCCGAGCGTGGATGGCCGAAGATCTGGGTGCTGGTCAGGAATCGGTCATAACGCCGGGCCGAGAACAGGTCGAGCAGCTCGATCACGCCCTCGCGATCACCCGTGCGCCGTTCGACGGCCTCAACCAGCGGCTGAGACAGACATTCGACGCAGCGCGCGGTGTCTTCTTCCGACAGCCCGACGAGTGCGCCGAGATTGGCAAACACCCGGCCGCCCTGCGCCCCGGCAATGATACGAAACAGTTTCATGGGTTCGCTTCCCGTAATGTCGATTGATTCACGTGGCCGCGCGCTCGGCGCGGCTGATCGCTACGCACGCCTTTTCGGTACGCATGTTCGGGAACGCCGCATCGACGCAGGAAACTGAAGGATGCGAATCACAACTTCGACTAAAATGGTACCGGTTCGCGGCGCGGTTGTGGTGGCGTGGAAACAATCGTGAACAGAAAGTTTACAACTGGCAGAAAAGCGTTGCATTAATGCAACATGTGCCGGTTCGCCAAATTTACTTGGCCGGTAACGGTTCGGGGCTTGTTATCTCGCCCTTGTGTGCCTGTTGTTCCATCCTGCTGATGTAAAGATAACACGCAGCCGCCGCCAACACGCCGAACGCCATCCCGCCCAGAACCTGTCCTGCGAGCACGCCATAGGCGCCGAACAATGGCCCGGCGATCGACACGGGAAGCATGGTGCCCAGCGTGGCGCGTCCCCAGTTGAACACCGTTGCGTATTGGGGCCGCCTGAGATTGTTGAATGCCGCGTTCGAGACGAACAGCAGGCCCAGCACCCCAAAGGCGGGGCTGAGCCAGACGCAGAAGAAGGCTATGACCGATGCCGCGTCGCCGCGCGCGTTGAACGCCTGCGCGATGATCCCGTGAGCCGCCGCCAACACAATCCAGACGAACAGCGCATAGGCCAGCACCACGATGACAGCATTCAGAAACGCCTGGCGCACGCGGGCGAATTCGCGCGCCCCCCAATTCTGCCCGATCACTGGCCCGATCGCACCCGACAGCGCGAAAATACCGGCGAACGAGACGGGGATCAGCCGGCTGAGCACCGCCCAGCCTGCAACGGCGCTGACCCCGTAGGGCGCCATGGACGAGGTGACATAGGCGTTGGCAACAGGCGTCGCCAGATTGGTGAGTGCCACCGGCGCGGCCACGCTCAGGATCGCCAGCGCGTCGGGCCACAGCCGGCTGAGCTTGGGATGCGCGAGCATCCCGTGGACCCGGGCAATGCCGTAAAGGCCGACCGCCGCCATGGTCGCACGCGCCAGCGCCGAGGCGATCGCCGCGCCGTCCACCCCCAAGTCCAGCACGAAGATGAACAGCGGGTCGAGCAGCCCGTTTATGATCGCGCCCGACAGCGTAACATACATGGCCCGCTTGGCGTCGCCCACCGCACGCAAGAGCGCCGCACAGGTCATGCCTATGGCGAGTAGCGGCGTTGCCACCAGCACGATGCGCAGGTATGACGCGGCCAGATCGAAGGCGCGATCCTGCGCGCCCAGCCAGCCGAGAATGACCGGCACGGCCAGCCAAAGCCCCACCGACAGCACGCTCGACGCGCCCGCGGCAAAGATCAGCGCATTCACGGCGCGGCGGCGCGCACGCGGCTTCTTGCCCGCTCCCAGCGCGGGCGACACCAGCGCCGTCGCCGCGACCGCGAGCGCCACCCCGAGCGCAATGGTGAAGAACAGCACGGAGCCGGCATAGCCTATCGCCGCAGCCACCTCGATCTCGCCGAGCAGCCCGAGAAAGTAAAGGTCGGCGAAGTCGACGAGGAACACCGCCATCAGCCCGATGCCCGACGAACTGCTCATCACCAGAATGTGGCGCATGGTCGAGCCGGTGGTGAACGTACCACGCTCGGGCCGCGGCGGCGCATAGGCGGGCGGCGGCGTGCGCGTTGGGGAAAACGAACTGTCGTCAGACATCGGCGAGCGCCTTGCGGAGGGTTAAAAATGGGCGCAATTGAAAGCGGTCCCGGAAAATCCGCTCTTAACGTGTGGAAGCGCAAGCTGTTCGGCAAGCCGAAGCCCCAAAATGAGCGCGGACGCCAAGCGCCGCACTTGCATGGGGCCGGGGATGACGGTATCTGAAGAGAAGCGCCTCGGCGCAGTGCCGCATTAGCTCAGGTGGTAGAGCATCTCATTCGTAATGAGAGGGTCGCTGGTT
>CAZYYQ010000080.1:0-8291 GCA_964651275.1 uncultured Hyphomicrobiaceae bacterium | reverse complement strand
CGGCGGTCTCGGGAAGCCGCTCCAGCGCGGCGGGGAAGTTCGCCAGCAGGTCGCGGCGCAGGTTCTCGACCAGCGCGTAGGTGTCCATCATCGCCTTGCCGTTGACCGCGGCAAAAAACGTGTAGGCGATCAGCGCGATGAACCGCTCGACCGCCAGCAGCGGGCGATGCATGAAGAACAGCAGCCAGAAGATGCCCAGATGCACGCCGATATACATCTGCCACAGCCCGTCGATCTTGTTGCTGATCATGACGAGCGTCTGAAAATGCTCTGAAAACTCCATCTGCCCCCATCACAATTTAGAACGCTTCGTTATTGTGTTGAAACGTGCTGAACGGAACAAGTATTGAGCTTATCAAACTTGCGCCCGCCCACGTCGTTGCCGGGCTTGCCCCGGCAACCCGGCCACCAGATTTCAGCAAGTCGCGGTCATGGATGCCCGTGTCGAGCACGGGCATGACGTATTTCTAATGATCAGACCATGCTTCACAACATCGCCGGAAAGACGCGGTCGGGCGGCGCGTGGCCGTCCAGAAAGGTCTTGATGTTGATGATGACCTTCTCGCCCATATCCGCGCGCCCCTCGATGGTCGCCGATCCCATATGCGGCAGCGCGACGACGCGCCGGTTGTTCAGCAGGCGCGGATTGACTGCCGGCTCGTGCTCGAACACGTCCAGCCCGGCCCCGGCGATTTCTCCGGCTTCGATCAGCCGAGCCAGTGCATTCTCGTCGATCACTTCGCCGCGCGATGTATTGACGATGTAGGCATCGGGCTTGATCAGCTTCAACCGCCGCGCCGACAGCAGGTGATAGGTCGCCGGGGTGTGCGGGCAGTTGACCGAGATGATGTCCATATGCGCGAGCATCTGGTCGAGGCTTTCCCAGTAGGTCGCCTCAAGCTCTTGCTCGATCTCCGGCAGCACGGGCCGGCGGTTGTGGTAATGGATGGACAACCCGAACGCCTTGGCGCGCCGCGCCACCGCGGTACCGATCCGGCCCATGCCGATGATGCCTAGACGCTTGCCGTAAATGCGATGGCCGAGCATCCAGGTCGGGGACCAGCCGGGCCAGTCGGGCTGGTTCTTCAACATGGTTGCGCCTTCCAGAAGCCGGCGCGGCACGGCCAGGATCAGCGCCATGGTCATGTCGGCAGTGTCCTCGGTGAGGACGCCGGGCGTGTTGGTAACGGTGATCCCGCGGTTGCGCGCCGTCTCGATGTCGATATTGTCCACGCCGGTACCGAAATTGGCGATCAGCTTCAGCCGCGGACCGGTGCGACTCAGCACCTCCCGGTCGATGCGGTCAGTGACAGTGGGGACAAGTACGTCCGCGCTCTGCACGGCCTCGATCAATTCGGGCTTCGTCATCGGGTGATCATCCGCATTCAGGCGCGCATCGAACAATTCGCGCATGCGGACTTCGACCATCTGGGGCAGCTTGCGCGTGACGATAACCAGAGGCTTGACGGCATTCATGTGGCACTCTCGGGATTGGGCTGAGGCTTTCGTTTGTGCTGTCTTTGTGGTCCGGGCTTATCACGGGCCCCTGCGCGAAGGGAGCATGACCGCATGATTATCGCAAGTATTATGTCCCGGAAAAGCTCTTCCCGGCATCGCCGTGGCGCAAGCCCAGGTGCCTGCATCGTGCTCGCCGTCGCCGCGCTTGTGCTGGCGTTCGCAACGATCGCTGCTGCCGGAAGCGCAAACGCGCAGATTGCGGCACGCGAGACGGGCGAAAGCGGACTGCCGCTGCCACGCTTCGTGAGCCTGAAGGCGGACCGGGTAAACGTGCGCCGCGGCCCCGGCTTCGATCATGAGATTGCCTGGGTGTTCCTGCGTGCCGGGCTGCCGGTGGAAATCATCGCCGAATTCGACACCTGGCGACGGATACGCGACAGCGAGGGCGCAGAAGGGTGGGTGCTCGGGTCGTTGCTCAGCGGACGTCGCACCGCGCTGGTTGCGCCGTGGCTGAAAGGCGAGAGCGCAAAGACATACCCGCTGCGCGCGGAGGACGATTCTGATGCGCGTGTGATTTCGCGCGTTGGGCCGTCCGTGTTGGTTGATATCCTGTCCTGTGGGGCACAGTGGTGCGATGTCGGCACGCGCGGCATCCGTGGCTGGATCCAGCAGGATGCGCTTTGGGGCGTGTATCCCGGCGAAACGATAGAATAATCGCCGCGGCGCGGCTTACATGGAGAGACCGGACATGAGCAGGGTGATGATCATCACCGGGGCGAGCAAGGGTATCGGCGCCTGCGCAGCGCGGATCGCCGGGGCGCGTGGCTGGACCGTGTGCATTAACTACCGCTCCGACGAGGCAGGGGCGCGGAAGGTGGCCGCGGACGTCGAGCACGCGGGCGGGCGCGCCATTGTGGTTCAAGGCGACGTCGCGCGCGAGGAAGACGTGCTGCGGCTGTTCGAGACCGTAAATACCACCTTCGGGCGTCTGGACGGGCTCATCAACAATGCCGGCATTCTGGAGCAGCAGATGCGCCTCGATGAAATGTCGGCGGATCGCCTCGCTCGCGTCTTCGCCGTCAATATCTTCGGGGCGTTCCTGTGCGCGCGTGAGGCGGTGCGTCGCATGTCCACCACAAAGGGCGGGAATGGTGGCGTGATCGTCAACGTATCTTCTGCCGCCTCGCGCATCGGCTCGCCGTTCGAGTATATCGACTACGCCGCCACCAAGGGCGCGCTCGACAGTTTGACGCTGGGGCTGTCGAAGGAGGTCGCTGCGGAGGGCGTGCGTGTCAATGCGGTGCGGCCCGGCCTGATTTACACCGACATTCATGCTGCTGGAGGCGAGCCGGCCCGGGTTGACCGTCTGGGCCCAGGCGTGCCGATGGGGCGCGGCGGCACAGCGGACGAGGTCGCGCTCGCCATTATGTGGCTCGTCTCAGATGAAGCCAGCTATTGCACGGGCACGCTTCTGGATGTCGCGGGAGGGCGATGATGAGCCTGCTGGCGCACACGAAAGTGAGGCGGAGTTCAGTTGTCCGGGCTGTCTTTAAGCCGAATCAATACGTCCACGCGCGAGACGCGCTTGCCCTCGGGCACTTCGGGAAGTTGACCGATGCTGATACGCTCGTCGATATCGATCAGCTCGCCATCGCTTTCAATGAAGAAATGACAGTGGTCGGAAGTGTTGGTATCGAAATAAGTTTTCGAACCCTCGATCGCGACCTCGCGCAGCAGTCCCGCCGCGGTAAATTGATGCAACGTGTTATACACGGTCGCTAGCGAGACACGTACACCAGCGCGTTCAGCCTCGGCATGAAGCTTTTCCGCCGTCACATGACGATCCCCTTCGCTAAACAGCAATTCCCCAAGGGCAATGCGTTGGCGTGTCGGACGCATGCCGACGGAGGCCAGTTTCGCGTAGATATCGGGAAATTTGGCTGGCGCGTTCATCAAGTCCCCAACGAAAATCATTATCCAGACGGGCAGACGCCGTCAACTTCGAGTATAGTGAGCGCGGGGCAACATCGCAACCTCCGTCTGCGCGCGTGCGGCGCCTGGTCCGATCGGCTTTTTTTTCCGCCAGAGGGTGTGATAGAAACTCTGAGAGGTTTACCTGAACGAATGGTGCCGAAGAGAAACGCGACGAAAGAGGATTACGGTTGCTAAAGAACAAGAACGAACAGCCGGATACCGCCGAACGCCAGAACAGTTACGGCTTCGAGGAATTGCTGGCGTGCGCGCGCGGTGAGCTATTTGGGCCTGGCAATCCGCAGTTGCCGCTGCCGCCCATGCTGATGTTTGACCGGATCACGCAGATCAGCGATTCCGGTGGGGAGCATGGCAAGGGCGAGATCGTGGCAGAACTCGACGTAAACCCCGGCCTTTGGTTTTTCGACTGCCATTTCAAGGGCGACCCGGTAATGCCGGGGTGTCTCGGGCTTGACGCGATGTGGCAGCTTCTCGGCTTCTTTCTTGGCTGGGTTGGCGGCACCGGCAAGGGACGTGCGCTGAGCGTCGGGGAAGTGAAGTTCTCAGGAATGGTGATTCCCTCTGTGCGAAAAGTGGAATATATCGTCAATCTGAAGCGGATGATGATGCGCAAGCTGACGCTCGGCATTGCGGACGGTATCCTGAAGGCTGACGGCGAGCCGATTTATTATGCCCGCGATCTGAGGGTGGGCCTGTTCTCACCGGAGGCCGCGAAAGGCTGACCGCTGCGCATCGCTCAGCCGGATAACGCCGGAATATCGTTCCGCAACCGCAAGCCAGCGGATAGCGCAGCAACACGAACCTACCAATGCTGCATAGAAGGTTCCGACAATCATGAGACGCGTTGTGGTCACGGGGATGGGGATCGTCTCTTCCATCGGGAACAACATCAGTGAGGTCCTCGAATCCCTGCGCGAGGGGCGCTCTGGCATCGTGCGCGCGGAGGACTACGCCGAACTGGGCTTCCGCTCGCAGGTGCACGGCGCGCCGACGCTCGACTGGAAAGAGGTTCTGGACCGGAAGACCCGCCGTTTCATGGGTGCCGGCTCGGCGTGGAACTACATCGCCATGCAAGAGGCCATCGACGACTCAGGGCTGGAACCTGGTGAGGTCTCCCACGACCGCACCGGCCTGGTGATGGGCTCTGGTGGCCCCTCAACCGAGGCCATCGTCCGCGCCGCCGACACGACCCGCGAGAAGGGGCCGAAAAAAGTCGGGCCGTTCGAGGTGCCCAAGGCGATGTCGAGCACCGCCTCGGCCACGCTGGCAACGCCGTTTCAGATCCGCGGCCTCAACTATTCGATATCCTCGGCCTGCTCGACCTCGGCACACTGCATCGGCAATGCCGCCGAGATGATCCAGTGGGGCAAGCAGGACGTGATGTTCGCCGGTGGCAGCGAGGAACTGCACTGGACGCTGACAGTGCTGTTCGACGGCATGAATGCGCTGTCGTCGGATTTCAACGAGACCCCGGCGAGCGCCAGCCGCGCCTATGACGTCAACCGCGACGGCTTCGTGATCGCGGGCGGCGCGGGTGTCGTCGTGCTGGAAGAACTGGAGCGGGCGAAGGCACGCGGCGCAAAAATCTACGGTGAGCTTGTCGGCTATGGCGCTAATTCCGATGGCTTCGACATGGTGCAACCCTCCGGCGAAGGTGCGGCGCGCTGTATGCGTCTGGCCATGCAGGGGCTGGATAGCGAAATCGACTACATCAACCCGCACGCCACCTCGACGCCGATCGGCGATCTGCGCGAACTCGACGCGCTACGCGAGGTGTTCGGCGACAATTGCCCGCCGTTCTCCGCGACGAAATCGCTGACGGGGCATAGCCTGGGCGCGGCGGGCGTGCAGGAGGCGATCTACACGCTGCTGATGATGAACCACGACTTCATCTGTGCATCGGCTCATATCGAGGAGCAGGATCCTCAGACCATCGACATGCCGATCGTGCGCAAGCGCCGGGACAATGTCGAACTGAACTGCGTGATGTCGAACAGTTTCGGCTTCGGAGGGACAAACGCTTCTCTTGTATTCAAGAGACACACAAGTTGATCACCATCCTGATTTTACAGGTGTATTTGAGCAGGAATACACATTAAGACAGAAAAGCACGATCTGCAGCAATTCAATTATCTGGATTGCTTGCTGTGGTCACAAGAGCCGATCCTGCCCACACGCATCGCGATCCACTGTCGCGATTGCTAGGGAAATGATCGCAACATAAAGCTATCCGGCCTCTTCTACGAACGGATGAGCACAAGCAAACCAGCCACGCGTGGGTGTGACAATGACGGGGACTGACATAACGAAGCCAGGACCGCTGATGGCGGGCAAGCGCGGGCTCATCATGGGCGTCGCCAATGAGCGCTCGATCGCATATGGTGTCGCGCGAATGCTCGCTGCTCACGGCGCGGAACTCGCATTCACCTACCAGGGCGAGGCTTTCGGGCGGCGCGCGGTACCCCTCGCCGAATCGCTGGGCGGCAAGCTGATCCTGCCCTGCGACGTGATGGACGTCGCCTCGGTCGACAAGGTGTTCGAAACGCTGAAGTCGGAGTGGGGCCAGATGGATTTCCTCGTCCACGCCCTCGCCTTCTCCGACCGGAGCGAACTCAAGGGCCGCTACGCCGACACGAGCCGGGAGAACTTCATCAACACGATGGTGATCTCGTGCTTCTCCTTCACTGAGGTTGCCAAGCGCGCCTCGGACCTGATGCCGAATGGCGGGTCTATGATCACGCTGTCTTATGCCGGGTCCAGCCGCGTTGTCCCGCGTTATAACGTGATGGGCGTGGCCAAGGCGGCGCTGGAAGCCTCCGTGCGCTATCTCGCCGCCGACATGGGTGCGCAGAACGTGCGGGTGAATGCGCTGTCGCCAGGGCCGATGCGCACGCTCGCCGGAGCCGGCATTTCTGACGCGCGCGTGCTGTTCAACTATCAGAAGATGCACTCGCCGCTGGGGCGCACGCCCACGCTGGATGAGGTTGGCGGTGCTGCCCTCTATCTGTTGTCCGACCTGTCGACGGCAGTCACCGGTGAAGTGCATTTCGTCGATTCCGGCTACAACATCGTCGCGATGCCGCAGCCTGAGCGCATTCAGGAAACCGGCGAAGGCACCGCTCCGGAGAACGGCAATGAGAACGGTGAGCGGAACAAGTCCCCACGCGCCGCCGAGTGAAGCGGTCCGGCTGGCCATGTGGCAGGCGCAGCCCATCTGCGAGCACAAAAGCGCAATATGCGCCTCCGTGATCGCGGAGCTTTCGGATTGGTTCGCCCGGCCAGAGGCCAACCGTCTCTATGCCGAAACGGCAGCTGATCTCGACATGCTCGGTTGCTTTGCTGACGGCAAGGTGGCGGGTTTCGTCAGCGTCACCCAGCATTTCGATACCACGGCTGAGATCTATCTGCTCGCCGCGCGGCCACGCTGGCACGGCACCGGGCTGGGGCGCGCGCTGGTCGGCGCGGCGGAAGGCTGGGCGCGGGCGCGGCGGCTGCGGTTCCTGAGCGTCAAGACGCTGGGGCCGTCGCATCCCGACCCGGCCTATGAATCCTCGCGTCGTTTCTACCGCGCGATGGGCTTCGCGCCGGTCGAGGAAATTCATGACATCTGGCCGGGCAATCCGTGCCTGCTGCTGCTCAAGACGCTGGACTGATCACGCGGCTTTGGCGTGGACGCTCAGGTCGCCGATTGTGGGGTTTTCGCCGTTGAGCGGGTTGTCCGGGTCCCACGGGATGCGCATGGTCTCGAAACGCGTTCCGAGCGCATCGACGATCAGCAAACGCCCAGCCATCGACTCACCAATACCAAGCAGTTCCTTGAGGACCTCCATCGCCTGCAGCGTGCCAAGCACGCCTGCAAGCGCGCCAAGAATGCCTGCCTCCTCGCACGATGCCACCGTTCCTGGAGGCGGCGGCTCGGGGAACAGGCAGCGATAGCTTGGGCGCGGCTTGTCGTCGGCGTCTGTCTCAAACGCGCGAAACGTCGAAAGGTACCCGTCGAACTGCCCCAGCGCGGCGAACACCAGCGGAACGCGGGCGAAATAGCAGGCGTCGTTCACGAGATAGCGCGTGGCGAAATTGTCCGAACCGTCGGCGACGATATCGTAATTGCCGATGATCTCCAGCGCATTCTCGGCGTTGAGGCGCTCCGGGATTTCATCGACCGTGACATGCGGGTTGAGCGCGCGGATGCGCCGGGCCGCGCTGGCCGTTTTCAGCGCGCCGACGCTTTCCGTGTCGTGGATAATCTGACGCTGGAGATTGCTCAAACTCACGCGGTCATCATCGACGATGCCGAGCCGCCCCACGCCCGCCGCCGCCAGGTAGGGCAGCACCGCCGAGCCAAGCCCGCCCGCGCCGATGACCAGCACGCGCGCGGCCTTCAGCTTCTGCTGGCCCGCCCCGCCGACCTGATGCAGCACCAGATGGCGCTTGTAGCGCTCGATTTCGTCCGAACTGAAGCTCAACTCAAGTCCCGCATTTCACGGTGCTCCAACGATCTTCGATCTGTCAGAAAGGTACCGAATTCGTCATTGCCGGACTTGATCCGGCAATCCAGCCAGAAAATGGAAAGTCTGCGGGCATGGATGCCCGTGTCAAGCACGGGCATGACGTGGCTCTGACTGATCGCAAAATCCTCTAAAGCGACGTTTAGCGATGGGACATAGTGTTGCGTGCGGACCGGCGAAAGGCAAGACGGTCGCCGGGTCTGTGTCTCACGCGCGATTGATCCGAAAACCGGTTCCCATCCCGGATCAAGTCCGGGACATGCTTTTCGGTGGCGCTTTATTCCGCCGCCAGCACCTGCGGCGTCCGGGACACCCGCGCCGCGCAGAACTTGA
>CAZYYQ010000079.1:0-8429 GCA_964651275.1 uncultured Hyphomicrobiaceae bacterium | reverse complement strand
AGGGTGCGCCAGATGGGCGCGTTTTGGCCTCAATCCATGCAATCGGCTTGTGCTCTCGATTAAAATCTGTCAACTTTGGGGCTGATAGGGCAGTAGTGCTGTCCTTGTCGAAGCCGTGTCGCGCCTCACTCGGGCGCGCGGCAACCCAGCCCGGAACGACCCGCGCGGTAGTGCGGTCTGTCCGGCGCGCAGAGTGATCGACCCGGTACAGTAAGAAATCGCCGCGCCTTCATTCCAAGAAGGCAAAGAGCCATCGGGCAAGCAGCCCGGGCCGAGGTGCAACCGCGGGACCGCCGGGAAAGGGACGGAATGATGGCGTTGATCAAACGCGAGAAATGGACCGGACTTGGCCGGAAAGATGCGGCCTGCGAGGCTGCGGTTCCGGACATGGGCACGGCCAAACGCCCAACCCCGGCCAACTGACGCTGCACTTTTTATTTCCAACCGACAACGCGAACAGGGGACTCGGAAAGTCAGTGACCAAGCCGAACGCGACGACCGCGCGCGCAAGCCTCAACCGGCTGTCCCGCGCTGAAGGGTTGTACAACCCTGACCGCGAGCATGATGCCTGCGGCATTGGCTTCGTGGTGAACATGAATGACGTTCGCAGCCACGAGATCATTCAAAAAGGGCTGAAAATCCTTTGCAACCTCGAACATCGGGGCGCGGTCGGCGCTGATCCGAAAGCCGGGGATGGCTGCGGTATCCTGATCCAGATGCCTGATGGTTTTCTGCGCGGTGCCGCGGCGGATCATGGGGTGAGCCTGCCCGAGCCGGGCGCTTACGCGGTTGGGCAGGTGTTCCTGCCGAAAGACCCTGCTACGCGCAGCTATTACACCGATCTGATCGAGAGGGTGATCCGCGAGGAAGGGCAGCAGCCGCTGTTCTGGCGCGACGTGCCGGTCGACAATTCGGACCTCGGCTATTCCGTGCTGCCGACAGAGCCGCACATGGCGCAGGTGTTCATCGCGCGCGGCCCGGAGACGAAGGACCCAACCGCGTTCGAGTTGCGCCTGTTCGTGATCCGCCGCGTGATCGAACTCACGGTGATGCGCGAGCAGCCCGAGGGCCACGAGGATTTCTATGTCCCGTCGATGTCGTCGCAGACGCTGCTCTATAAGGGCATGGTGCTGGCCACGCAGCTGGGCGAATATTATCGCGATCTCCAGGATGAGCGCATGGTCTCCGCGATGGCGCTGGTCCACCAGCGCTTCTCGACCAACACGTTTCCGTCGTGGGGACTGTCACACCCGTTCCGCATGATCTGCCACAACGGCGAGATCAACACGCTGCGCGGCAACATCAACTGGATGGCCGCCCGCCAGGCGGCAATGACGTCGGATGTGTTCGGCGCGGACCTCGACCGGCTCTGGCCGCTGATACCGGAAGGGCAGTCCGACAGCGCCTGCTTCGATAACGCGCTGGAACTGCTGGTGCGCGCGGGCTATCCGCTCGTGCATGCGATGATGCTGCTGATCCCCGAAGCTTGGTCAGGCAACCCGCTGATGGATGAAAAGCGCCGCGCATTCTATGAATACTATGCCGCCCTGATGGAGCCGTGGGACGGCCCGGCGGCGGTCGCGTTCACCGATGGCCGCCAGATCGGCGCGACGCTCGACCGCAACGGCCTGCGCCCGGCACGCTATGTTGTGACGAGCGAAGATGAAGTGATCCTTTCCTCCGAGGTCGGCGTCCTGCCGGTTCCCGAAGAAAGCATCGTGCACAAATGGCGGCTGCAGCCGGGCCGGATGCTTCTCATAGACCTCGACAAGAAGCGCATCGTCTCCGACGAAGAGATCAAGGCGGAACTGGCAAGCGAGCACCCGTATCAACGCTGGCTCGATCAGGGGCAGATCCATGTCGAGGACTTGCCGGCCGTGGACCCGAAGCCACAGCATCGCGGGTCGAATGTGGCGCTGCTCGATCTGCAGCAGGCGTTCGGCTATACCGAAGAGAGCTGGCGTGTGCTGATGGCGCCAATGGTGCGCGCGGGCGAAGAGCCGGTCGGATCGATGGGCACGGATACGCCGATCTCGGCGCTCTCCGGCCGTCCGAAGCTGCTGCACACCTATTTCAAGCAGAATTTCGCACAGGTGACCAACCCGCCGATCGACCCGATCCGCGAGGAACTGGTGATGTCGCTGGTCTCGTTCATCGGGCCGCGGCCGAACTTGCTGGACCCGGATGCGATGGTCGGGATGAAACGGCTCGAAGTGGGCCAGCCGATCCTCACCGACGAAAAGCTGGAGCGCATCCGCCAGATCGGCGACGTGGCGGGCAACGACTTCCGCACCGTCACGCTCGACATGACCTTCCCGATGGACGGCGCGGAGGCCATGGAGGCCGCCGTCGACACGCTTTGTGAAAAGGCCGAGGAAAGCGTTCGGGGCGCGTACAACATCATCATCCTGTCGGATCGGAATGTCTCGCCATCGCGCGTGGCGATCCCCGCGCTGCTGGCGACCTCCGCCGTTCACCACCATCTGATCCGCAAAGGCCTGCGCACCACTGTCGGCCTGGTCGTGGAGACGGGTGAGGCGCACGAAATCCATCAATTCTGCACGCTTGCGGGCTACGGCGCAGAGGCGATCAACCCGTATCTCGCCTTCGAGACGATCCGCGCCAACCTCGACGAGTTCGAGGGCGAGATTTCCGAAGAAGATGCCATCAACCGCTACATCAAGGCCATCGACAAGGGTATTCTGAAGGTCATGTCCAAGATGGGCATCTCGACCTACCAGTCCTATTGCGGGGCGCAGATCTTCGACGCGGTCGGGTTGCACAGTTCGTTCCTTGACCGCTACTTCACCGGCACACAAGGGCTGATCGAAGGTGCCGGCCTGCCGGAGATCGCCGCTGAGACGATCGCGCGGCATGGTCGCGCCTTCAGCGACGACCCGGTGCTGCGCGGCGCGCTGGATGTAGGCGGCGAGTATGCGGTGCGTGTGCGCGGCGAGACCCACGCCTGGCGCGCGGAGGTGGTCGCAGACCTGCAACATGCGGTGCGCGGCAACCTGCCTGACAAGTATCGCGACTTCGCCCGCCGCGTGAACGAGCAGAACGAGCAGTTGCTGACGCTGCGCGGGCTGTTCCGTATTCGCACGGCCGAGGAAATGGGCCGCAAGACGGTCCCGCTGGAGGATGTCGAGCCAGCCAAGGAGATCGTCAAGCGCTTCGCCACCGGCGCGATGTCGTTCGGCGCGATCAGCCGCGAGGCGCATGTGACGCTGGCCATCGGCATGAATCGGATCGGCGGCAAGTCCAACACCGGCGAGGGCGGTGAGGAAGCCGACCGCTACAAGCCTATGCCCAACGGCGATTCGATGCGCTCTGCGATCAAGCAGGTCGCCTCGGGCCGTTTCGGCGTGACCACGGAATACCTCGTCAACTCCGACGCCATGCAGATCAAAATGGTGCAGGGCGCCAAGCCCGGCGAGGGCGGCCAGCTTCCCGGTCACAAGGTCGACGCGACGATAGCAAAGGTGCGCCACTCGACGCCGGGCGTCGGGCTGATCTCGCCGCCGCCGCACCACGACATTTATTCGATCGAGGACCTGGCGCAGCTCATTTTCGACCTGAAAAACGTCAACCCGACCGGGCAAGTGAGCGTCAAGCTCGGCTCGGAAATCGGCGTCGGCACGGTCGCGGCGGGCGTGTCGAAGGCGGGCGCGGACCACGTCACCATCGCCGGCTTCGAGGGGGGGACGGGCGCCAGCCCTCTGACTTCGATCAAGCATGCAGGCAGCCCGTGGGAGCTTGGCCTTGCGGAGACGCAGCAGACGCTTGTCGTGCAGGGCCTGCGCAGCCGCATCTGTGTGCAGGTGGATGGCGGCTTTCGCACGGGCCGCGATGTCGCTATTGGCGCGCTGCTCGGCGCGGACGAGTTCGGCTTCGCCACCGCGCCGCTGATCGCGGTCGGCTGCATCATGATGCGCAAGTGCCACCTCAACACCTGCCCGGTGGGCGTGGCGACGCAGGACCCGGTGCTGCGCAAGCGCTTCAAGGGCCAGCCGGAGCACGTCGTCAACTACTTCTTCTTTGTCGCCGAGGAAGTCCGCGAGCTGATGGCCGAGATGGGCTTTCGTAAGCTCGACGAGATTATCGGGCGCACCGAGTTCATCGATGTGCAAAGCGCGGTCGATCACTGGAAGGCGCACGGGCTGGATCTGTCGCGCATCCTTCATATGCCCGCGGTCAAGGATGATGCCGAGCGTTACAACTCCGCGCCGCAGCCCAACGGCCTAAAGACGGTGCTGGACCGCAAGCTGATCAAACTGGCACAGCCCGCGATTGAGCGGCGCGAGCCGGTCAAGCTGGAACTGCCGATCCGCAACACCGACCGCACCACCGGCGCGATGCTTTCGGGCGAGATCGCCAAGCGCTACGGCCATGACGGGCTGCCAGAGGATACCATCTGGATCACCTTCAATGGCACCGCGGGCCAGAGCTTTGGCGCATGGGTGGCCGCGGGCGTCACGCTCGACCTGATCGGCGATGGCAACGACTATGTTGGCAAGGGGCTTTCGGGCGGCAAGCTGATCGTGCGGCCGAACCCGCGCTCCGGCATTGTGCCGGAGGAAAGCATCATCGTCGGCAACACGGTGCTCTACGGCGCGATCAGCGGCGAGTGTTACTTCCGCGGCATCGCGGGCGAGCGCTTTGCGGTGCGCAACTCCGGCGCGACGGCGGTCGTCGAGGGCGTTGGCGATCACGGCTGCGAGTACATGACCGGCGGCGTCGTCGTCGTCATCGGCCCGACAGGGCGCAACTTCGCGGCCGGCATGTCGGGCGGTATCGCCTATGTGCTCGACGAGGCCGGCGACTTCGAGCGCCGCTGCAACCTGGCAATGGTCGATCTGGAGCCGGTCCCGGCCGAGGCCGAGGCGGCCAAGACCTTCGGCCATCAGTACGCCCAACTCGAAGAGCGACACGGGGTCGTGAAGGTCGGCCACCATTTAAGCGAGATGGACGAGCGCCGCCTGCGCGCGCTGATCGAGAACCACCGCCGCTACACGGCTTCCGAGCGAGCCAAGCACATCCTGGAGAACTGGGAATCTTATCGCCCGAAATTCGTGAAGGTCATGCCGATGGAATACCGCCGTGCGCTGGAAGAGATGCAGCAGCGGATGGAAGAGGACACCACGGGCCTCGATGTTCTCGAAATCGGAATGCGCAGCGCGGAGTAACAAGGCAGACGCGCGGGCCCGCCCCGCGCTCCCACAACGCTTTAGGGGACTGATGCATGGGAAAGATCACGGGCTTTCTGGAAATCGACCGCCGCGATCTCGGCTATGAGCCGCCGGAGGAGCGGATCAAGTCGTTCCGCGAGTTCATCGTGCCGCTGCCCGAAGGCGAGACGCAGCGCCAGGCCGCGCGCTGCATGGATTGCGGCATTCCGTATTGCCACACGGGCTGCCCGGTCAATAACCAGATCCCGGACTGGAACGACCTCGTCTATCATGGCGACTGGGAGGAGGCCGCGCGCAACCTGCACTCCACCAACAACTTTCCCGAGGTGACAGGCCGGGTCTGCCCGGCGCCGTGCGAGGCGTCCTGCACCCTGAACCTCGAAGACTCGCCGGTCAGCATCAAGGCCATCGAGAAATCCATCGCCGACAAGGCGTTCGATGCCGGCTGGGTGACGCCGCAGTTGCCGACGCAGCGTACTGGCAAACGCATTGCCATCGTTGGCTCCGGCCCGGCGGGCATGGCCGCGGCACAGCAACTCGCACGCTCTGGCCATGACGTGCATGTCTATGAGCGCAGCGCCCGCCCCGGCGGCCTGATGCGCTATGGCATCCCCGACTTCAAGATGGAAAAGCATATCGTCGAGCGCCGCGTGGCGCAGATGGAGGCTGAGGGCGTCACGTTCCATTGCAATATGGATGTTGGCGTGGACATCAGCGCCGAAGAGCTGGAGCGCGACTTGGATGCCGTGCTGCTAGCTGGCGGAGCGGAGGCGCCGCGCGATCTGCCGATCCCCGGGCGCGATCTGCACGGCATCCATTTCGCGATGGACTTCCTGACCCAGCAGAACCGCAAGATCGCGGGCGAGCCGCTGGGCGATGTCGAGCCAATCAGTGCGACCGGCAAGCATGTGATCGTCATCGGCGGCGGCGATACCGGATCGGACTGCATCGGCACCTCGTTCCGCCAGGGCGCAGCGTCGGTCATGCAGCTCGAGATCATGCCGAAGCCGCCGGAAAAGGAAAACAAACTGCTGACCTGGCCGCATTGGCCGCTCAAGCTACGCACCTCTTCGAGCCAGGAAGAGGGCGCGCAGCGCGACTGGAGCGTCATGACAGAGTATTTCAGCGGCTCAAACGGCAAGGTCGAGCAGCTTCACTGCGTGCGCGTGGACGAAAAGATGCAGAAGATCCCCGGAACCGAGTTCCAGATGCGCGGCGACCTGATCCTGCTGGCGATGGGTTTCGTGCATCCGCGCCATGACGGCCCTGTCGCAGAGTTGGGCGTTGAACTGACCGAGCGTGGCAACGTCGCTGCGGACGACAGCGAATACCTGACGTCGCGACCGAAGGTTTTTGTTGCCGGTGACATGCGCCGCGGGCAGTCGCTGGTTGTTTGGGCGATCCGCGAGGGCCGCCAGGCCGCTCATGCGATCGACAAGTTCCTGATGGGTGAAACCCTGTTGCCGCGCTGATTTTCCAGCCGGGGGCGGATCGTGCCCTCTCGCTTGCGGCCAGACCGCTGCCGAGGCCCGCGACGCAACCGCACGCGTGACCAAAAGTGCGGGAGCGCTGCGTTGCCTTGCGTGGCACGCTCTCCTACACTCTCGTCCATGCGGCGGCAGAATAATAGTGAGCGATCCGGCAGCCCCGCACGATTGGAGAGGAAGATGCGCAAGCTCAACATGCGCGGGCCTTTGCCGGCGATTCGCGTGCTGGCGCTCACATGCGTTGCCGTTGGCGCGGCGCTTCTGGCGCTCGCGCCCGGGCCGAGGGCGCAGGACACGGCCGGAACCTTCGCCGCGAAACGCGGCCTCATCATAGAGATTGACGGCGCGATCGGGCCGGCCACAACCCGGATGATCGAAAATGGTCTTGCCGCCGCCGCGGATCGCGGCGCAACCCTGGCTGTGCTGCGCATCGACACGCCCGGCGGCCTTGTGACAAGCACGCGCGATATCATCCGCGAGATCATCGGCGCGCCCGTGCCGGTCATCGGCTATGTGGCACCCTCCGGCGCGCGGGCGGCGAGCGCCGGCACCTACATCATGTATGGCACCCACATTGCGGCCATGGCGCCGGGCACGAATATCGGTGCGGCCACTCCGGTGCAGATGGGCGGGTTGCCCGGCATGCCCGGTGGCGATCAGCCGGACGACAAGACGAACGAAAAGAGCAAGGACGCCGAGGGAGCCGAAAAGTCCGCGGAAAAGGGCGAGAGCGAACAGGCCAGCCCTTCCGGTCCCGACGACCCGGCAAAGTTGAAGGCGGTGAACGACGCGGTGGCGTGGATACGCAGTCTTGCCGAATTACGCGGACGCAACGCCGACTGGGCGGAAAAGGCGGTGCGCCAGGCGGCCAGCATCTCCGCGACACAAGCGCGCGACCTCAGCGTTGTCGAGATCGTTGCGACGGATATCTCCGACCTGATGAGCCAGATCGACGGCCGCACGGTTACGATCGGCGGGATCGAGCGCAGGCTCGATACCGATGGCATTCAGATGGAGACGTTCGAGCCGAGCACGCTGACCAAGCTCCTTGGCATCCTCGCCAACCCGAACGTCGCCTTCATTTTCATGCTGATCGGCATCTACGGGCTGATCTTCGAGTTCGCCAATCCCGGCACGATCGGCCCTGGCGTGATTGGCGTTATCTGCCTTGTGATCGGGCTCTACGCACTTAACCAGCTTCCGCTCGACTATGCCGGCCTTGCGCTGGTGCTGCTGGGGCTGGTGTTCATGGTCGCGGAAGCTTTCACGCCCACATTCGGGATCCTGGGCATTGGCGGTCTCGCCGCGTTCATCATTGGCGCGTTCTTCCTGATCGATACCGATGTACCGGAATACCAGCTTTCGACGGGCGTCATCGTCGGCACTGCGATGGCCAGCGGGCTGCTGCTTGCCGTCTTGCTAGGCTATGCATGGCGCTCGCAGACGCGCAGAGTGTCCCCCGGGCCAAACCCGCGCGCCGGCGACACCGTGAAGGTGCTGGAATGGTCCGGCAGCGAGGGCTACGTCCGCGCCGAAGGCGACCGCTGGCATGCGCGGGGCGAAATCGACGCAAAGCCCGGCGATGAAGTTGAAGTTTTGCGCGTAGAAGGTCTGCACCTGACCGTCGGCGCGCCGAAAAGCGGCGGCGATTGAGTTTGCCGCCTTGACACGAAACCCTTCCTGAAAGGAGCCGACCCATGCAGTTCCTTCAAGTCGATGCCGTCGCCATTCTGGTTCTCGCCGGTCTGGTCGT
>CAZYYQ010000078.1:0-8536 GCA_964651275.1 uncultured Hyphomicrobiaceae bacterium | reverse complement strand
AGCCATTTTCGTTCAGGCTGAACTGAAAATTGGCTCTAAATATCTGTTTTGACGCGCATTTTATTCCGAAAACCGGTTCCCACTTTTCGCAATGCGCTCCAAGCCGGCTCAGACCGGGAATTTCCGCTCCAGAATATCTGGAAGATCGTTCTCGATCAGCACGACATCGTCGGCTTTGACATTGCGCTTCAGCCAGTCCTCGGCTTGTGCGAAGCTCTCGAGCTTCACCAACCGCCCGTTGGCCGAACGCCGCTCGAACACCTCCACGAAAGTCGGAATGCGGTCAGGCCGCACCACCAGCGCCACGTCGATGCATTGCGCCGCCTTCAGCCCCAGTTCGGTATGCGCCTCGTCGTGACGCGCGCCCAGTTCGGCCATTCCCGGCGTGATCAGGATGCGCCGTCCGGTCCCGTTCCTCAGTCGGTCGGTCAACTCCAGCGCGGCGGTGAAGCCTGACGGGTTGGAGTTGTAGGCATCGTCGATCAGGATGCTGCCGTCGGTCTGCCGCTTGACCTCCAGCCGGTGCTGGATTTGCGGAACGCTGGCCATTGCCGTGATGGCCTTCTTGGCCGGCACCCCCGCCAGCACCGCTGCGCCGAACGCGAGCGCCATGTTCGCGCCGTGGTGCAGCCCGTAGAGCGGCGCGAATAGCGTGAACTGTTCCTCGCCGAACCGATCTGGCCAAGTCACCTTGACCTTAAGCCCGTCCTTTTGCTGCGTGATGTCGAGGATGTTCAGGTCCGCGAACTCGCCCTTGCCGCAGATGACGAAATGCTCCCGGTGTTCGTTCATGTAGTCGACGGCATAGTCCTGCGCGAGCACCTCCTCGCCGACGACCATCTTGCCGTCCTTGGCGACAACCGCCTGGCACAGCTCGAACTTGGCGCGCGCGACCGTTTCCAGCGACTTGAACCGTTCGTAATGCGCCTCCCCGATCGTGGTCAGCACGCCGAGATCGGGCGGGGTCAGATCGCATAGCCGCTTGATCGAACCGATCCCGTATGCGCCCATCTCCGCAATGAAATAGCGCGTGCCGGGCTTGAGCTGCTCGCGGATGATGCGGGTATTCCCCATCACCGTATTGACGCTGCCCGGTGTAAACAATGTGCGCGCATGCATGCTCAGGATATGCCCGAGAATGTGCTTCACCGAGGTCTTGCCGAACGAGCCGGTGATTCCAATCACGGTTGGGCGCAGGCGCCCCAGCTTGGCGTGCGCCTCGCTCCAGAACCTGCGCTGCGTGCGGCTTTCCAGCGGCATCAGCAGCAGGTTGGAGAGCACCAGCGTGAAGGGGATTGCCCAAAGCGGTGCCAGCCACCACAGCGTCGCGGACGCAAACGCCGCCGTTCCGGCCGCTGCAGCGCAGAACGCGAACGCCACCCAATAGATGCGTTGCGCGCGCTTGGTCATCGCCAATTTTTTCTTGGCGTTCTTGCGCGGGTCCGGCTCCAGCGCGCCAGCGATAATGAAAAGCCCGGCGAGCGCACCCTGCCACACGGCAGGCGCGGCGGGGCCGAACTGCCAAATGCCGAGCGCGATCACGCCGATCGCCAGCGCCACGCGCTTGTCGAATGCAAAAGCGCGAAACAGCCATGCGAGGAAACGGCCCGGATCATACTCCTCCTGCTGGAAAATGTGCAGATACCGCCGCAGACGGCGCATGGCGAAGAACAGGAACGCCAGCCCCGTGACCGCCCCCCCGATCCAGATCATTCAATTGTCCCCACAAAGTCGCGCAATCTTTTCAATACCTGATGCTTTCCGGTGGTTAGCACCGTGTAATGGTCATGGCGTGGCAAAATGGTCATTTCCGCGCGCGGAATCAGCCGCGATAGCCGCTCGCCGATCTCCGGCGGGGTTTCGCTGTCATTCTCCCCGTAGACAAGCTGAACGGGGCAGCGCACCTGCCGGGCAACATCGCTGAGGTCTTCCGTGACCACCCTTGCGAGGACCGCGCGCATTTCCCCCGCATTGGCATAGTCGCGGCTGCCGAAGCGCCGGCGCAGCGCTTCGACGTCCAGACCGAGCACCGGCGCGGCACTCTTGAGCGTCTTGAAGGTGCGCACCCGCGCAGCGAGGTGAATACGCTCGGGCAGGCTGCGTTGGCGCGGCAAGCCAGCCCCGGCAATCAAGAACAGACCGCCGACGGCATCGGGGTGGCGCGCAGCGATCTGAAGCCCGACGCGGCAGCCGAAGGAATGCCCGACCCAGATTGTTTTTGCCGCATGCGGACGCGCTGCCAGCACCTTGGCCGTGGCATCCGCATAATCAGCCGTATCCCACACACCGGGCGGTGGCGGCGACGCACCGAAACCAGGAAAATCGAGCAGCAGATGAGTCCCCTGCCCCGCCAGCGCTTCGGCAAGCGGGCTGAGGGCGTGCCGATCCTGCCCCCAGCCATGCGCCCACACGAAGCATGGCGTATGCGCGCTCGCAGGCTGACCGATCTCCTGATAAGCGAATGGCCCGGCGGCTGCCGGCGCTTCTTGCGTCATCGGCGCGCTCATCTCTCCCTGATCCCGGATGTTGCGCCCCCCTCCCCTTCCGGCTGGCGGGCATAGCCATACCAAGCGGCCTGCGGCGCGTCACCCCCCATTGCTGCGAGATTGCGGATATACATCTGGTTGCCCCAGTCGAAGTGCCAGAACTCCGGCGGATAATTGACAAAGCCCTCTTCTCGCATGGCGGTATGCAACAGGCGGCGGTGGAGCAGGCGCGGGTCATCTGCCGCGATCTCGCCGCGCTCAAGCGCAAGCTCGTAGAAATCGCTCGCCGAACGCTCACTGGTCTCGTCGAAGTCCGCGCCCATCTCCGCGACTGTGCCAGTGCCGAGATGCTGCAAGGTGAGGTCGATGGCGCCCCCCGTGGCATGGGTAGGCGCACTCGCCGGGTCGTCGGGGTTGAAGCCTGAAGGATCGGAGACGAAGGTCAGCACCCGCGCACGGAGCGTCGCGTCATCAGCATCGGGTGCCTCGGCCAGCGCCTTCTCCCAGAAAAAGTCCCACAAACCGCGCTGACAAGCCACCGGCCGATAGGCATCCCACACGAACAGCCGATAACCCCGTCTATGCAACGCGCGATTGACCCGCGACAGTTTTTCTGCAACCGATCTCCGCGCCCAAGGGACGGACAGGCTGCCGGCGATCGGACGATGATATGGCGCGTTGCCGCCGTCGGTGCGGGCATAGTACGATTCACCTGCAAGGGCGTATTCGGCGAGAGCTACGAGCGGTTCTTGCGCTCGCGCATCCCTGAGGTCCAGCGGCACGGTCGTGTAACCGCCTGCATCAAGATCGCGGCAGCTGCGCGGCACCGACGTTAACGATGTCCAATCGACGGCTGGCAAATCCGGCTGAACCTTCTAGTATCGGCGCGAACACTCACGAACAGCCTTCAACCTTCGGCATAACGGCTATGGCCTTGGATAAACAAATCATTGCGGTATTCTTCGGCGGGCGTTCGCCCGAGCATGACGTGAGCATCGTGACCGGGCTGCAGGCCGCCGATGCGCTGGACCCTGTTCTCTATGAGATTGTTCCCGTATATATCACCGGGCGCGGCGAGATGCTAACCGGCGACGCGCTACTGAGCCGCGACAGCTATATCCCCGGCCAGAGCGCCCGGGCGGGCCTGACGGCCGTGCATCTCGACCTCACGCCCGGTGAGCGCGGCCGGCTGATCGGCGCAGGCGGCTCGTTGTTCCAGCGCCCGAAGGTGATCGAATTCGACGCCGCCCTGCTCGCCTTCCACGGGCTGTTCGGCGAGGATGGCCGGCTGCAGGGCGCGCTTGAGTTGGCCGATATCGCCTATACCGGCATGCGCGCCTATGCTTCGACGATCCTGATGGACAAGGTCGCCACCAAGCGCATCCTGTCTGCTACCGATATTGCGATGCTGCCCTATCGCGAGATTCGGCGCCCGGCCGAAGGCCTTATGCTGACCAGCGACGAACTGAACATGCAGATCGGCGAATTTCCGTTTCCATGCATCATCAAGCCGTCGCATCTAGGCAGCAGCATCGGCGTGGCGCGCGTGAGCGACCTTGATGAACTGGCCGCCGTTCTGCCCGGCATCTTCAAATACGATACCGCCGCGATCCTTGAGCCATTCGTAGAGAACATGGTGGAATACAATCTGGCGGTCGCGCGGATCGACGGCGCATTGCGCAACTCGGCCATCGAGAAGCCCAAGCGCGCCGAAGACCTGCTGGACTTCAAGCAGAAGTACCTCTCCGGCGGCAACAAGGAGAACGGTACGAAAGCGCCCGGCACAGGCCGCGCGAGCGAGGGAATGCTGTCTCTGACGCGCGAGCTGAACCCGGACCTGCCGCCCGAGACCGAGGCGAAGCTGCGCGCATGGGCGTGCACCGCCTATGATCATGTCGGCGGGACCGGCGCGCCGCGCTTCGACTTCATCGGCAATGAGGCGACGGGCGAGTTCTGGCTCAACGAGGTCAACCCGTGCCCGGGCTCGTTCGGCTATTTCCTCTGGGAAGCCGCAGAACAGCCGCTGTTGTTCGCTGACTTGCTGGAGCATCTGATCCGCGAGGCGGGCGAACAGCGCGCCAGCGCCGAGTTGCCCGCTGATCCGACGCCGGAGGATGCGCGTTTGTTCCCACGGCGCGGATGACCAGCGCATATGAGCCTTGGAACCGCATCCGGTCCTGATTGAAGCGGGATCAGTCCCCATATTTCTGACTGCACGTGCGATTCATCGGAAAACCGTCTCCCGCTTTGCGGATCGCACTTCAGAGGACCGAGTATTTTGAGTGGCCCCGTGAACCCGTTCCATTCCAGCAGCGGCCTGAGACTTCAGACAACCGTGCGGCTGCGCTGGGTTGCGGTGGCGGGCCAGTTGCTGACGATCTTCTTTGTCGATCAAGTCCTGCAGTTCGAGTTTCCGCTCGCCGCCTGCCTGATCGTGATCGCAGCCGCGGCGCTTCTCAACCTCGCACTGACCACACGCCACCCTGCCAGCAAGCGCCTGCGCGAAGGCCCGGCGATGTGGCTGATGGGCTTCGATATCCTGCAACTCGCGGTCCTGCTGTTTCTCACCGGCGGGCTGAAGAACCCCTTCGCCCTGCTTATCGTTGTGCCGGTGGCGGTTTCCGCATCATCGCTGACTCTGTCGAAGACCATGATCCTGGCCGGATTTGCAATCCTGAGCGCCACCGTGCTGATCTGGTTCCACCTGCCGCTGCCATGGTCTGGCGTTCCCGCGCCCATGTTGCCGTCAACCTATGTACTTGGCGTCTGGACCGCTCTGACAAGCTGCATCGTGTTTTCCGCCGTTTATTCATGGCGCGTCGGACAGGAGCGTCGCGAGATGTCCGAAGCATTATCCGCAGCGGAGATGGTTCTCGCGCGCGAGCAGCGGCTATCCGCTCTCGATGGGTTGGCCGCAGCAGCCGCGCACGAGCTAGGCACGCCACTTGGCACGATCACGCTGGTGTCGAAGGAACTGCTGCGCTCGATACCTGAGAATTCGGCGCATTTCGAAGATGTTGCGCTCCTGCGTAGCCAGGCCGAACGATGCCGCGAAATCCTCGGGCGCCTATCCGGCCGGACGCAGGTGCCTGACGAGATGTTCGATCGCATGCCGATCGGCGTGCTAATCGAGGAGGTGATCGACCCGTATCGCCAGACCGGGACCACCATCGAGGTGAGCGTGCACCCCGCCCCCGGAGCGGAGGAGAAGGCTGGCGGCGAGCCGGTGATGCGTCGCAACCCGGGCATCATATACGGACTTGGCAATCTGGTGGAGAATGCGGCGGATTTCTCACGCGAGCGTGTCGAAATTTTTGCGATCTGGGACCGGCGCGAAGTGAGGGTGACAATCCGCGACGATGGTCCCGGATTTCAGCACGGAATCATCAGCCGGCTCGGTGAACCCTATGTCACGACGCGGCCGCAGAGCGAACGGCGGGGCGGCGTGCCAGAGACAGGGCTGGGCCTCGGCTTCTTCATCGCCAAGACATTGCTGGAACGGTCCGGCGCACGGCTTTCGCTGCGCAACGCGCGGCCACCGGGCACGGGGGCCGTGGTGGAGATCGTGTGGCCGCGCGAAGCCTTCTACCGCGCTCAGGACCTCTCCGAAGCGAGTTAAATCCCGGCCCACAAGTCAATATCGGCCGCTGAGGCCACATGTCTGGATTATGGCGTTATCTCTTTACGCCAGCTTCAGGGTAATCCATCTACCATGAATAGCGCGTACATATAGCCGTCAAGGCAAGGGAAATGAGAAAATGACAGCAATCGAAGCAGAGCGGGAAATGGTGGCAGGCCAGGACATGAGCCTGCTGGTGGTTGATGACGACAAACCGTTTCTCAACCGGTTTTGCCGGGCAATGCAGCAGCGCGGCTTTGATGTGCGCATGGCCGAGAGCGTCGCGGACGGACTGAGCGAAATCCGCGCCAGTGCTCCGGCTTACGCGGTAATCGACATGCGGCTGGAAGATGGCAATGGGCTGGATGTGGTGAAGATGCTCAACGAGCAGCGCCCGGACAGCCGCGTGATCGTCCTGACAGGTTATGGCAACATAACGACAGCTGTGGCTGCGGTGAAGATGGGCGCGGTGGATTATCTTGCGAAGCCAGCGGATGCCGATGACATCTTTGCGGCGCTTATGGCAACGCCCGAGCAGCATGCTCCGCCTCCGGAGAACCCGATGTCGGCGGACCGTGTGAGGTGGGAGCACATTCAGCGCATCTACGAATTATGCGACCGCAACGTGTCGGAAACGGCACGTAAGCTCAACATGCACAGGCGCACGTTACAACGTATCCTTGCCAAACGCGCGCCGAAGTAAGAAAACGCGAGGCGTTGTAATGCTTGCACCCAAGCGGATGACCACAGCGGGCTGTCACAGATCTTGCTGAGGCTGCGACACTACGGGGAGTTGTGGATCAACGGGCTTCACTGTTCGGGCAATCGAATTTTGCTCTGCGCCGTCCGCCGCATCCAGTTGGATTACAAGGCGGTTCCCGTCAGATAATTCCTTCCCGCTCATTTCGCTCTTGGTCAATACCTCGAACGCGTAGATGCGCCCATCAGTGGTGGTAATGGTAACGCGATCACCTGCCCCAAGCCCCTCGAAACTTGCCGGATAGATTGGCTCCCCCGCCGCAAATGGCTTGGCCGCCCGCTCCGCTAGTACGGTCTCGGGCAGCGTCTCACCGCCCAACTGCTCAAGGATAGCGACAGGAGAGGTTCTGCTGAGCGGCCAGCGTCCGCGCGCATCAACCCGCTCGATAATACGGTCGCCACTCGCGCCCTCGCGCTCACGCCAGAGAGGTGTCACGGATGTCAGATCAGTCGCGACAGGGCTGCCTTGGAGCGCCTGCGTCCACAGCATCCGGTCCACCGACCGGGTAATGGTGTCGGTCGCCTGTGACCATCCACCTGCGAGAAGATTGAGACCGCCGATCCCGACACCGGCTGTCAGAACAACAGCAACAATTGTGCGCCAGCGAGGCGATTCAGGTTTCGTTAGCCCGCTCCCAGAGGTTTGGGTCATCGATCAGGTCTCCTCCTCAACCTTTCCTCGCGCGAGATTATCGCAGCCCGCACCTGTTGGCAAAACGGCAGAACGACGCCCATGCGGATCTACCATTCCCCGATAACCAAAACATGGGAGTGAGGCACGGATAGGGCGAGCCGCAAAGCCCGTGAATTAGAGGAAAAAACACGCATGCGGCCACAGACACGACCTGCTGGCGTACGCAATACCAATCGCCAGAGGTCTGGTTCTGGGCGACTACTGCCGGATGAAGCGGAGCAATTGCGCGCTCCGTTCACAGGAGCAAATTTCACCCACGAACGATCGACTCTTATCACTTGTACTGCCCTGGCGAAACCGGCCGATCGGGAAATACACTATTATCATTTTTCTGGGGTTGAATAGCGGATTGGACTTGCCTGACGCTTCCCTGCAACTCCGCCTCGCCCGACGACGCCTGCTTCACCCCAAAGACGCCGAGCAGCACAAACAGCACAAACAGCGCCAGGCCGAACACCAGATCGGCCAGCGCCTGACGGATATGCCGCTTCTGGTCAGAGGATCGTTCCGACGGTTGCATGGCCCACCCCTGCTTTTCATCGCCTCGCATCGCGTTTGTCGGCGAATCAATTCGAATTAACTGATGTGCGTATGCTCCAGCAATTTGGCCGTCCTGTGCTGAAACGATGACCCTTCACGCCAAATTGCATGGCGCGTGAGCCGACGTGCTGGAAGCGCTCCGCCTTCGGCTCCTCCGGAGATCGGACCGCCTTGCCCTCACGCCGTATTATCGCGTATCCGGAGGAGCATGACTGGAGAAGAAACCGATAGGCCACCTCGGCGACGCCCTGGCCTTGACCATTACGTGAACGGCGTCCGTCGCGGCGACCGCGCAATGCTCGCGCGCGCCATCACGCTGATCGAGAGCCGCCAACGCCGCGATCGGCCCCTCGCCGCCAAACTGTTGCAGAAGCTCCTGCCCGAGACAGGCGCGTCCTATCGCCTCGGAATCACAGGCTCACCCGGCGCGGGCAAGTC
>CAZYYQ010000077.1:0-8608 GCA_964651275.1 uncultured Hyphomicrobiaceae bacterium | reverse complement strand
GCAAGGGCGACGAGTTGCTGGAAAACCCGAAGGTCGGCCAGCTGTTCCTCGGCGGCTAGAGCGCTTTCAGAATACGCTAGAGGTGTCTTCCATCCGTCTGCCAACGTCGAGGCGGCGATGGCCATACCTCTCAATATCCTCGATGGCATCCTTCTTGCTGCGATATTTTCGTCCCGCGCGGGTCAATGCATTTGCTATATAATCCAGCTCCTGCAAACGGCAATTTTTGTCCTTTTTCAACTGACCGATAATTTCAATGAAATCTGGCCGTGTGATCTGCGGAGATCGAATCTTGTCTATATAATCGTCGGCCAATTCCTTGTCTGGTCCCTTTGCTCGAGAGCCGGACGGCTGTCTGCCGCCTTCCGCTTCTAGAGCCTTCTCTACCTTGGCGCAGAATTGTGCAACCGAGAGTTCGTCGTCCCTCGACATAAGATCGATGAGGCGCTGAAGGTCCTTCGACACCGAGGCGCTAGCGCCCCATCGGGATAACATTTCCTGCGTCGCCTGAAGCGCGGCTGTCATCTCTTTCAGTCTCATCGGCCAGTGTCCTCAACCATCCATATCTCACTTCTGCGGCTATCCGCCTGCCGAGCTTATCGAACATTTCTCGGATTTCCGCATCATGAAAGTACGCTGCTCCATTGCCAGCTGCCGAAGCAATCGCCGCCCGGCGCAGGATGCGTTCCTCGTGAAAAATGCTTACACGCTCATCGGGGAACCGACTCTGAATTTCGTCCGTGAGAAATGACAGATTATTTAGCTCGCGCGGGCTGTAGCCCGTTCGCCTGTCAACGAATGTCGGAAGAACGCCCAGCAAATTGAGTGACGGTGATAGTTTCTTCTTCAGCTTGTGGACGGCAGAAACGGTATTGAGAGCCGCGGTCGCGGCTGTGCCATCCAGCATCGTTGGAATGATGACATGCGTACTCGCGCACAAGGCGTTCACGCTCGCTGTTGTGATACGAGGCGAGGCATCAATGATCACAAGATCGAAATGTGCTTGGACGTGAACTGACTGCAAGAACCGGTTCAGAAGATAGCGGATATCCTTCTTTGTGTCTCCAACAATCCATCTGAACAACGCCCTGCTTTCTTCTTCAAGTAACTTATAGTTGGAGGCCAGCACCTTGGTATTGGTGAAACATTCGGTTGCCGACACGAAATGCGTCGGTATTTCATCCGATGCAAAATCAGGATCCATCAGACGTAGTGTGCCGAAGCTCAATTCATCACGATTGATAGTGGTGTCAGTCAGCGATCCCTGATAATCAAGATCAATAAGAAGTACTCTCGCGTGGCAGTCATCATAAAAAGCTGCGAGATTTGCGGCAACCGTCGACTTTCCAACTCCTCCCTTGAAATTGACGATTGTAAGGATGGGAACACTTTTCTTGAGCGCTTGCTGATGCTTGTAGATGCTACGTGATGGAGGCTTATCCCAAAAGCCGCTATCGCCGATAATGAATGGTCGGAATTTCTTTGTGATCTGCTCGCGCCCGACTTGATACGCTTTCACCGAAAAAACGACTAACGCGAGAATTCCACCCACAAGCTCGATAAGAGAGTTGCTGAAGTAAGAACCTAAGTCTTTGAGCGCTGCTCCCATGAGCTGGAAGAACTCGACGATACCCACCGAAAAATCCCCCTGAGACGAGATACTCAAGGTTGATTAGCAATTTTTACACAGAAGGTAAACAAAGAGTTAACACATTCGCCTTAATAGGCGAGCGTGCTCAACCGTTGGGCAGCGGTCCATCACCACTTTGAGCCCGCCCTCATGCGCGATCCGCGCGGCTTCCTCGTTGACCACGCCGATCTGCATCCATAACACCTTCGCGCCAATGGCAACCGCATCGCGCGCGATCGGCACAACCGCATCCGGGTGGCGGAATACGTCAACGACATCCACCGGTCCGGGCAGGTCGGCCAGCCGCGCAACCGTCGGCCGCCCGGCAATCTCGCGCCCGCCCCAGCCCGGGTTCACTGGAAACACCTCGTAACCATGCGCCATGAGATAGCCCATGACTTCGTAGCTCGGCCGTGCCGGGTTTGCACTGGCGATGATGACTGCGAAGCGCCGGGACCCCGTCAGGATATTTCTCAGCCCCGCATCGCTCTCGACCAATGCGACCATGCGCTCAGCGGCCCCGCCAGTTCGGCTCGCGCTTCTCGATGAACGCGCCGATGCCTTCTTCCGCATCCGGCTCCATCATGTTCGCGACCATGACCCCGGCGGCGTAGTCATAAGCCTCAGCCAGCGGCATCTCCACCTGCCGGTAGAACGCTTCCTTGCCAATCGCGACGATGGCTGGCGATTTCGCGGCGATCTTCTCCGCCATCTCCAGTGCGGCATCCAGCACACCGCCGGCTTCCACCACGCGGTTGACGAGACCGAAGGCCTGCGCTTTGTGCGCGTCGATCATTTCACCGGTCAGCAGCATCTCCATCGCTTGCTTGCGCGAGACGTTGCGTGACAACGCGACCATTGGCGAGGAGCAGAACAGCCCGATATTGACCCCCGGCGTGGCGAAATGCGCCTCTTTCGCGGCGACCGCGAGATCGCACGACGCGACAAGCTGGCAGCCCGCGGCGGTCGCCGTGCCGCGTACCGCCGCGATCACTGGCTGGGGCAGGCGCACGATCTGCTGCATCACCCCGGCGCATTTGCGCATGACAAGCTCATAAAAAGTCCGCCCGCCGTCCGGGTCGCCGCGATGCGCGGTCAACTCTTTCAGGTCATGCCCGGCGGAAAAGACCGGCGGCGCATGGTCGATCACGACCACCTGCGCAGTAGGGTCCTGCGCGATCTCATCAAGCGCCTCGCTCAGCGCAGTGAGCAGCCCTTCCGACAGCGCGTTGCGCGCCTCCGGCCGGTTCAGGGTCAGCAGCACGACGGCGCCGCGGCGCTCCATAAGGATCGGGTTGTCCCCGCTCCGCGCCGCGTCGCGATTTTCGGCAACACTGGTCATGGCGTTCAAATGCTCTCCGTTTTCAGATACACCGGGACGGTAACGGATTTCGCGCGGCGATGCACGCGCATGAGCACGGGAGCAGGGCGGATATGCAGGAGCGAGCAGGCGCGGCAGCGATGACCGTGACCGAGGTGGATGTGTTTCTCGACCGCGAATTCGCGGAGTTGCGCCGCACCGCCCCATCGCTGAAAGTCGAGGAGGTGGCGCACGGTTTTGCGCGGCTGCGTCTCGGCTACGATCCCGGAACGCTGCGCCCTGGCGGGACGATCTCTGGTCCGGCGATGTTCACGTTGGCGGATGTGGCGATGTATGTCGCGGTGCTGGCGAGCATCGGGCCGGTAGCGCTCGCAGTCACCACCAATCTCAACATCAATTTTCTACGCCGCCCGCCACCCGGAGACCTCATCGGTGAGGCGCGGCTTTTGAAGCTTGGCAAAAGCCTGGCGGTGGGCGAGATCCATCTGCGCGCGCCGGACGCGAGCGAGAGCGTGGCCCATGCGGTCAGCACCTATGCATTGCCACCGGACCACCTGAGGTAAAATAATACCGCATATCTAATGATCTGATCGGAAACCAATTTTTCTGGTTAAGACGCATTTTTGTTGACCCGCCCGCCGCGATCCGCTATGTCCCGAGCCGAATATCGGCACGGCCTCAACGGCTGTGCTCAATTCCCGACAATTGGAGCAGAGGCGAGAGCCATGAAGACATTCTCGGCCAAGCCCTCGGATATTGAGAAGAAATGGGTGCTGATCGATGCCGAGGGCCTCATTGTGGGGCGGCTCGCTGCGGTGATCGCGACCCGCCTCCGGGGCAAGCACAAGGCAGGGTTCACCCCGCATATGGACGACGGTGACAATGTGGTCGTCATCAATGCGGACAAGGTGGTGTTCACCGGCCGCAAGCGTAACGACAAGACCTATTACTGGCACACCGGCCATCCCGGCGGCATCAAGGAGCGCAAGGCGCATCAGATCCTCGACGGGCGCTTTCCCGAGCGCGTGCTGGAACTGGCGGTGAAGCGGATGCTCCCGCGCGGCCCGCTGGCGCGCCAGCAGTTGAAGAGCCTGCGCATCTACGCAGGCGCGGAGCATCCCCACGAGGCGCAGCAGCCCGAGCCGCTGGATGTCGCCGCCCTGAACCCGAAGAACACCAAGAGAGCCTAGAAGCCATGGCCGAACAGGAAATCAAATCGCTGGAAGAATTGGGCGAGGCGGCCGCATCGCCGGGCGAGGGGGTTGGCACCAAAGCGCCAGTCTATGAGCAGAAACTCGATGCGCATGGCCGCGCCTATGGGACCGGGCGGCGCAAGAACGCCGTGGCGCGCGTGTGGGTGAAGCCGGGGAGCGGCCGGATCACCGTGAACAAGAAGGACTTTGAGCAGTATTTCGCGCGGCCCGTGCTGCAGATGATCCTGCGCCAGCCGCTGGTGACCGCCAATCGCGACAGCCAGTACGACATTGTCTGCACGGTGTCGGGCGGCGGCCTCTCGGGCCAGGCAGGTGCGGTGCGCCACGGCATCTCGCTGGCGCTGACGCGCTATGAGCCGGACTTGCGGCCGATCCTGAAGAAGCAAGGCTTTCTGACCCGCGACGACCGGCAGGTCGAACGCAAGAAGTACGGCAAGGCAAAAGCGCGCAAGAGCTTCCAGTTCTCGAAGCGCTGATACCGCCGCAGCCAATCGACACAAAAAAATGGCCGGCATCGCGCCGGCCATTTCCATTTCAGCGATGCGCGGGCGATCAGTCGCGCAGATGCGCGCCCAGCATCCAAGCAAACTTGTCGTGCTTGCTCGCCCGTTCGATGGCGAGATCGTTGGTCACGACATCTCCCTGCTTCTCAGCGCGCTCGGCAAGCGCGCGCAGCGTGGCGGAGACGGTTTCCTGGTCGGCCTTCAGCGCGGCGACCATCTCCTTGTCGGACTTGTGCCCGTCGCACTCGGAAATCGCGCTGCGCTTGAGATATTCCGAATGGCGGCCTTCGGCATGTCCGTCCAGCGCCTTGATGCGCTCGGCGAGATCGTCCTGCGCCTCGAAGTGGTCCTCGTAAATCTCCTGGAACAGCTCGTGCAGCGGGCCGAATGCCATGCCGGTCACGTTCCAGTGGTAGTTCTGCGCCTTCATCGTCAGCACGGCCGTTTCGGCGAGGGACTGGGTCAGCCCCTCGATGATGTCCTGTTTCGCGTCTGGTGCGATTTCTACGGATGTCTGCGTCATGTCCCGTTCTCCTCAGCGTTTAATTCAAGTTCACAGGCGTGCGGGTCTTTCCCGCTCGGCACAATCAAGTGCGCTGCCAGTTCGCGCGCTAGAAACAAAAGCCATCTGCGCCCGACGGGATCGATGGCCGACTCGATCAGATAACGCGCGCTCGCTTCGTCATCCCTCGACAGCACTTCCAGCAGGCGCGCCAGCCAACGTTCTCCGGCGCTAACACCCGTCGCGCGGGTGTTGAAGAACACCATCCGCCGTCTGGCGTACCTGCTCAATCCGTGAAAGAAGGCTCTCGCAACATGCCCTTCCGAAGCGGTCGGGTCAGCCGCGATCACCACACAGGCGTGATGCAGATCCTGTCTCGGCTGAAGCAGACTATCCTGCAACAAACGTCTAAACTTCTGCACAAGCTCGAAGGTGGGGCATTCATCACAGGGGTTGAGAACGGGAGTGTCCGTCTCCTCGGCCCTGAGCATGACCACCTTCGGCCGCTTCTCACGCTCGTCGTGGTTCGCTTCCACGGATCTGGTTATCCTACGTCTATAGCCATCATTTAGATTTAGAACAAGTCTAAAATAATTTCGCGTGCGCTTCCGCGGAGGTAAGCATCGCCGCTCCGCCCCGCAACGGGAATGTCGCGCAGCGGTTCTCGGGCTGCTATGCCAAAAGCATAATCGTTGGGGGCGTGTCCGGCCAGAGGATGATAGGATCTGGGATGTTCGAAACGCCAAAATGTGCACGAATCGTGAGGTTCCGATGAGCGAATTTCGCGACGAGAGCGAGCGAACATCAGATCCGTTGGCGATTGCCGCGGGACTGATTCGCTGTGCGAGTGTTACACCTGATGCAGGGATGGCGCTCGATCTCGTCGAGACCGCGCTAGCGGGGGCAGGGTTCGCCTGCCAGCGGCTGTCTTTCTCGGCCCCCGGTACGCCGGATGTGGACAATCTCTATGCGCGAATCGGCGCGGGCCATCCGCATCTGTGCTTCGCGGGCCATGTCGACGTGGTGCCGCCCGGCGACGCGGCGGCGTGGACGCATCCGCCGTTTTCCGGCGAGATCGCCGACGGCGCGCTGTGGGGGCGCGGCGCGGTGGACATGAAGGGCGGCGTCGCCTGCATGATGGCGGCGGCGCTCAGCTATGTCGCCGCACATGGCGTGCCCGCGGGTGCGATCAGCTTCCTTATTACCGGCGACGAGGAAGGGCCGGCGGTGAACGGCACCCGCAAAGTGCTGCAATGGATGGCGGAGCAGGGCGAGCGGCCGGACCACTGCGTTCTTGGCGAGCCGACCAACCCGCAGGCGCTTGGCGAGGTCATCAAGATCGGCCGGCGCGGTAGTCTGAATGCGCACCTGGTCATTACCGGCACGCAGGGGCATGTCGCCTATCCGCAGCAGGCCAACAATCCGATGCGTGGCCTTGCCCGGGTTCTGGAGCGCCTGACGGGCCTGCGGCTCGACGATGGCACCGCGCATTTCGCTCCGTCCAACATTGAGGTGACCAGTATCGACACCGGCAACGCAGCTGACAACGTGATCCCGGCGCGGGTCGCGATGTGTTTCAACATCCGCTTCAACGACGCGCATACCCCGCAGAGCCTGCAGGGTCTGATTTCCGGGGAAATTGCCGCCGTGCTCGCAGAAACCCGCCTCGGCCACGATCTCGCCTTCCACCTGTCGGGCGACAGCTTCGTGACTGAGCCGGGGCAATGGGTGGATATGCTGGCCGCCGCGGTCCGGGAGGTGACGGAGCGCGCGCCCATCTATGACACCGGCGGCGGCACCTCGGATGCCCGCTTCATCAAGGACCTGTGCCCGGTCGTCGAGTTCGGCCTGACCAACCGGCTGATCCATGCGGTCGATGAAAGGGTTGCGCTTGATGATCTGCGCCAGCTCACGGCAATCTATCGCGCCTTCCTTGGGCGATACTTCGCGCCGTGACGGGCACGTGGCCCCGCGGCCCATGAATCTTGCGGACCACGCGATAGGTGTTGGCGTAGGCCGCGACGGACGGCGCGATCGGGTTCGCGTAGCCGCCGCCGATCGCCATGGCCACGGGGATGCCCCGGCAGGCGCATTCGCTCAAGACCATCTCGTCGCGCGCCATCAGCCCGTCATGCGTGAGGGCCAGCCGCCCAAGCTTGTCCTCGGCCAGCGGATCGACGCCAGCCTGATAGAGCACGAGGTCGGGCCGGAACGCGAAAACCGCCGGCAGGTGATCGGCAAGCGCGCGAAGGTAAGCGCCGTCCGTGGTGCCGTCGGGCAGCGGGACGTCGAGGTCTGATTGGTATTTGCGGAACGGGAAGTTCTTCTCGCCGTGCATGGAGAACACGAAAACGCTGGGGTGTTCGCGCAGGATCGCGGCGGTGCCATCGCCCTGATGAACGTCAAGATCGACAATGGCCGCGCGCGAAACCCACCCCTTCGCGAGGGCTGCGAGCGCAGCGACGGCCTGATCGTTGTAGATGCAATAGCCGGCGCCGAAGTCGCGATGCGCGTGATGGGTGCCGCCCGCAAGCTGACCGGAAATGCCGTCTTCGAGCGCCGCATGTGCAGCAGTCACCGCCCCGCCTGTCGAGGCGCGTGTGCGTGTGACCAGATGCGTGCTCCACGGAAAGCCGATGCGGCGTATTGCGCGGTCGTCGAGCGCGCCGCTTTCAAACGCGGCGACAAAGCCGGCATCGTGTGCGCGGGCAATGTCGGCGTCGTCGGCAATCGGCGACAGGTGCAACTCGTCCGGTGTAACCAGCCCATCGCACATCAGGCGTTCCCGGAGCATGGCGTATTTTTGCCCTGGAAAACGGTGGCCTTCGGGCAGCGGCAGGTTGAAGGTGTCGGAATAGTAGACGCGCATTGGCCTCGATGGTTTCAGGAATTTCAGCGCATTTGATGCTGCCCGGCTTCGGATCAGCCTTTCACGGCCGGCTTACTTTGACGTCGCGGTCGCGGCTCCCCTTGCGCGGCCCGACGGGGCGTTCAGGTATTCTGGCGGCACATGCGAGACGAGCGCCGTGAAGTTGCTGCCCTGGACGTCAATATGAGCGCGGGTGATACGCTCAGCGAGGTCGCCGTCGCCGGCGGCAATGGCCTCCAGAATCTGCTCGTGCTCGCGGAACGATTCCTCGGGGCGGTTGTTGCGGCGAAGCTGGAAGCGCCTGTATGGGCCCAGGCGGTTGCGCAGGAACATGGTCTGCTGTGCGCCGTAGCTGTTGTGGCTGGCACGATAGACCGCCTCGTGGAAGCGGGTGTTGGCCACGTAGAACCCGTCGGCGTCGCCGGCCTGCACGAACGGGCTGCAGGCTTCGTGCGCCTCCCGGATCATCTCGATTTCTTCGCGCGAAGCCCGTTCGGCGGCGAAGCGGGCGCATACGCCTTCCATCATCGCCATGAATTCGAACATCTCCAGGAGCTGTGGTATGCTCA
>CAZYYQ010000076.1:0-8705 GCA_964651275.1 uncultured Hyphomicrobiaceae bacterium | reverse complement strand
ACGGCTCCTCGCGCGCGAAATCGTAATAAAAGCCGTTCTCGATCACCGGGCCGATGGTCACCTGCGTGCCGGGCCAAAGCTCCTGCACGGCCTCCGCCATCACATGCGCCGCGTCGTGCCGGATCAACTCCAGCGCATCCGCGTCATCGCGCGTGAGAAATTCGATTTTCGCGTCGCTCTCGATCGGGTCGGCAAGGTCGCGCACTTCTCCGTCAAGCTTCATCGCGACGGCTTTTTTGCTCAGCGATTTCGAGATTTTCGCAGCGATGTCAGCGCCGGTGAGGCCGGATTGGTATTCGCGTTCAGCGCCGTCGGGAAAGGTCAGTTGGATCATGTCTTTGCTCCTCTCACTCCCGCCAACAAAGCGGGTAAGACGTTACACGGGGAGGGATGGCGACAAAGCCCGCGTGTGTCAACCGGCGAACGCCGGCGCGCACGAAAAAAGCCCGCCAGTGCGGCGGGCCATCAGGTTTATCTCGTTTCGATAGTCACGCCTGTCAGGCGCTTGGCTCCGTCTCAGTAGTAATGGCGGCGGTGATAGTGCCGACGGTAGTAAGGCCGCCGATAATGCCGGTAACGGCGATAATGGTGGCGGCGGCGATAATAGGGCCGGTAGCCGTAATGCCGGCGGCGGTAGTGACGGCGACGATAATAGGGCCGGTAGCCGTAATGCCGGCGGCGGTAGTGATAGGCCTTCTTCACGGTATCCAGCTTCGCAGCCCCTTGAAGCTGTGTGAGAGACGAAGCTGCAGGAGTGGCGGATGCTGGGATGACGAACCACCCCAAAATCACCAAGCCGGCCAGCGCCAGATAGAGTGGTCGAAAGGACATATGTGAAGCTCCCCATCTCCGGACCGAGAGTCCGAACGATGAACAACTTTCCTCGGCTTTCGGAAGGTTACTGTGGCCCTTCGGCGATAGCTAATAAAAAGATACCAGGGAACTGACACAAATTCGTGATGATCGCCCGCTGCGCCCGACTTCGATCGAGAACGTAAGGACCGAATGTTTGGCGGAGATGCGCCCTTGGCACGAGAAAAAGCCCGCCACGGGGCGGGCTTCAGGTCGAGGAGACGAAAGTGAAACTGTATGAGCATGGCCATCTCTGGCCATGCCCAAAATCACCTTTTAGTAGCGGTAGCGGCGACTGCGATAGTGACGCCTTCCGCGATAATACCGCCGGCCACGGTAGTGGCGCCTACCATAATAGCGCCGCCCGCGATAATGCCGCCTTCCGTAGTAGCGACGCCCGCGATAATGTTTGCGTCCATAGTAGCGACGGCCACGATAATGCCGTCGCCCGCGATAATACGCATCTTTCACCGTTGGCGCAGAAACCGCCTCGATGACGCCCGCCGCCTGCCCCACGGCTGAAGCTGCGGGAACAGCCGATGCCGGGGCGGCAACCCAGCCAGCCATGACCGCGACGGCCAGCGCTAAAGCTGAAAATAATCCGGCTCGCATATCACACTCCTGACGCCCATTAGCGCTTTCACGCCTCCGGGCAGTAAACCTTCCTCGGTTAGTCTCAGAATGGGACAGAAGACGGCGCGGGACCAGACAAGCCCCGGTCAATCAGGATCACCTCTGCGTGACGCAGGAGCCTGAGAAGTTTGCCGCGGAGGAGTGGGGTCGGCGATGTGAGTCCGCGTCCAGCGCCCATAGCGCCAGGGGGCGAGAGGGTGGCTTTCATCGCGCAGATCGGGCACCGGGTCAAAACCTTCGGTGCCCCAAGGGTGGCAGCGCAATAGCCTCGACAGCGTGAGCCAGCCGCCTTTCCACGCGCCGTTCCTGTCGATCGCCTCCAGCGCGTATTGCGAGCAGGTCGGCAGGTGCCGGCAACGCGGGCCGATCAGCGGCGAGATGACATAGCGGTAGAAAAGGATCGGCAGCTTGAGCGCTGCGCGCGCCACACGCGCCATCAGTCCGCGCCGCTCAATAGGGCGTGCCGTCATTGCGCGTGAACACCCATTTGCCATCGACCTTGTGCGCCTTCATTCCGACATCCGGATAACAGGCCCTGTCGTCGAGCGTGCGAGTCCCCACCTCGATATAGACAACGGGTTGGTCCGTGTCGTTTCTGAGGTGATGTCCGTTATACTCGCCCGCCGGGAACCCGGCGAACATACCCGGCAAGAGAACCTCTGGGCCAGAGTCGGTCACGAGCGTGGCCTCGCCCGCGATGATGTAGACAAATTCGTCCTCTTTTTCGTGCCAGTGACGCTGCGAGGACCATCCGCCCGGCTCCAGCGTCACAAGGTTGACGCCGAACTGCGAAAGGCCCACGGCATCGCCGAGCGCGCGCTTCAGGCGGCCTTCCAGTTGCGCCCGATAAGGATGAGGATAAATCGAGCCCCGCCGCGCAACAACATCACGGCTATTGGCCACCCTTGCCTCGGGCGGCAGTCTTTCGGGTTTCATTGTCCGGCGGCTGCCTTTTCAATTGGCGCTCCGTCGCTCTGGCCGGCTTGGTGCCGCTCGATCGCCTGCTCAACGGCGTCGAACACCAGCAGCGTCGAGGGATGCCGCGCGCGATAGTCACGCACCGGCTCCAGCAGTGCGAGGTCGGCCCAGCGGCCCTTGGGCGGCGGGCCGTTTTCCTTTAGCATTGCACGCATCTGTGCGGCCACATCGCGGAACTCTTCAACAGAAGTCCCTACGATCTCGCGCGCGACGACCGAAGCCGAAGCCTGACCGAGCAGGCATGCTTTCACGTTCTGTCCGAAGTCGCTGACTCGGCCGTCGTCGAAGCATAGATCGACCCGGACGGTGGAGCCACACAACCGCGAATGCGCTGACGCCGAAACGTCGGGCCCTGACAGCCGATGCGTCCGGCTGATCGACGCTGCCAGACCCAGAAGTTTATCGGCGTAAATGTCGTCGAGATCGTTCATTCTTACCTCCGGCGCACTCGGTGCTTCCGCACCGGCCGTTCGGATCGTTCCGCGTGTTCGCCACCGCGCACTTGGCTCAGTCTGTGACCTATCTTATATCGCGTAGCGCACAACAGTCTGCGTCGGCCTCTCTTACGAGAAGAATGGGAAGCGGCCTGTGTTCGTGTCAAGATGCGAGCTCGCCGCACGGGCACGATTAGAGAGAACCGAAAAGGCCCCGCGGGCGTTAAAATGACCATGAAATGGATTTGCCCAGCATGAAAACTTCCCTCACGACCCGTTCCGAAGTCCTCGGGGAGCCGTCCCACCGTAACGGCGCAGCGGACGCGAACGCCGGGGCGAAAGACATGCCCACGCGCGAGGAAGCCGAGGCGGCTGTGCGCACGCTCATCCTCTGGGCCGGCGACGATCCATCGCGCGAGGGCCTGATTGATACGCCGCGCCGCGTGGTCGACGCGTATGGCGAGCATTTCTCGGGTTACAGCGAGAACCCGATCGAGGTGCTGTCGCGCACATTTGAGGAAGTGCATGGTTATGACGACCTGGTTATGCTGCGCGATATCCGGCTGGAATCGCACTGCGAGCACCACATCGCGCCGATCCTCGGCGTTGCGCATGTCGCCTATCTGCCGCGGGACCGCGTGGTCGGTATTTCCAAGCTCGCCCGTGTCGTGGAGATTTTCTCCAAGCGGCTTCAGACGCAGGAGACAATGACCGCGCAAATTGCCGAGGCTATCGAGCAGGCGCTCCGCCCGCGCGGCGTAGCGATACTGATTGACGCGCTACACCAATGCATGACGACGCGCGGCATCCATAAAACGGACGTGTCAACGATCACCACGCGCTTCACCGGCGTGTTCAAGGATGACGCGGATTACCGCGACCGTTTCCTGAACATGGTGCATGGGCGACGGCCAAGCGCCGGCTGATGCACCGTGCTCGAGGCTTCCTCAATCATCGCTGTCGCCGGAAAATTTGCCTGCCATCAGATATCTGCGTGATCGCCAGCCCGGTTGCGCCAACAGGTCGCGGAATGCGGTCGGATAAAATGGCGCTTCTGAGATCGTGGCAAGCGGCAGGCGGTGCATGGTAAGTTCCGGCTCGCCGGCGCGCGGCTGACCGTCCGGCGTCACGAGAAACACATGATCAACGCAGTGAAATACGCCCAGATAGGTGTCGAACATATTTTCGATGGCCAGCAGATATTCTGCTGACGCCGCACCGACCTGCAATTCTTCGAGTAACTCACGGCGCAGGGCGCTGAGCATGGTCTCGCCATGCTCCAGACCACCGCCCGGCATGTGCAGCTTGGCCGGCGCGGCATCATTTTCGACAGCAATGACGTCATCGCAGTCAAGGATGAGCGCGCGGACCGAAACGCGCGGAATACGCGTGCCGATCTCCCAATCGGGCATAACGAGATGAGAAATGGCTGCCCTCCTGCCCCGCTTGGGGCACGCTCCCTTGGACTGGAACGACTACAGCCACATCAGTCCGTCGCAATCGCCGCTCCGGTGAGGCCATCGAGCGCGGCCGCAATGTTTTTCAGCCGCTCGTCCTGCCCTTGTACGCCGTATTGCACCGCGAAGACCTCCGGCGACCAATAACCGACCCAAACGGTTCCATTGGCGTCCTGCCACGAGGCGATCCGCAGCGGCAATTCGAGGGCCATCCGCTGATCGGCCTGCATCAGCGGCGTGCCGACCTTCGGATTGCCGATGACCAGCAGTTGTGTCGGCCGCAGGTCCATGCCGGCCGACTTAGCGCCGCCCGCGTGATCGATGCGGCTGAAGATCTTCAGCCCTTTGTCTTCTGCGGCCTTCGCCAGCCGGTCGAGTGTCTCAGCAACGCTGTGAGGGCTCTCCTTCACAATCATGCTGTCCTGCGCCGTGGCCGTAGCGGCGAACGCCATAAGACCGATGGCAAACAGAATTGCAGTGCCTGCCTTTTGGCCAATCCTTGCGACTTTGTTCATGGTAGGAGAATCCTTCAGGTGCTCAGAAGTTCGACAGGACGCCGGCTACTCGGCGGGCACCTTGGCCGCCGGGGCCGGTACTGGCTCGGCAGAAAGCTGAGCCGCCTGCTTCTTCGCGCGCCAGATGAAATAGATGTTTCGCGAATATATCAGCAGGCCGGTCCCCTGACCAAGCATGAACACCGGGTCCATGCGGTAAATGGCATACACGAACAGCATCAATCCACCGGCGAAGCTGTAATACCAGAATACCTCGGGCATGACGCTTTTGCGGGCGCGCTCGCTCGCGATCCACTGCATCAAGAAGCGCATCGAGAACATTGCCTGCGCCATGAAACCGACGCCGAGCCAGGTCAGTTCGACCCAGGAAATGTTCGCCCACCAGCCGGCGGCCTGATTCATATCCATTTGATGAAGCCCCCCGGGCTTGTCGGCACGATGGTGCCGGTTCGCTCATCCGCGGATTGCCAGCAGCGACCATTTCCGTCGTCGCCGTAAGTCTGGCGGCTTATTCCCTCGAAAGAGTCGCTTAACTCAATTGCGCACCAAGTTCAACGCGGCCTAATCGTTGACGGCGCGTTCGCGCTGGGTACCGTGGCCTGGCTGCGACGCCGAAGCGTCTTGCGTCTTTGCGTCAATCGCGAGGCGCTCGCTGCTCGCCCGCTCATCGAGAGGCCATGCGCGCGCGACCGGCGCGCTGTCGGCTGCGATATCCGGGACCAAGGTGCGCCTGCGTAGCCAGACGACACCGATCAGGTCATAGATCGAGATCATGAGGCGGCCGATATTCGTATATTTCGACGTTCCGGCCATGCGCGGCCTGTCGTTGACAGGGTGGCTCGCGGTTTGCAGCCCGTAGCAGCGGAACAGCATCGGCAGAAAGCGGTGCATGCTCGTGAAGAACGGGAGGCGCAAGAATGCATCGCGCCAGAACACCTTTATGCCGCATCCCGAATCCGGGCTTTCGTCGCGCAGCAGCCGCGCACGCACGCCGTTGGCGAACCGCGAGCCGAACCGCTTCCAGCCGCTCGCCTTTCGCGAAACCCGGTGACCGCCAACGAGCGCCGGGCCGCTGCCAAGTGACGGCGCGAGCTTCGCGAGCAAGCCGGCGATGTCTCGCGGATCGTTCTGCCCGTCGCCATCCATTGTCGCGATCACCCCACTGCGGGCCGCTAGGATGCCGGTGCGCAGCGCCGCGCTCTGCCCGCAGCGGGCGGCGTGGCGGATCACACGCAGCCGCGGCTCCTGACCCGCCAGCGCGGTCAGCTCGTCATGCGTGGCGTCGGTGCTGCCGTCATCGACCACGATGATCTCGGCGAGAACCGTGTCGGGCACCACCTCCAGCGTCTCACGGACGAGACGGGATATGTTGCCCTCCTCGTTCAGCGCCGGGATGACGACGGTAACCACATGCAGATTGTCTTCAGAAGGCGTTGCCATAATCACTCGCAGCTCGGACAAATCCCGAATACCAGCCCGGTATTGCAATGCACAAGCTTGTTGATGCCACACTCAGCCGGCAAAACTTGGCCGAAACGCTTGGGTCGGCGGTTTCCTGCGTTTGAGGTGATAATTCACGCCATGGGGAACGGGGCGAGGCGATCACCCAAAACGGGAACCATGCGCGGTTCTACTCATTGCCAATTTTGCAGCAACGGCGGTTTTTCTTCGTGCATATGAATCCCGCGGAAAATTCCGATTTCATGACGCCCAACGTGCTGCCGGCGTTACGCAAGGGACGTGAGCCGTCGGCCTCCGGTGAACCGCGCCCGCTGTTTCCCGTCGACATGTTGCCGCAAGGTTTCGTCTGGCGGCTCGCCGTGTTTCTCGCAATCCTCACGGCAATCCGCCTTGTCGCCGTCTACTTCGCGCGGACCGACCTGTTTTTCGACGAGGCGCAATACTGGGCATGGTCGCGGGAGTTGGCATGGGGCTATTTCTCCAAGCCCCCGGTGATCGGCTGGCTAATCCGCGCAGCGACCGAGGTCTGCGGCAATGGCGAAGCCTGTATTCGCGCCGTATCGCCCCTCATGCACACCGCCACCAGCATCATGGTGTTCCTACTGGCGCGCAAGCTGTTCGACGAGAGGTTCGGCTTCTGGTCGGCGGTGGTGTTCGCGACATTGCCCGGCGTCTCCCTGTCATCGACCCTGATCTCGACGGACGTGCCGCTGTTGTTCTTCTGGGCCAGCGCCTTGTTCTGCCTCGTGAAGCTGCTGGAGACGCGCGGCTGGACGTGGGCCGTTCTGCTCGGGCTGGCGGTCGGTGTCGGCCTGCTGGCGAAATACGCGATGGCCTACTTCGTGCTGGGGCTGGCCGTGTATCTGGCGCTCACGCCGCGCGCGCGCTGGCTGCTCATCAGTCCACGCGGCCTGCTGGCGCTGGTGATCGCGCTTGCCTTGCTTGCCCCCAATGTTCTCTGGAACCTCGAAAACGGCTTTGCGACCATCTCCCACACCGCCGACAACGCCAACTGGCAAGGCTCGCTGTTCCACCCCGGCAAGGCGCTGGAATTCTTCGGCGCGCAGTTCGGCGTATTCGGACCGATCCTGTTCGGTATCCTGATCTGGGCGACATGGCGCGCGATCCGCGACGGCTGGGGCGATCCGTACCGCTTCCTGCTGTGCTTTTCAGTGCCGATCATCCTGCTCATCACGACACAGGCATTCCTCTCCCGCGCGCATGCAAACTGGGCGGCTACTGCTTACGTCTCGGCTTCGGTGCTGGTTGCCGCGCTGATGGTCGAACGCAGCGCGCGCAGGATCTATGCGACCTCGTTCCTGATTCATTTCGCCGCGCTGGTGGCGGTTTCGCTCGGGGCAGCACTGGCTGGGCAGTTCGCACTACCCGGCGGGGCAGACCCATATGCGCGTACGCTTGGCTGGCAGGGTATTGCCGCGGCGGCGCGCAGCCGGATCGACGAGGGCGACCATAAATCTTTAATGACCGACCGCCGCTCGCTGGCCGCGGAGATGCTGTATTATCTGCGCGATGCAGACGTCGAGATCGTGAGTTGGCGGGGCGAGGGGCCGCCGCGCGACCATTTCGAGATGACCCGGCCGATCAGCGCGCAGACACCGGAGCCGATCCTGCTGGTCACGCAGTCGCGAAATGTCGACGAAATCGCAGCGCGGTTCGAGACGGTGACGCCGCTAGGCGCACAAGAGATCCCCGCCGGCCCAACCAAAAGCCGCAGCCTTCATTTTTATCGCCTGGAAGGCTTCAGGCCCCGTGAGTGACCTTCCGACGCGCCGGCGCCCCCGGCTGGCAATTTCCACACCCTACGAAAGGCGGATGGCGTTACAAGTCGCGGCATAACGCACTTATTTCGTTATATTTTTTCGCCAAAAATCCGCTCCGCTGGAAAACGCCTGCCCGTCAGCCACTTGTCATGCTCGCAGCCTCTGATAAGCTCATGAATACATTTCCAAGCGGGTTGAAGGTGGACGGCTAATGGCGCATCCATCCGGGCGTTTTTCCGTTTTGTTCGTTTGCCTCGGCAACATCTGCCGGTCCCCCATGGCCGAGGGCGTTTTCCGGCAGGTGGTAGCGGATGCGGGATTGTCGGATCGCTTCCGGATCGACTCCTGTGGCACTGGAAGCTGGCAGGTCGGGCGCCCGCCCGACATTCGCGCGCAGCAGGCGCTCGCCATTCGCGGCATCGACATCTCGAAACAGCGTGCCCGTCAGTTTTCTCGCGACGACTTCAAGACATTCGACCTGTTGCTGGCGATGGACCGCTCGAACTACAACCGGCTGCTCGATCTCGCCCCCGACGTCTACGAACCGAATGTGCGGCTGTTCCTCAAATACGCCCCCGAGATGGGCATGTGCGA
>CAZYYQ010000075.1:0-8721 GCA_964651275.1 uncultured Hyphomicrobiaceae bacterium | reverse complement strand
TGGCGTCTTTTTCCTCGCGTATGCCGAACAGCGCGCCCTCGCCGTCGCGCAGCAAGCGGCCATAGCCGGTCGGGTCGGCGGCATCGAAACCCAGCACGGCGATGTCTGCGCCCTCGGTGAGCGCGGCGCGCAGGGCTTGCAGCGCCTCGGGCTGGATCAGCGGAGTGTCTCCGTAGAGCACGATCGTATCGCCGTCGAAATCTGCGAACGCACCACGCGCCGCTTCCACCGCATGGGCCGTGCCGAGCTGCTCGGCTTGCACGAAAATCTGCGCTTCGGCGTCGACGCCGGCGACCGCGTCGCGGACCTGTTCGCCGCCGACCCCGATGACCACTGCGATCTCGTTTGCGCCCGCCATGCGCGCTGCGTGGAGGACATGCCCGACCATGGGCCGCCGCGCCACCTCGTGCAGCACCTTGGGCAGGCGCGATTTCATGCGTTTGCCCTGTCCGGCGGCGAGGATGATGGCGAGCAGGGGGCGGTCGGTCATTGCGGCACTCTTTTTCGTGTGAGTTTGGTTGCGGCGGTTGCTTACGCGTGAGGCGCGGTTATTGCAAGCCGCGAGCGAGAGGATGACACGGTCCGCTTGAAAGACTATCACGCCCGGATGAGTGATTTGCCGAAAACAGGCGAGGCAACTGTGCCATGGTGCGCCTGCGTGCTGACCATCTATCCGCAGATGTTTCCCGGCCCGCTCGGCGAGAGCCTGTCGGGGCGCGCGCTGGGCGAGGGTATCTGGGCGCTTGAGGCGCGCAATATCCGCGACTTCGCCCTCGACCGGCACGGCTCGGTCGATGACACGCCCGCAGGCGGCGGCCCCGGCATGGTGATGCGCCCGGATGTCGTGGCGGCGGCCATCGATGCAGCGCGCGCGAAGCATGCGGGCCTGCCGCTGATCTATCTCTCGCCGCGCGGCACGCCGCTGACGCAGGCGCGCGTGCGGGATCTGAGCGCAGGGCCGGGCGCGTTGCTGCTCTGCGGGCGTTTCGAAGGCGTGGATCAGCGGGTGCTCGACGCGCGCGACGCGGAGGAAATCTCGATCGGGGATTACGTGCTGTCGGGCGGCGAGTTGCCTGCGATGGTGCTGATCGACGCCTGCGTGCGGCTGTTGCCCGGCGTGATTGGCGCGGGCGCATCGCTTGTGGAGGAGAGCTTCGAGACCGGCCTGCTGGAATATCCGCACTATACCCGCCCGCGCGCATGGGAAGGGCGCGAAATCCCGGATGTGCTGCTGTCGGGCGATCATGCGCGCATTGCGCGGTGGCGGCGCGAACAGGCGCTGGCGCTGACGCGCGCGCGCCGGCCCGACCTGCTAACGGATGACGAATAGGAGGCGCAATGCGCATCATCATCATCGGCGCGGGCGTCGCCGGGGTCACGGCGGCCTACTATCTCGCGCGCGCCGGCCACGACGTCGAAATCCTCGACAACCACGCGCGCAGCGGCGAGGGCACCAGCTTCGCCAATGGCGGCCAACTCAGCTATTCCTATGTCGAGCCGATGGCGCGGCCCGATCTGCTGCCGAAGCTGCCGCGCATCATTGCCGGGCTGGAGCCCGCCTATGTCATGACGCGGCTGTTCGACGTGAAGCTGATGAACTGGGGGCTGCGGTTTTTGCGCAACTGTACGTCATCACGGTTCGCGCGCAACGCCCGCGCGGCGCTTTCCCTGAGCGTCGAGTCCCGTGATGCGTTGCACGCGATGCTGGCGGAGCACGACGTCAAGTTCGACTACAGCCGCACGGGCAAGCTGGTCCTGCACCAGAGCGAGGCAGCGCTCGATCATGCTGCCGCAGTGATCCCGATGAAGCAGGCGGCGGGCGTCGAACAACGCCGGCTCAGCCGGGAAGAATGCATCTCGCTTGACCCGGCGCTTGCGCGATACGGTACGGATTTCGCCGGCGGCGTCTATGCGCCGGGCGACGAGGCTGGCGACGCCGGGCGATTTTGCCGCGCGCTCATGGCTGTGTGCGAAAACGAGTTGGGCGTGCACACCCACACTGGCGTGCAGGTCAACCGGATCGTCCGGCGCGACGGCGCGGTTGCAGGCCTGGAAACCTCGGCCGGGCGGCTCGAAGCGGACCATTACGTGCTTGCCGCAGGCCCCGACGCCGAACCGCTAGGTCGCACCGCCGGGCTGTCCCTGCCGATCTATCCGATCAAGGGGTTCAGCATCACGCTGCCCGCGCGCCAGGGCGCGCCCGTCGTCAACATCACCGATGCGGCCAACAAAATGGTGTTCTGCCGGCTGGGCGAGCGGTTCCGCGTGGCGGGCTTTGCCGAGTTTGCGCGCGGCGACAGGCGGGTGGTGGAGGCGCGCATCGCGAAGCTGACGGAAACCGCGCGCCGCTTGCTGCCCGAGGCGGCGGACTATACGGCGGAACCGCACGGCTGGGCAGGCGAGCGGCCCATGACGCCCGACGGGCTGCCGCTAGTCGGGCCAACGCGGGTCGCGCGGCTGTCGGTCAGCGTCGGCCACGGCATGTTCGGCTGGACATACAGTTGCGGCGCGGGCAAGCGGCTTGCCGAGCGGATCGGTCCGGCGTAGCGCGCAAGGGGGTATGCGAAGTGGCGCCGTCGCTTTTCCCCGCTGCGTTAACTGTTTTTGCGCTCCCGATTCAAAATTCGCACAAATTGAAGCTATCAAGGATGTCAGGGTGCTTGGGCGTCCCCGCGCAGATGCCCACTCGGCTCATGGGGAGAAATGATGTCGCGCGTTCTGACACTCTTGATGCTGGCCGCCGTGATTGCCGGCGGTGCCACCTTAGCGCAGGCCTATCATTTGCCTGCCGACGACTATGAGAGCGGTCCGCCGCTCGAAGCGGATGATCCTTATTTCGCAGACGATCCGGAAAGTGACTATCTCGATATCCGGCACCGCTATCGGCGGTATGATGACGGCGGCTACTACAGGCGGCCTCGCCACTACGACGGCTATCGCGGCTATGACGATTATGACCCGGGATATGAACGGCCGTATCGTCGCGTATATCCCGAGTATTACGACGAAGACCGGTTCCTGCGTGATGAGGAGCCGGGTAACGTTCGCAAGCGCGACCGCGGATTCGACCCGCGCCGTCCGCACTTGGGCGACGGTACGGACACACCTTCGGAACAGTACTACCCGTACCGTCCGCGAAGCTGCGGAGAATACTACTATTGGGATGGGCAAGCCTGCGTCGACGCGCGCAAATATCCGCCGTATGTCGGACCGAAGCCGTAAGCCAGCGCTCGCGTGCGGCTGGGCCGGGAAAAACCGTCGCGGTGATGGCGCACGCTCATTCCTGCGCCTCGCCGACGCCGCTGCCTGCGGTCCTGTATGCTTCGCGCGGCGGTGCGAACACGTCCATCACCACCAGCCCGTCCGGTCCCGCTTCCATCGTGTGGGGCGTCCCACCTGGCGTGCGCCAGAAGTCGCCGGTTTTCACAGAGACTTTTTCGTCTCCCTGCACACGCACCCCGGAGCCAGCGATGCAGTAGCCCCATTGTTCTTCGGGGTGGTGATGCAACGTGCCGCGTGTGTGCGGATCGATCCGGACGATCGAGAGCATCGCGTGCTCGCCGGGAAACAGGGTTGTCGTGATCCCGGGCGCCAGCTCGCGCGGAATCCCGCCTTCCGGGTCGTCAATGTTGAAGAAGTGCCGTTCTGCCATGAGGGTGCTTTCCCCGTTGATCGGGCAGTTATGGATGAAACCGTACGTGGAACGGCGGCGTTTGACGAGAAGTCAAAGCCGCTCGGCGCGGAAAGTGTCGCAGGTCTCGACCCGCCCGCTCTCCAGCCCGCGCCGGAACCAGCGCACGCGCTGCTCCGAGGTGCCGTGCGTGAAGGCATCCGGGACAACCCGACCCTGGGTGCGTCGCTGGATGGTGTCGTCGCCGATGGCGCTGGCTGCGCGCAGCCCTTCTTCGATGTCGCCTTTCTCCAGCACGCCTTTCTCGCGGTCGATGCGGTTCGCCCAGACGCCGGCGAAGCAATCCGCCTGCAACTCCATGCGCACTTGCAGCGCGTTAGCTTGGCGCTGGCCCATACGCTGTTTTGCGCCCTGAACCTTTTCGGCGATGCCGAGCAGCGTTTGCACATGGTGGCCGACCTCATGCGCGATCACGTAGGCCTGCGCGAAATCTCCGGGCGCGCCGAACTGCTGGCGCAACTTTCGGTAAAATGACAGGTCGATATAGACGTTCTGGTCCAGCGGGCAGTAGAACGGCCCCATTGCCGCCATGCCCGCGCCGCAACGGGTCTGGGTATAGCCGGAGAACAGCACCAGAGTGGGTTTGCGGTAGCTCTGGCCGAAGGACCGGAACAGCTTGGTCCAGACATCCTCAGTGTCGGCGAGGATCACCTTCACATAACTCGCGAGGTCGTCGTCGCTGCCGGTGCGTCCGGATGGCTTGTCCACCGTACGTGTGCTGGGGCGCGTGGTCTCGCCCTGCCCGGGCAGTCTGGGGATGTCGAGATCGGGAAACGGGCTACGGGTGGGGTCGCCGGATGGCCGCTGCGTCTGCGGGACGCTCACGCCGCCATCGAGCAGTACGCGCGGATCGATGCCGAACAGCAGCATCAGGCCGATCAGAACCAGTATGCCGGTGATGCCAAGCCCTGTGCCGCGTCCCGCGCGACCTTGCGGAAGGGGAAGGCGCATGCCGCGCCCGCTGCGCCCGCGAGGAAACGGAAACGGGAAGCCACGCCGCCCGCTCTGGCCGCGCCGGTCCTCGACATTCTCGCTTTCTCTGCGACCGCGCCAGCGAACCATGTCCTGTATCCCTCGGTTTTGATGGGGTGCATCGCGGCTTGACGCGCCGAGTTTATGGAGGTCGCCTATTCAGATGTCTACGCTTTCGTCATTCGGTGATCGAGAAAACCTTACGCGAAATAGCTGACATGCGACAAGTGGATTGGCGGCGTTCGCGCCGCTCGCATGCCGGGAGCGATGATGATACATACGCTCGCAGTAACAGCTTGATGGCTGTCTGCTTCGGTGAAAGCCCCTCAGGATCGGAAGGAGACGAAGCGATGAAATTCATCTTGACGATGATCGCCGCGCTGTGCTTTGCGACGTCGGCGCGGGCTGGGGCGGCCGTGATCTATGAGGTCGATGGTGCGACCTTCGAAGGCTATCACGCCGATGCAGGCGATGACGCCAAGGGGCTCGTCCTGATCATCCACGATTGGGATGGGCTGACGGACTACGAGCGCAAGCGTGCTGACATGCTCGCCGGGATGGGCTACGACGCCTTCGCGGTCGATCTGTACGGCAAGGGCAACCGCCCGGTCGAAACCGGCGCGAAGAAGGCCGAGACCGGCAAGCTCTACAATGACCGCGAGAAAATGCGCAGGCTGATCCTCGCCGGACTTGCAAAGGCGCGCCGGCTGGGTGGCGGCAATGCGGTGGTCATAGGCTACTGCTTCGGCGGCGCGGCGACGCTGGAGTTGGCGCGCTCCGGCAAGGCCGAGAACGTCAAGGGCTATGTAAGCTTCCACGGCGGGCTGTCGACGCCGGAAGGCCAGAGCTATTCCGCGGATACCCCGCCGATCCTGATCGCGCATGGCGGCTCGGACAGCTCGATCACGATGGACGATGTCGCCCAGCTTTCGCGCGAACTTGAAGCCGCCGGCGTGACATACGAGATCGAGGTTTATTCCGGCGCACCCCATGCCTTCACGGTGTTCGGCTCCGACCGCTATCAGGAACGCGCGGACCGCAAGTCGTGGTCGTCCTTACAGCAGCTTCTGGAGACGACGCTCGGCGATTTCTGAGACCGACTGTGCAACCGCATGCGGCATGATCCGGGGCAGCGCATCACAGGAGAGCACTGATGACGGCGAATGCTGCACCCGGCGCGCCGGATACGACCGCCTCGGCCGCGCTCAAGATCTGGGCGCTGCTGCTGGGCATGGGCGCAATGCTGGCGGGCAATGGCCTGCAGAGCAGTCTGCTTGGCCTTCGCGCCGAGTCCGAAGGTTTCGGTGATGCGATCACCGGCCTGATGATGTCGGGCTTTTATGTCGGCTTTCTCGCCGGCTCGATGATCACGCCAATATTGCTGCGTAACGTGGGGCATGTGCGAACCTTCGGCGCGCTCGCCTCGCTAGCCTCGATAGCAATTCTCGTGCACAGCCTGTACGTCACCCCGAGCGTCTGGACGGCGATGCGGTTTCTGACCGGCCTCAGCTTCGCCGGCCTATACGTGGTCACGGAAAGCTGGCTCAACCACAGCGTTTCCAACAATCTAAGAGGCAGCATTCTGGCGCTGTATTGGGTCATCGGCTATCTTGGGCTTGCCGGCGGCCAATTGATGCTCAATGCGGCACCGCCGGAGACGGCTCAACTGTTCATCCTGTGCTCGATTGTCATCTCGTTCGCACTGGTGCCGATCCTGGTGACTGCCACGCCTCAGCCGGATGTCTCCACGCCGCAATCGGTGAGCGTGCCGTTCCTCGTAAAGAAAGCGCCGCTCGGCGCGATCGGCTGCTTCGCAACCGGTATCGCACAGGGCGTGATCCTCGGCATGGCTCCGGTCTATGCCAGCAAGCTGGGACTGTCGGTTGGCGAGGTCTCCGTGTTCATGATCGCGCTGGTCATGGGCGCTGTCGTGCTGCAATGGCCGCTGGGCAAGCTGTCCGACGTTTTCGACCGGCGCGTCGTGATCCTTGCCATCGCCATTGCCGCGGCGCTTGCATGCTTGTTGATGCAGGCGCTTTCAGCGGTCTCGTTTATCGCGCTGCTGCTGGCTAGTGCGCTCATGGGCGGGCTGGTGCTCAGCCTTTATCCGATTTTCCTTGCCTACACCAACGATTGGCTTCAGCCGAACCAGATGGTGGCGGCCAGCGGCACGCTGGTGTTGATCTTCGGCGCGGGCGCGGTCTTGGGACCCTCTGGGGCTGGTTGGCTGATGAGCGTCTTCGGTCCGGAGGGTTTTGCGGCTTATCTGGCGCTGATCCATCTGGGAATCGCGTTGTTTGCGGTTTACCGCATGACGCGGCGCTCTGCGCCCGAGGATCAGGGCGACTACGTGCTCGGTCCGTCGCAGCCCGCGCCGTCGGCGACGCTGTGGGCAGAAGAACTGGCGGACGCGGATGAAGCGGAGCCTGAGACGGCCGCGGGGCAAACATAAATTTGAACCGAAATGCGGGCCGGTTCGTTACATGCCACGCGCATGGAACAGATGGCGATGCAAGAGTTGCCATCACAATTTTTGTTTCATCCCCCAGCAATAAATTTTGTGTCGCTGCATCGCGTGCTGATTAGAAAGTTATGATCTGGTCATGTGACAAAATGCCTATGCCTCGTTTCTGATCGGAATCCTGTGGCGGAAAGTAACAGGTACATCCGAAACAAAAATCGAGGCATTCTCAGATGGTCGAAAACATCGCAATTATCTATCCGTTGGCTGCGTTTACACTTCTCTCGGTGCTGGCCTTCGCAATTTGGCAGCGCCGTCTGGTCAGTCTTGCCAAGCAGCGGAATGAGCGGTCCGTGTGGGCGAACCGCATGAAAAGCCGAGGCGTTGCTCGCTAAGGGGCAGTATCACCGGTCGCGCGCGCTGGCCGTTTCGATTCGTTGGTCAGTCTCGCGCGCACCCGTGTGCGGATTCCTTACCCTTGTCGCGCTATAGCTGAATAATTCATTTGCGAAAAATCTGACCCTGCGAAACCCCATCGACAAGCGCAAGAAAGTGTTTTATCACTCCTCGCAACTTCCCATCATGGGCGTGATATCGACTGGCGGCTGCGCTTCCGCGCGCCCGGCGGCTAAAGGGTGTGAGACATGAACATTATCGAGGAAATCGAGCGGGAACAGGCCGCCGAACTTGAGAAGAAGCGTCGGATCCCGCCGTTTCAGGCGGGCGACACCGTGCGCGTCAACGTCCGCGTGGTCGAGGGCAACCGCGAGCGCGTTCAGGCCTATGAAGGCGTGTGCATTGCGCGCAGCGGCGGCGGCCTGCAAGAAAGCTTCACCGTGCGCAAGATCTCCTATGGCGAGGGGGTCGAACGTGTGTTTCCGGTCTATTCCCCGCTGATCGAGTCGATCGAGATCGTGCGCCGCGGCAAGGTCCGCCGTGCCAAGCTGTATTATCTTCGCGGCCTTCGCGGCAAGGCGGCGCGCATCCCCGAGCGGCGTGACGTGCGGATGCGCACTATCGAGGGCGGCAAGAAGTTCAAGGGCTTCGAGAAGCCGAAGGGCCAGCCGGACGACCTCACACGCATCACGGGGCTGGACAGCGACGTGCAGGCGCGGCTGAAGAAGCTGGGCGTCATCCAGTACCACCAGATCGCGGCCTTTTCCGATGACGACATTGCCAAGGTGGACGATGCGCTTGGCCTCGGCGGACAGATCGAGCGCGATGACTGGCCCGCACAGGCGCGCGGCCTGATGGCCGAAGCGACACTCGACGAGGTGCCAGCCGTTGAGGAAGAGGCCAGCGACGAGGCCGCGCCCGAGCAGGACGCCGAGAAATCATAACGCTCGGGCCGCATAGTGGTATGGGCGTTTCCGGTCTCGATGCCAATATCTGCGGCAAACGGGCGAAACACCGGAGGATGTGACGATGGCCAGGACTGGCGGACGAACGTTGTATGACAAGATCTGGGACGACCATGTCGTCGATATCCAGGAGGACGGCACCTCGCTGATCTACATCGACCGCCATCTCATCCACGAAGTCACCAGCCCGCAGGCCTTCGAAGGTCTGCGGCTTACCGGGCGTAAGGTGCGCAAGC
>CAZYYQ010000074.1:0-8728 GCA_964651275.1 uncultured Hyphomicrobiaceae bacterium | reverse complement strand
ATATCGCCGTGGTGGAAAAGGGCTGGATCGGCGGCGGCAACGCCGGGCGCAACACCACGATCATCCGCTCGAACTACCTCCACGACGAAAGCGCGGCGATCTACGAGCACGCCCTCAAGCTGTGGGAAGGGCTCGGCCGCAAGCTCAACTTCAACATCATGATGAGCCATCGCGGGGTTTTGAACCTGGCGCATGATGACGGCGAGGCACGCGCCCTGAAGCGCCGCGTGGAGGCCAACCGGCTGAACGGCATCGACAGCGAGTATCTCGACGCCAAGCAGGTCAAGGAGTTCTGCCCGCCGATCAACATCTCTCCGGATGTGCGCTTCCCGGTCATCGGCGCGACGCTGCAACGGCGCGGCGGCGTGAACCGGCATGACGCGGTGGTGTGGGGTTATGCACGCGCGGCATCGGCGCTCGGCGTTGACATCATCCAGAATTGCGAAGTGACGCGCATCAACACCGAAGCCGGTGCGGTCACGGGCATCGAGACGACGCGCGGCGAGATCAGGACACCCCGCGTGGCGAGCGTAACGGCCGGACACACCAGCGTGATCGCGAAGATGGCGGGCGTGCGCCTGCCGATCGAGAGCCATCCGCTGCAAGCACTCGTCTCCGAGCCGATCAAGCCGCTGGTGCCCTGCGTGGTTATGTCGAACGCGGTGCACGCCTACTGCAGCCAGTCCGACAAAGGCGAACTGGTTATCGGCGCTGGCATTGACGCGCATCTGTCCTACACCCAGCGCGGTGGCATCGAGGTCGTCGAGCACGAAATCTCCGCGCTCCTGGAACTGTTCCCGATCTTTTCACGGCTGCGGATGCTGCGCCAGTGGGGCGGGACGGTGGATGTGTGCCCGGATGCCAGCCCGGTCATCACCAAGACGCCAGTCAAGGGCTTTTACATCAATGGTGGCTGGGGCACAGGCGGCTGGAAGGCGACGCCTGGCTCCGGCCACGTCTTCGCCGATCTCGTTGCGAAGGACGAGCCGAACGAGATCGCCGCCCCCTTCACCATGGAGCGGTTCGCCAGCGGCGCGCTTGTCGCCGAGCACGGCGCGGCGGCGGTGGCCCATTAGGCCTGGAGAGGACAGCCATGTTCATCATCGAATGCCCCTATTGCGGCCCGCGCGATCAGAGCGAATTCTCCTATGGCGGCCAAGCGCATATCGCGCGCCCGCTCAACAGCGAGGCTTTGAGTGATGCCGAATGGGCGGAGTTCGTGTTCATGCGCGACAACCCCAAGGGCCTGTTCGCCGAGCGCTGGAACCATGCCGCGGGCTGCCGCAAGTGGTTCAATGCCTTGCGCGACACCGCGACCGACAAGATCTACGCCATCTACAAGATGGGCGAACCGCGGCCCGACATCGACGCGCCGGGGCTGAAAACGCCCGCGGGTGAGCCGGCGATCGGCTCGGGCAATGACGGCACCAAAATCACCGTGGATCAGGCTGCTGGAAAGGATGTGAACGCATGAGCGGACCGATAGCCAGATCACGCCAGCCTTACCGGCTTGCCGCGGGCGGGCGCATCGACCGGCGCAGAACCGTTAGCTTCAGCTTCGACGGCAAGTCTTATGAAGGCTTTGCCGGGGACACGCTTGCCTCCGCGCTGCTCGCGAACGGCGTGCACATGATCGCCCGCGGCTTCAAGTATCATCGCCCGCGCGGCATCCTCGGCGCAGGCGCGGAAGACCCCGCTGCGCTCGTGCAGATCGGGACGGATGCGGCGCGCACCGACCCGAACACCCGCGCGACCGAGGCTGAAATCCATGACGGGCTGGAGGCGTTCGCGCAGAATTGCTGGCCATCGTTGCGCTTTGATGTCGGTGCGCTCAACGATGTGGCGCATCAATTCCTGCCAGCCGGCTTCTACTACAAGACCTTCATGGGCCCGCCGGGCAAATGGTCCTGGTTCGAGCCCGTGATCCGTGCCGCGGCGGGCCTGGGCCGCGCGCCAACCGAGCAAGACCCGGACTGGTATGAAAGCATAAACCGGCATTGCGATGTGCTGGTCATCGGCGCTGGCGCGTCCGGGTTGATGGCGGCGCTGTCGGCGGCGCGTTCGGGCGCGCGAGTGATTCTGGCGGAGGAAACGGCGGAACTCGGCGGCTCGTTATTGTCGATGAACCCGGGCGATACCGGCATCGGCGGGCAACTGCCGCACGAGTGGGTGGCGCAGGCGGAAGCCGAACTGGCGCAGGCATCCGAAACCCTGATCCTCAAGCGGACCGCCGCGACCGGCTACTACAGTGATAATCTCGTCATGCTGCACGAGAAGCTGCAGGACCATCTGCCCGAGGGTGAGCGCGACGCCAGCCAGCCGCGCCAGCGCGTCTGGCGCGTGCGCGCGAAGCACGTGGTACTCGCGACAGGCGCGACCGAGCGCCCGCTGGTGTTCGATGGCAACGACCGCCCCGGCATCATGCTCGCGGGCGCGGTGCGCACCTATCTGCATCGCTACGGCGTACTTCCCGGCCAGCGTCCGCTCATTTATACGAATAACTCGAATGCTTGGCAGACCGCGTTCGACCTGAAGCGCGCGGGCGCAGACGTCGCGGGCGTGATCGACATCCGCCACGAGATCGAGCCGGAACTGCGCCGCGCCGCCGCGGACCTCGACATCCCGGTCTATGCCGGCACGGTCGTGGATGGCACGCGCGGGCGCACACGTATCGCCAGCGCCTGTATCGTGCAGATTGACGCGAACGGCCAGCCCGTGGGCGAGCCGAACGACATCGAATGCGACCTGCTGGCCGTCTCGGGCGGCTGGTCACCGAACGCCGCGCTGTTTTCGCAGTCGCGCGGGCAGTTGCGCTACGACGAAGAGCTTGCGGCCATGCGCCCGCACAAGTCGTGGCAGGCCGAAGTCTCGGCCGGGCGCTGCAACGGCGAGATGGATCTTTCAGCACGCTTTGCCGAGGGCGCGCGCGCCGGGGCCGAGGCAGCCAAGGCGGCTGGGTTCGACGCGACGCCTTCGGACGCGCCTGAGATCGATACGCCGGAGGTGCGGCGCTTGCCATACGCGGTCCGTGCCGCGTGGTCGCCGATTTCGCTCAAGCCCGCGCACAAGCAGCGCGCTTTCATCGACCTGCAGAACGACGTGACGGTCAAGGACCTCAAGCTGGCCGTGCAGGAAGGCTACAAGTCGGTGGAGCACGCCAAGCGCTACACGACAACCGGCATGGGCACGGATCAGGGCAAGGTGGTCGGCGTCAACGCCTTTGGCCTGCTCGCGGACACGCAGGAGAAGGCGGTTGCCGAGATCGGCGTGACGACCTATCGCCAGCCGTGGAAGCCGCTGCAGTTCGGCGCGATTGCCGGGCAGACGACCGGCGCGTTCTTTGAGCCGCGCCGCACCACGCCGGCGCATGACTGGCATGTCGCGAATGGGGCGCAGTTCGAGACGGTCGGCGACTGGCTGCGTCCGCGTGTCTACCCGCGCGCCGGCGAGAGCTTCCACGATGCGCTCCAGCGCGAATGCCATGCCGCGCGCACGGCCATCGGCGTGTTGGACGCCTCTACGCTGGGCAAGATCGACATTCGCGGCAAGGACGCGCGCGAGTTCCTGAATCTCGTCTACACGAATAGCTGGACCAAGCTAGCGCCGGGCCGCGCCAAATATGGCCTGATGCTCGGCGAAGACGGCATGGTGATGGATGACGGCGTGAGCGTGTGCCTTGCCGACGATCATTTCCACATGACCACCACGACCGGCGGCGCGGCGCGCGTGATGAGCTGGCTGGAGGATTATCTCCAGACCGAGTGGCCGGATCTTGAGGTCTATCTCACCTCGGTGACCGAGCAATGGGCTGTGGCGAGCATCTGCGGCCCGCATTCGGCGAAGCTCATCGGCGAGTTGTGCCCGGACATCGACCCGGACCCGAAAAAGTTCAAGTTCATGAGCTTTCAGGACACGCATCTGGACGGGATTCCCGTGCGTGTGTTCCGCGTGTCGTTCTCCGGCGAATTGTCCTACGAGATCAATATCGCGGCGTCTTATGGCAACTGGCTGTGGGAGCGCATCTTCGCCGCCGGGGCGAAATACGGCGCGACGCCTTACGGCACCGAAGGCATGCACCTGCTGCGCGCCGAGGTCGGCTTCATCATCGCCGGGCAGGACACGGACGGCACGGTCACGCCGCACGATCTGCGCATGGACTGGGCCGTGAAGAAAAAGGGCGACTTCATCGGCAAGCGCTCGCTCTACCGCGCAGACACCGCGCGTACGGATCGCTGGCAACTTGTCGGCCTGTTGAGCGAGGAGCCGAACGACGTGCTGGTCGAGGGGTCGTATCTGCGCGACACAGCCGAAGAAGGCCCGCCGCCGGTGGAAAAGGCCGGGCATGTCACTTCGAGCTATTTCAGCCCCGTTCTCAAGCGCGCCTTTGCTCTCGGGCTGGTCGCGCGCGGCGGGGAGCGGATCGGCGAGACGCTTTATGCGAGCTGGGGCAAGGGCCCGGCGAAGCGCGTAACGATCACCGAGACCGATTTCCTCAAGGACGCCGAACGTCCGGAGCCGCAACCGGTAGACGAAGACGCGCCCGCCCCGAAAGCGCCGGACGCGCCTTATACGCGCGGGCCGCTCGCGCACCGCTCGGCGATCTCGGGTGGTGGCGGCGCGGCGGCGCTGACGCCGCTGGACGGCGGTCGGCGGTTTATCCTGCGCGGCGATAAGGGCGTGGCCGGGCCGAAGCTGGCCGAGGCGAGCGTGATCCTGCCCGAGACGTCCTGCACCATCGCCGAGGGCGACAAGGTGCGCGCGCTCTGGCTCGGTCCGGATGAGTGGCTGATCTTGCCGGGCGACGGGCAGGGCGCGGAGCTTGCTGGCACAATCCGTGGGGTGCTCGCTGATACGCACCACCAACTCGCCGACGTGTCGAACTATTATACCGAAATCGGCGTGTCCGGCTCCCGCGCGCGCGACCTGCTCGCCAAGCTCACGACCCTCGACATGCATCCGCGCAGCTTCCAGCCCGGCCAGGTCAAAGGCTCGATGTTCGCGCGCGTTCCAGCCGTGTTGCGCCTCGCGCCGGATGCGGTGCCGGAAGAGTTCGTGCTGACCATTCGCTGGTCGCACGCAGATTATCTGTGGTGTTTGCTGGCACTGGCTGGCCGCGAATTCGGGCTGCCCGCGCAGGAGCCGATCGGCAAGGTCACGCTCGCCTATCCGGACTGAGACGCAGGCGGGTCTGTTAGCGAGAAGCTCGCATCGAGCGACACCGGCCCGGACGCCGTAGCGCGCCCATGGTCCACCAGCCGCTCCAGATGCGCCAGCACTGAAAGCTGCGCCGCGCGCGCCAGATGTTCAGCCAGCCCGGCATAAACGCGATCGGTGATCTCCGGCACGGTCTGCCCGCCCGCGCGCATGGCCTCGATAATCTCGTGCTCGCGCCAGCGCCGGTGCATGATGAACGCCTTCACCAGCCGGTGCGGCTGCGCGATGCGACCGCCGTGTCCCGGGAAATAGACGCTGTGCTCATGCGACAGCAGCTGATGCAGCGCCGAAATATAAGTGTCCATGTGTCCTTCCGGCGGCGCGATCACGCTGGTGCTCCAGCCCATCACGTGATCGCCGGAGAACAGCGCCTGCGCAGCTTCGAACCCATAGCACAGATGGTCCGGCGCATGGCCCGGCGTGTGCAACGCGGTCAGCTCCCAGTCATCGCCCGCGAGAACCGCACCGTCGGTGAGTGTGATATCCGGCTTGAAATTGCCATCAGCGAAGCTGTGCCCGCCCGGCCCGAGCGCGTCGCTGTCGCGCAGGCCCACCGAGCCGAAGCCGGCTGTCTGCGCGCCGGTCACGCGGCGTAGTGCCTCCACGCCGGCGCAATGGTCGAGATGGGTGTGGGTGAGCAGGATGTGCGTGATCCGCTCGCCTCTATGCGCCAGAGCGGCGAGCAGGGCGGCGCGGTGGTCCGTGTCGTCCGGACCGGGGTCGATAACGGCAACCCGGCCGCGCCCGACGATGTAGGTGTTGGTGCCATTCTGCGTCATCGGCCCGCGGTTCGGCGCAACCAGCCGCCGCACGCCAGGCGCCACCTCCTGCGCGACGCCGTATTCGAAGCGCATCTCCTGATTGAACGGAATTTGCCCGCTCATGCGAAGTCCCGTTTGCGGCTCACGCGGCGCGCTCCGGACGGACGAGGACGCCGCCAGTGAGCGGCTGGGAAACGCCGGTCGTGCCGGGGAAGGTGATCGGCAGGCCGGACAGGCTGCGCACCGCGAGAAAGGCGAAGGCCTGCGCCTCGATGAAGTCTGCGTTCCAGCCTACATTGTCGGCGGCTCGTACATCGCCAGGCAGTGCTGCGCTGAGAGCGCCCATCATAGCCGGGTTGCGCGCGCCGCCGCCGCAGACGATCCAGCTTTTCGGCGGGGCGGGCAGGTGATCGAGCGCCCGGGCGAGGCACCGCGCGGTGAAGACGCAAAGTGTGGCCGCGCCGTCGGCAGGCGTGAGGCCATCGAGCGCGCCGCGTGGGTCGAGATCGAGCCGGTCGAGCGATTTTGGCGGAACTTTCGTGAGATAAGGGCCGAGCCCATCCTCCAGTGCGGAAAGGGCTGCGGCATTCACGCGGCCGCTTGCGGCGAGTCGCCCGTCGCGGTCTATCGGCTCGCCGGTTTGGCGCAGCACCCAGTCGTCGAGCGGTGCATTCCCCGGCCCGGTGTCGAAGGCGATCAGCGCGCCGTCTGGCCTGATCCAGGTGATATTCGCCACCCCGCCGACATTTACCACCGCCACCGGCAGGTCGAGCGCCGCTGCGTGTGCCAGCGCCTCGTGATAGACCGGCACAAGCGGCGCACCCTGCCCACCGGAAGCCACATCGGCCCCGCGCAGATCATGCACGACAGGCAAGGCGAACCGCCGCGACAGCGCAATGGCGTCAACAAGCTGGACGGTGAGGCGTTCAGCCGGGCGGTGCAGCACCGTCTGGCCGTGCACGCCGATCACGTCGATAAGTTCAGCCGCATGCGCGCGCATGAATCCCGCAATGGCTTCGGCATAAGCTTCGGTAATCATGGTCTCCGCTGCGGCCAGTCGGCCGGGCCGGGCGTGCCGGTCCCGCAGTGCCTTGGCGTCTTCGAGCGCGCCGCGCAACAGCGCGCGCTCGTCCGCGGTGAACGGCCGTGCGTGAACCGGCCCGAAGCGCGCCAGCTTCACCCCGTCGGTTTCGATCAGCGCCGCGTCAACACTGTCCATCGAGGTGCCACTCATCAGTCCGAGCGCGGCGAGCGGCTTGCCGGATTTGTTTGCGTGCATTACGGTTCGCACCTGTTCAATCTGCACTTGATCCCGAATTACAGGACCAGTTTCGCGAGTTAGCGCCAGACAGGCGTTCGCGCTGGGCCATTGCTGTTTCGGGGCGCGCGGAGCGCCTTACGACAATCTGGATACGACACCATGAGCGAAACCAAGCCAGCGCGCAAAACGAAATCGGCTCCTCGCAAGACAGCAGGCTCCGGGCGCACCTACAAGTCGGACTTGCTGGAGACGCTGCATCAGCGCGGCTTCATCCATCAGTGCACCGACGCCGCGAGCCTCGATGCGCTGGCGAAGTCGGAGCGCATTACGGGTTATATCGGTTTCGATCTGACCGCGCAAAGCCTGCATGTCGGCAATCTCACCGGTATCATGATGTTGCGCTGGCTCCAGAAATTCGGGCACAGGCCGATCGTGCTGCTCGGCGGCGGCACGACTAAGATCGGCGATCCCTCCGGCAAGGACGAGGCGCGGCAGATGCTGGCGCCAGAGCAGATCGCCGCCAACAAGGCAAGCATCGGCGCGGTGTTCGATCGTTTCCTCGATTTCGGCGAAGATAGCGCGCTGTTCGTGGACAATGACGACTGGCTGAGCGGGCTGGGCTACATCGAGTTTTTGCGCGATTGCGGCGCGCATTTCACCATCAACCGGATGCTGACGTTTGATTCGGTGCGCTTGCGGTTGGAGCGTGAGCAGCCACTCACCTTCCTCGAATTCAATTACATGCTGTTGCAGGCATATGACTTCGTCGAGCTTAACAAGCGCTTCGGCTGCCGCTTGCAGATGGGCGGTTCGGACCAATGGGGCAACATCGTCAACGGCGTGGAGCTTGGCCGGCGCAAGGGTACGCCGGAACTCTTCGGGCTGACGACCCCGCTGCTGACGACCGCTTCCGGCGCGAAGATGGGCAAGACGGCTTCGGGCGCGATCTGGCTCAAGGCTGAAATGCTCAGCCCGTATGACTATTGGCAGTTCTGGCGCAACACTGAGGATGCGGATGTCGGGCGGTTCCTGCGGCTCTACACCGACCTGCCGCTGGATGAGATCGCGCGGCTGGAAGCGCTGGAGGGCGCGGAGCTGAACGAGGCAAAGAAGCGGCTGGCCGATGAGGTGACCGCGCTGGCTCACGGTGTTGAGGCGGCAAGTGCGGCAGCCGAAACCGCGCGCCAAACCTTTGAGCAGGGCGGGGCGGCTGGCGGGCTGCCGACGGTGGAGGTGTCGCGTGCCGAACTTGAAGCTGGTATTGGCGTTCTGAGTGCATTTGTGAAGGCAGGGCTGGCTGCTTCGAACGGCGAGGCGCGACGAGTTGTGCAAGGTGGTGGAGCGCGCGTGAACGACACGCCGGTGCAGGATGTGCGTGCTCAACTCACGCCGGACGAGATGCGCGATGGTGTCATCAAGCTGTCATTGGGCAAGAAGAAACACGCGCTGCTGAAACTTGTCTGATTGGCTGCGACTCTGTAACGCAGCGGCG
>CAZYYQ010000073.1:0-8865 GCA_964651275.1 uncultured Hyphomicrobiaceae bacterium | reverse complement strand
AGCATGGTCTGCACCGCCAGCATCAGCATGTTGGGCGATACGATGATGACGCGCCGGGCATGAGCCTTCTGGATCAGGTCGGGGAAATGCTCGTGGATTTCGGCATAGATCCATTCGGAGGGCACGAACAGCAGAGCGGTGTCCTGCGTCTCTCCGGGCAGGATGTATTTCTCCGCAATCGCCTCGACATGCCGCCCGACGGCCTGGCGTACCTGCGCGGACGCCGCCTTGCGCGCCTCGGCCCCATGCGCCTTGCGAAGCGCCTCAAAACCTTCCAGCGGGAACTTCGCGTCGATGACCAGCGGCGCGGGCGTGCCGGGCAGGCGCACAGTGCAGTCGGGCCGGGTGCCGTTCGATAGGCTCGGCTGGAACGCGAAGCTGCCCGCGGGCAGCGCATCGCGAATGATCGTCTCCATGCGCATCTGGCCAAAAGCGCCGCGCGCCTGCTTGTCCGACAGGATGTCCTGAAGGCTCACCACGCGTCCGGTAAGATCGGAAATGTTCGCCTGCGCGGCGTCGATCACCGCCAGCCGCTGATGAAGCCGGGACAGGTGTTCGGCGGTATCGCGCTGCTGTGCCTTCAGATGCTCGCCAAGATGCTGCGACACGTGGTCGAGCCGCTCCTGCAGCGCGCCGGAAATCCGGGTCTGGCCGTGAAGCGACAACTCCGAGAGGGATTGCAGCCGTTCCTTGAGCGCGGTCATCTCGTCGTGCAGCGCTTGGGCCTGTGCGCTGGTCTGTTCGGCAATCCGCTCTGCCTCGGCACGAGCGCGGCGCACGCCTGAGCGCCAGACCAGCGTCGCCACCAGCACGCTGATTGACAGCGCTGCCGCGCCGGCAAGCGCCGCGATCCATGCCGGGTCGGCGCTCGCCAAAGCCTCTCCGGCGCGGTTGAACCACACCTCAATTGCCGCCATCGTCTCCATGACACAAGACCGTAACGGGATTCGCGGCAAAAGCGGATCAAAACGCGAACGTGCAGTTTGACGGAAGGCCATGATCGCATTATTTCACTTGCCATGAGCCTGCGCGAAATCATCAAGCTTCCAGACCCTGTGCTCCGCCAGAAGGCGCTGCCCATCGAGCGCGTCGACGATGAAACGCGCCGGCTCGCTGCGGACATGCTGGAGACCATGTACGAAGCGCCGGGGATCGGGCTGGCCGCGCCGCAGATCGCCATATCGCGCCGTCTGATCGTCATGGATGTTGCCCGCGACGAGGAGCCGAAGTCACCGATCGTGATGATCAATCCGGAGATCGTGAGCGTCGGTGACGAGCCGCGGCTGTACGAGGAAGGTTGCCTGTCGATCCCGGATATTTTTGCCGAGGTGGAGCGCCCCGGTCAGTGCCGTGTGCGCTATGTCGATGAGGCGGGGGCACTGCAGGAAATCGACTGCGAAGGGCTGATGTCCACCGTCGTCCAGCACGAGATCGATCACCTCGACGGAGTGCTGTTCATCGACTACCTTTCTCGCTTGCGCCGTGATCGGCTCGTGAAGAAGTTCCTGAAGGCCCAGCGCAGCAGCGAAGCCGTCTGAATCCCCCCGTGGAAAATGCTCCTGCTCTGCGGGGGCCGCTGGGATTGACCTTGAAACAGTGTTAAATCCATCGGCGCGGGGCCGCCGGCGGCGCGATGATTGTTTCGCGCGGCAACGCCGTCGCGCCCTCCCTTGCCATGAGGCCCTTGATGCCGAAATTGCGCGTCGTGTTCATGGGGACGCCGGATTTCTCGGTGCCCACCTTGAGCGAGATCGTCTGCGCGGGACATGACGTCGCCGCTGTCTATACCCAGCCGCCGCGCCGGGCAGGCCGGGGCATGGCCGCGCGTCCATCTCCGGTACACAAGTTCGCGGACGAGGCTGGCATTCCCGTCTACACGCCAAAGAACTTTCGCAGCAGGCAGAGCCTGGCGGAACTCGCCGCGCTGGAGCCTGATGTGGCCGTCGTGGTCGCATACGGCCTGATCCTACCGCGCGCGGTGCTCGACATCCCCATACATGGGTGCATGAACCTCCACGCCTCTCTGTTGCCGCGCTGGCGCGGCGCTGCGCCGATCCAGCGGGCGATCATGGCGGGCGACCCCGAAACTGGGGTCTGCGTCATGCAGATGGATGAGGGGCTCGACACCGGACCGGTGTGCATGATGGAGCGTGTGTCCATCGGCGCGGACATGACGGCGGGCGAACTTCATGACGAACTCGCCTTCGTCGGCTCAAGCCTGGTGGGCAGGGCGGTGAATGCGCTGGCGTGCGGCGAGTTGACGTGCCATCCGCAGCCGGAAGACGGTGCCACTTACGCGCCGAAGATCAGCAAGGAGGAGGCGCGCATCAACTGGCAGCAACCGGCGCAGGAGGTGCATAACCGTATTCGCGCGATGTCGCCTTATCCCGGCGCCTGGTTCGAGGCGCTGCTCGGCGGCCGGCCCGAACGCATCAAGGTGCTGCGTTCGGTCTGCGTGAAGGGGCGCGGCGAGCCGGGACAACTTCTCGACAACCAGCTTACGGTGGCATGCGGTACGCAGGCCGTGCGTCTGACGCGCGTTCAGCGCGCAGGCAAGCGTCCAATGACCGGCGTGGAGTTCCTGCGCGGTTTCCCGCTGGGCAAGGGCACGCATTTCGGCTAAAGCGCGTTGCGAAAAGTGGGAACCGGTTTTCGGATAAAATGCGCGTCAAAACAGAAGAATAGAGCCGGACGGGCAGCGCGAAGCATGTACCGCCGCCCCGTCCGCACTCCCGTCAATAGGCCTGCTGGGTCTTGTCCTTGTGCTGGCGCGAGCGCATCAGCTTGCGCTGCTTGTTCCACTCGCTGGCGGACGATATCGCGGCCGCGTCGCTCTCCTGCTCCTTGGCGAGCGCTCCGAGTTCCGGAGCCGCCAGCACCTCTGCTTGACCCTTCAGATAGGCCGCGTTGTCCTGAAGCATCTTGCGCGCCTCCTCGACCTTGCCGCTGTCGCGCAGTTTGACGGCCTGCTCACTGCGCTGCGTGGCGATCTGTACGGTGGCCGCGGAAAGCACGTCATTGTCCTGGCTCGCCTCGATCTTCTGCCGGTCGTCACTGAACGCGAGGCCGACAGACGTCTTCAGGGCGGTCTGCTGCTTCGTGCGGTTATCGGTGTAGCGCGCGACAACGTCAGCCGCGCCGAGGTCGCTGCGCGCGGCCCCGGCATCCACTTCGACTTCGAGGAGCAGATACTTCTCCTGGCCTCCGTGGATTTGCTGCAGGTCGAAGCGCACGCGTTGATCCTCGATCTTTGCCGGGCGTCCGAGCGTGCGCAGCGGGCGGATGCCGTTGGGGAAGTTGATTTCGACCTCTGCCCCGTGCCCGACTACGGAAAAAACGTCACCGAACTCCTTGTTGAAGATATCGACGAGGTCGTCGGGATGCTCGACAAAGGCATGATTGCCGTCGCTGTTCAGCGCGAGCCGGGTCATCAGGTCTTCGTTGTAGCCGAGCCCCAGCCCGATGGTCGTGATTGATATGCCCTCGCGCGCCGCATCGCGGCCGAGGGCGGCGATCTGGTCTGGCGCGGTTGGCCCGACATTCGCCAGACCATCTGAAATCAGGATCACGCGGTTGACCTTGTAGGGATCGAGGAATGTCATCGCCTCCCCTATGCCGGCCTCTACGCCGCCATGCAGCGCCGTGCGGCCGCCAGCGGCCAGCCGCGAGATCATCCGGCGCAGGTTTGGCAGATCATCCGCCGAGGTTGCCGGGAGCAGAACCTCGACCTCATGGTTGAAGGCCACGACGGAGATCGTGTCCTGCGGCTCCAGAAGATCGAGCGCGACCAGCGCCGCCTCACGGGCATCTTCTATTTTCGCGCCTTGCATGGAGCCGGAACGGTCGATCACGAGCGCCACATTGACCGGCGTGCGCTCATCCGCAGCAGGCGGACGAACGCCTCTCAGCGATACGCGCAGGAATGCTCGGCCCGTCTCGCCCGATTTCATAACCGACTGGCTCAGCCGTGCATCAAGTTTGACCGTCGCATCAGCAGCAATCGCGGGCGCGAAGCCGACGCAAAGAAATGATAGCGCGAGCGCGCTGGCGCGCAGCGCAGAAAGTCCATGGAACGACATGCCTACCTCCTTGGCTCCCCTCAGCGTGCGGCCAAGGGTCGCGCGTAAGTGAGGCAGGGCGAGGGCACCCAGCATGAAGATTTCGTAAGGGAACGAAGGCGGTGAGTCAGACGATTGACCGGTACAGGCGAATATCCACGGGGCTCAACAGCTTAAGTTTCAGGCTTGTCGCCAGCGGCGGCTTGACCTCGTAGAAGATATCGTCATGGCCGAAATCCCGCATCTCGCCTGGGTTCTCCATGACCAAATACATCCGCCGCGGGGCCGTCCGGTAGGATGCCGAGACGTGATCAAGGATCAGCGACATGAACCTTTCGCGTCCTGCGTTCGGGAAAAACAGAACCAGCGGCTGGCGTGGAATGGCGATATCGGCCTGGTCACCGCGGCGGCACTCGACATCCCGGCACTTCATCAAGGTCCGCGGGAAATGGCTGACGTTGAGTTGCGCGTTTTCATGAGTCGCAGAATTGTATTCGTAGCCTATGACCCGCTCGAAATCGTGCATCGCCGCATAAAGCAACGTGCGGCCGTTACCGGCGCGGAAGTCCACAAAAGCACATTCACGAAACGTGACATCAAGATCTTCGATGATCCAGTCCAGCACGCGGCCGGGGATCGGACCTTCGTAAATTGCCTCTCCGCCCTTGCCTAGCGCGGGCGACGCAGCGGAAATCGACGACCTGAAAAGCAGCTTCTCGACATGACGGTCGTGCACCAGCTTGTGCGCCGGAGCAAGCATCCGCAGATAGGTCCGCCGCAGAGCCGAAGGCGTGGTCACGGCGCGACGGAAGGCGGACTTTGCAACCCCGTTCGGCTGCGCTCGGCCCTTTGCCGAGGTCAGTGCCGATCGCAGTCGCGCCGACGTCTGCGTGGGACGGATCTTGCGCAGAAGGTTATTCTGTTCAGAACTCTGGCCGGCTGGGTGCGCGGGCCTGTGCTCAAGGGAATTCGTATCCAGACTCACAGCTCATTCCTTACGGTTTGTGATGAAGAGCTCGATGAGTGGCCGCCCAAGCTCTTGCCGAATTGTGGTTGAACGCGGTCAATACAGATGACTGGCACGTATACCCTGTTGCCTCTTGGAAGTGACATCGTTCGCCGACGCAATATTGACTGTCCGATATCGGCGAAACGCGCGAAGTCGTCGCGCTTTGCAAGTGACATGTTGCTTGCGACAAAGAGGGCAACCTCGGCATTCAATTTTACCCAAGTTGAGAAAAACGGAATAATACGGCAAATAGATGGCAATGGGCCAAAGTCATGGGCCGAAGCAATGAATCACCCTTTACGCGCCACATGTGTGGCAAAGCATGCATGGTGCATGCGTTCATGAGTTGTAAACCTTATCTGCCTAAACTCTCAGCAGTGGATTCAGATACCCAGCTGCCGGGGCCTCGTTAAACAGGTGTGGTGATGAGGAGACAAGGTGAAACAACCTGCGACGCGGCGGACCTCGCGCGCCGTCTTTACCCCCGTTTGCAGGCATTGGCGATCGCCCTGACCGGCGCCCCTGGAGCAGCATCGGGCCTTGCCGGGGCGACGGTGGCGAAGCTTCAGGAAAGCGGATTTGCCGGCCGCGGCCAGACCAGCGTACTGCTTTGGGCCTATCGCGAGTTACACTCGCTTTGGCTGCATGAAGCCGCAGAAGGCGGCAGCCGCACAGTGCGTGCCGATCCACGCTGTTTCGCGCTGCCAGCCGACTCTGCCGAGGGCGCCGCGCGCAACAAGGGGCTGGCTCAGGCCATCGGCGGGCTTCCGGCCCAGCAGCGTGCCACATTGCTGCTGGTCTACGGCGAAGGTCTCTCTTACGACGAGGTGGCCGAAGTTTTCGATGTTTCGCTCAAGGACGTGATGACGCGGGTCGTGCGCGGCCATGTCGCGGTCGGGCACTGGCTCGACCAGCGCGATGCCGCGGCTCATCATGCCGGTGACGGTGCCGCGCGGGAGAAGGCGGGGCAGGTCGCATGAGTCAGGTTTCCGATGAGTTGCTGGTTGCCTATCTGGACGGTCAACTTGATGCGCCACAAGCGCATTCGGTTGAGCGGATGGCTGGACAAAGTGAGGACTTGCGCGCGCGCCTTGAACGGCTGAAGCGCTCGCAGGCTTACCTGATGCAGACTTTCGAGACACTTGCGCGGCGGGCGCGTGCCTCAGTGCAAGCTGGCGATGCCGTGGCACCTGGGCAGCAGCCAGCGAGCCAAAGCTCGCTGAAGGCGCCGGGACCACCGAGGTCCGTCCCTGCACCCCGGGTAGCACCTAACGGGCAGACGCATCTGCATGCTGCTGCGAGCGCGGGGACCCAGCAGGACTCGCCGGCGCGCGCCCGGAGTTCGCTTGGCCGCAAGCTGTTCCTTGCAATGATGATGGCAGCCATCGCCGCGGTGCTCGGTTATGGCACTGCGCAGTGGATGCGCACTCAGGACACGGGCGGACCAGGCAAGATAAGCGCGCGCGTCCCTGCGCCGGCGGGGCGCTGGGCAGATGATGTCGCCCGGCTCCACGCGCATTTCATCGCCGCCTCTGTCTCTGCCGATCCGCAGAGCCAGACCAATCGCGACCTTGTGGAGCTTCAGCTGTCGCGTGTTGCCAGTGCGTCGGTGCCTGTCCCTGACTTCACCGATCATGACCTGACGTTTCAGCGTGGCCAGGTGCTCAGCTATCGCGGCAGCCGGATGATGCAGCTCAGCTATACGAACGCTGACGGCCAGCTTGTTGCACTCTATGTCATGGCGGGTGGTCCCGGGGCCAAGGCAACGGCTTCGGTTCAAGGCGACGTCATCATGGTGAACTGGAGCCGTGACGGCGTTCGTTACATGATCGCTGGGGAAATGGCCGAGACCAGCCTGCGCGCGCTTGCCGCCGTCTCGATGGCTCAGATAGCCGGCCGCTGATCCGCTGCTCTCGAACGTAGATTTGCCGAATGTGACGCGTCGTCAACAAAATGCGCGCAAGATGGCTGCTGCGCCCACAAAATGTTGGTCTGGCCTCTCATTTGCGGTCGCCTCTCGCTTTCGCCTTGTGCTACAGCTTCCCCTTTCCGTGAATTTAAACATGTGAGAGGGGCCGTGGCGGCATGCCACCGATTTCCAGCGAAGTCCTCTCCCTGGGGAGACTGATTCGGGGTGAGGACAGGTTCACCGTTCCCCGTTTCCAGAGAAACTATGCGTGGGCAGAAGATCACGTCGAGAGCTTTTGGCGCGATATCTTCAATATTTTCGGGGACGATGATGCCGATTATTTCCTCGGGGCGATCGTTGTCACCAATCGTAGCACCGAGGGACCGATCGTCATCGATGGTCAGCAGCGGCTGATCACGACCTGCGTGCTCCTCGCCGCCCTTCGCAGCGTGCTGGCGGAATTGGGAAAGGCGGAACTCGCGCGCAAAGCCGTGGCAGATATCCTGATGGCAGGAGTTGACGCGCAGCCGCGTATCCTGCTCAACCGGGCCGACCGCATCTTTTACGACCGCTATATCGCCGGGGAAGCCGCGATCGACGACATGATGGCCATCCGCCGGGACGATGCTCTGCCGCTTTCCAACCGGCTGTTGGCGGACTGCTTCTGCTTCATGCACCGCCAGCTCAAGACCTTCATTTCGGATGGCTGGTCGGAGGCGCGGCTCGCCGAGGAGGTGCTGAAGGCCATCGACGACAAGATATTCGTCATACGGCTGGACGTGCGCAGTGATTACGACGCGTTCGTTCTGTTCGAGACGCTTAACGATCGTGGCCTGTCGTTGTCGGAATCCGACCTGCTGAAGAACCACCTGCTCTCGGTGGCGGGCAACCGCGTCGACGACACACACGCCGATTGGGAGACGATCGAGGGAAATCTCGGCGGTGAACGGCTCCTGAAATTTGTTCGGCACCACTGGTTGTCGAGCCGCGGAATGACGAGCCGCGCCGGGTTGTTCCCTGACATAAAGCGCCAGATCGACTGTGCCGACAAGGTCGCGACCTATACCGAGCAGCTCTGCGTGGCTTCGGAATATTACGCGGCGCTACGCGACCCCGGAAGCCGGGTCTGGGCGGAATTCGGTTCAAAGCGCCAGCCCTTCCTGGCAGAGCGCCTTCAGGACCTCGGTTTGTTGCGATCCGACCAGGTTTTCGTTGTCCTGCTCGCGGGTCTGGAGGCTGATAAAGCGTCGTTCCCTGATCTCCTCGACATGCTGATCAGCTTTACATTCCGATACACGACCATCTGCAGCTTCAGCCCGTCGGCGCTGCTGCCGGCCTTCATTGACGCGGCCCGCCATATCCGGGAGACAGGGAGCGGGGATGCAGGAGAGGTGTTTGACCGGTTCCTGCGCCCGCTGTATCCGACCGACGCCCAATTCCATTCCGCGTTCTCGCGACGCACGATCCGCTATAATGGGCTGGCTCGCTATATTCTGGGGCGGATCAATGCGCATATCTCTCAAGAAAGCGGGGAAGGGCAGCGAGAGCCCGGGATCGATCTGGAGCACATTCTGCCGAAGCGCTTTCAGCGCAACTGGACCGTGGACAGGAAGGATTTTCCGGGCAGCCCGGAGCGATATGTTCACCGATTGGGGAACATGACGCTTCTGGCAACCCAACTGAACCGCGAACTTGGCAACCAGCCATTTGAGGCCAAGCGCGAGGTATTTGCGGGCGATGCACTTGAGATTACCCGCATGATCGCGGAGGAGCCGCGCTGGACGGCGGAGGCTATCGGTCGGCGTCAGAACTGGATGGCCGGCGTCGCGATCAAGATCTGGCGTTTTCACTGAAAGCGCGATCCGAAAAGTGGGTGCCGGTTTTCGGGA
>CAZYYQ010000072.1:0-8899 GCA_964651275.1 uncultured Hyphomicrobiaceae bacterium | reverse complement strand
AGTTGTTGATCTTGTGGCTGCCGGTGTGGTTCAGCTCGTCGCGCTTGAAATAGATTTTCGCGCCGCCGAGGTGCTCGGTCAGCCGCTCGGCGAAGTAAAGCGGGCTGGGCCGGCCAGTGTAGTGGGCGTTCATCGTGTCGAGTTCGGCGCGGAATGCCGGGTCGGCCTTCGCGTCGTTGTAGGCGCGCTCAAGCTCCAGGATCAGCGGCATCAGCGTCTCGGCGACGAAGCGCCCGCCAAAATCGCCGAAATGGCCGCGCTCGTCCGGGCCGGAGCGGAAGGTGTTGGGGATCTGGTCCATTCTCGGTCGTCTCTTTCTCGGCGGTCCCTAAATGGTCTTGTAAGGCGGAATGCAAAAGCGCGGCGGCTCACGCTGCCTCGGTCGGGACGCTGGCCCACGCGGTCTTGGCGGCCTGCACGAAGCGCAGGATCGCGCCAGCGTCCTTTTCGCCCGGCGTTCGTTCCACGCCGGATGACGTGTCAACAGCTTGCGGAGAGGTCAACCGTATCGCTTCTGCCACATTAGCCGCGTTGAGGCCGCCGGAAAGCATGAACGGACGGTCCGGCGGCGTTTCGGCAAGCAGCGGCCAGTCGAACGGAACGCCGTTGCCACCGGGGAGCGGTGCATTCTTCGCGGGCTTGGCATCGAACAGGAACATGTCGGCGGCCGGAAAGGCGCTGGCAGCGATGATATCCGCGGCGGTCGCGACCTTTACGGCCTTGAGCAGCGGGCGGCCGGCGCGCAGCCGGACTTCCGAGACGCGGGCTGGCGTTTCACAGCCGTGAAGCTGGACCATGTCCGGCGCGACCTCGTCGAGCACCGCCTCGAGCTCCGCGTCGCTTGGATCGACCAGCAGCGCAACTGTGCGGATGTGCCCCCGCGCGGCCTCGGCGAGCCGGGCGGCGATGGCACGCTCGACATGGCGCGGGCTGTTCGCGAAGAACACGAAGCCGGCATAGTCCGCACCCGCATCGATCGACGCGGCGAGTGCATCCTCCGTCCTGATCCCGCAGATTTTGACTTGCACCGTCATGGGATTGTTATTTCAGAAGCATCGGGCGGTGCGCAAGAGGGTTGTCGCGTCGCACAGGCAGACACGTCCGCGCGCCTAGTGGTCCGATTCAGACATTTGCCTCCCGTCACAGCGCCCTTCCGAGCAAATGTCTGGATCACAAGGACCACTAGCAAGTTTATGATTCTAGTGGAGCTTTTGAATTTGACATTTGAGCGAGAGCCTGGCCGAAAGCAGGACTCAAATGTCAAATTCGCTCCACTAGTGCATCGACGCATTCATTCGCTTCACCGAGCCGCGAATCCGAGAGCGAATGAAAGCGTCAAAGTTGCACTAGCAAAATATTGTTTCTAGTGCAGTTTCCGACACAGACACTTGAAGGCGAGCGTGCTGCGAACGTGGATCAAGTGTCTGTGTCACTGCACTAGCGGGCCGGCAGGCGCGCCGAAACGGCTTCTGGATCCTGCACGGCATGAAGATCGCGCGCCAGCCGCTCGCGATCCTGGCGCAGACGGTGGGCTTCTTTGGTGCGTCTGCGGGCCAGTTCACGCCATTTGCCTTGCCCCAGCCATGCGCCAATGCCGCCGAGCACGGCGCCGACGAACAGGGCGGCGAACAGGAATGCGAACATGGGCGCCTCGATCGTGACCGACGGCGCGTCGGTGGCGAAAGCATCGAGGCCCAGCGGCACGGTGTGGCGATTGGCCACCATCAGCCCGACCAGCACGACCGCAAATGCCAGCAGGATGAGGCGGCGAAGAAATCGGATCATCGGCTTCCCCGTTCAGGCGGATTGGTGCGCAGGCTCAAGGCGGATATTAAGCGATGGCGGTTTTGAAGCAATGGCCGCTTCACGTTCCGTGCTGGCGTTACGGGATGGTTCAAATGCTCCCGGGCCTCAACGACGGCTGGCGCGCTTCGCCTTGGCTTTAGGCGCCTTGCCTGGTGCGAGCACCGGATTCAATCGCTCACGCAGTTCCTTGCCGGTCTTGAAGAACGGCACAAACTTTTCCTCGACCGGCACCTGGTCACCCGTGCGCGGGTTGCGCCCGATACGCGCCGGCCGGTGCTTGACCGAAAATGCGCCGAAGCCACGGAGTTCGACCCGGTCCCCGCGCTCCATCGCCTCGACGATAGTGTCGAAGATCGTGTTGACGATTCTCTCCACGTCCCGCTGATAGAGATGCGGGTTCTCGGAAGCGATTTTTTCGATAAGTTGAGATTTGATCATAGCAAACAGGGCGCCGGCAGGCAGAAGTTCCTGAAAAAACCTTAATTTTCAGGCTGCCAGACGGATACGAGACCGTCAAGCCTTATTGATTTCAGTCCTGGCCCATCAGCCGCGCCGAGTAGCGGCGACAGGTCGGCGCCTGTGGCGCGCGCGATCGCCGCAAGCGCGAGTTGCAGCCAATTGAGGCTGTCGTCACGCTCCGGCTTCCAGTCAATGACTTTGGTTGATTCCGGGATGCTGTGGGTCTCGCTCAGCCAGGCGCGGGCTTCTCCCTCGCTGCCGATTGCATCGACGAGGCCAAGGCTTTTCGCCTGCTCACCTGTGTAGATGCGCCCTGTGCGGATGTCCGCAAGGGCAGTAGCGCTCAAGTCTCGCCGCTCCCTCACCTTCTCCACGAACCAGCGGAAGCTGCTTTCCAGAACCTCGCGTGTTGCCTCGCGCTGACGCTCGGTCGCCGGCTCGAAGGGCGAGGGCACGGCCTTCAGGTCCCCGCTCTTGATCTGCTCGAAGTCGATGCCGGCGCTCTTCAGGAGTTCGGTGATCTCCGCCCATTGCACGATCACGCCGACTGAGCCGGTGATCGAGTTTGCCCGCGCGATAATGTGATCGGCGGCGATGGCGGCCATATAGGCGGCAGACGTCGCGGTGGTCGCGAAAACCGCGACCACCGGCTTTTTCTCCGCGACCTCACGCAGGCCTGTGTAGAGCGCCTCGCCGCCCGCGGTACTGCCGCCGGGGCTGTCGATACGCACGATCACAGCCTTGACGGCGCTGCTCTCGGCGACCTTGCGGAGGAGTTTCTGCTGGGCGGGGTCGTCGGAGATGAAGCCGGAAACCTTTACGCGCGCAACATGTCCGCCGAAGCCAAGCGCATCGCCCATGGTGCCGTCCTGCTGGCGGGCGAACAACACGACCGCAACCCCGGCGATTGCAAGGACGGCGAGCACGCGCCAAAAAGTGACACGGCGCTTCAGGCGACGGCGCTCGACTACGGCATCAGCATCAAGCGTCAACTGAGCTCTCCTTCCCCATTGAGAGCCGGGCGGCGGAATTCACCGCCGCCATGGCCAAGCCGCTTAACCTCGTGCCGAGCGCGCCGCTATTCACGTCTTGTCGCTGTCGCTCTCTGCTTCAGCGTCATCGCTCTGCGCCTTGGAGAGCGCGGCTCCAAGGATGTCGCCAAGCGAAGCTCCACTGTCGGTGGAGCCATACTGGGCGACCGCCTTCTTCTCCTCGGAGATTTCCAGCGCCTTGATCGACAGGGAAATCTTGCGATTGTTCTTGTCGATCTGGGTGATTGCGGCGTCCACCTTGTCACCGGGGGCGAATCGCTCTGGACGCTGCTCCGATCGATCCCGCGAAAGGTCGGCGCGGCGGATGAAGCTGGTCATGTCGGTATCGGCGATTTTCACCTGAAGACCGGAATCCTTAACCTCCAGCACCTCGCAGGTCACCGCAGCGCCCTTCTTCAGATCCGCTGCGCTCTGGAACGGATCACCGCCAACCTGCTTGATGCCGAGGCTGATGCGCTCCTTCTCAGGATCGGTATCGAGCACCACCGCGCGCACCGTATCACCCTTGTTGTATTCCTTGATTGCCTCTTCGCCCGGCGCGTTCCAGTCGAGGTCGGACAGATGCACCATGCCGTCGATGCCGCCCTCCAGCCCGACGAACAGACCGAACTCGGTGATGTTGCGCACCGTGCCTTCGATCTCGGTGCCCTTGGGATGGCTGGCAGCGAAAGCGTCCCACGGGTTCTCCTGGGTTTGCTTGAGGCCCAGCGAGATGCGCCGCTTGTTCGGGTCGACTTCCAGAACCTGTACCTCGACCTCTTCGCTCGTCGATAGTATCTTGCCGGGGTGCACATTCTTCTTCACCCAGCTCATTTCGGATACGTGGATCAGTCCCTCGACGCCCGGCTCCAGTTCCACGAACGCCCCGTAATCGGTAATGTTTGTGACGCGGCCGCTGAACTTGGCGCCGACCGGGTATTTGGCCTCGATGCCTTCCCACGGGTCGGCCTGAAGCTGCTTCATGCCAAGGCTGATGCGTTGCGTGTCGGGATTGATGCGGATGATCTGCACTTTCACCGTGTCGCCGACATTGACGATCTCGCTCGGGTGGTTGACCCGGCGCCAGGCCATGTCCGTGACATGCAGCAGGCCGTCGATTCCGCCGAGGTCGATGAACGCGCCGTAATCGGTGATGTTCTTGACGATGCCCTCGACGACCTGGCCTTCCGCAAGATTGGCCACGATCTCGCTGCGCTGCTCCGCGCGGGTTTCCTCCAGCACGGCACGGCGCGAAACGACGATATTGCCGCGGCGGCGATCCATCTTGAGGATCTGGAAAGGTTGCGGTGAGTGCATCAGGTTGGAGGCATCTCGCACCGGGCGAATATCGACCTGGCTGCCCGGAAGGAAGGCCACGGCACCGTCAAGATCGACTGTGAAACCACCCTTTACGCGGTTGAAGATCACGCCTTCGACCTTCTCGCCCTTCTCGAAGCTATCTTCCAGCTTGACCCAGCTTTCCTCGCGCCGCGCCTTTTCCCGGCTCAGCACCGCTTCGCCAAGCGCGTTCTCGATCCGTTCCAGATAGACCTCGACCTCATCGCCGACGTTGATGTCCGGGTCCTTGCCCGCGACCGAGAACTCCTTGAGCGGTACGCGCCCTTCGGTCTTCAGGCCGACATCGATAACGGCCAGATCTTTCTCGATCGCAACGACAGTGCCCTTGACGACGGCGCCTTCCTGCGATTCTGTTTCGGAAAACGATGCTTCGAGAAGCGAGGCAAAGTCCTCGCGCGCCGGATTCAATTCGGCGGTTTGCGCTGCATGGCCCTGAGCTGGGGACATTAAAACTCCTTCAAACCAATTGTATCGGTTCGGGAACCGGCGCATGGCAGCGTCCGGTTCGGTTGCATCAGTTTGTTGCTGGTCACGGACTTGCGCCGCACCGGCCAACGGCGACATTTCGAACTTTACTGCCGGGATAGGTGCTCTTCCCCAACACCGCCACCGGCACAAACGCGTTTGGAAGCGCGCCGGCCGGAGCAATTGGGAAGTCGCTGTTGACTACGCGTCCAAGCGCGAGCCGGTCAATCGGTCGACCGTTTCTTGCTCAGTGCGGCGTCGATCAGTCCCAAAGCAGCTTTGAATGCCTGCTCTATATCCAAATTTGTTGTATCGAGCAAGTATGCGTCGTCTGCCTTGCGAAGCGGCGCGACTGCGCGTTCACGATCGCGCTTGTCTCTTTCGAGTATATCGTCATAAACCTGCCATTCCTCAACCTCGGCACCGTTTTCCCGCAGTTCGAGGAACCGGCGGCGTGCCCGCGTCTGAGCGCTCGCTGTAATGTAGAGCTTGGCATCAGCCTCGGGGCAGACCACCGTGCCGATGTCGCGGCCGTCCAGCAATGCTCCGCCGGCACGTTTTGCAAACTTCCGCTGCACCTCCAGCAATGCTTCGCGCACGCCCGCAAACGCGGCCACCTGCGATGCTGCCTCGCCCACCCCGCGCTCACGCAACCGGCTCTTGTCTATGCTGTCCACATCAAGATTGCGGGCGATGCGCTCGGCCATTTCCGCGTCGTCCAGAGAAGTATTGTTGTCCAGCATTTCCCGCGCGACCGCGCGATAAAGAATGCCGGTGTCGAGATAATGCAGCCCGAAATGCCTGGCCACCCGGCGTGAAACGCTGCCCTTGCCCGATGCCGAGGGGCCGTCCACCGCAACGATCATCGCGCCGCGTCCGCCGGCTCATCGAAACGGGCGCCGAGCACGCGCATCTTTTCGGCGAAGCCCGGAAAGCTGGTGTCGACCATAGCGGTATCGTCGATCTGCACCTGCTGCTCAGCAACGAGTCCGAGCACCGAGAAGGCCATGGCGATCCGGTGGTCCATATGGGTCTCGACCGTGCCGCCGCCGGGCACGCGCTCCATGCCGCGCACGATCAGGGCATCTCCCTCCGCCCACGCCTTGACGCCGCAGGCGCTCAACCCCGCGATCGTTGCCGCGAGCCGGTCGCTCTCCTTGACGCGCAATTCGCCGACGCCTTCCATCCTCGTTTCGCCGGCAGCGGTCGCCGCGACCACCGCGAGGATCGGATATTCGTCGATCATCCGCGGCGCGCGCTCCGGCGGCACTATGACAGCCTTGAGCGAGCCCGCACGCACCCGCAGATCCGCGACCGGCTCGCCGCCGCTGGTGCGCGCATTCTCGAAGCGCAGATCGGCGCCCATCTCGGCCAACGTGTCGTAGAAGCCAGTCCGCGTGGGGTTCACCAGCACATTTTCGACCGTGATGTCGGAACCGGGACACACCAGCGCGGCCGCGGTTGGGAACGCCGCCGAACTCGGATCGCCCGGAACCTCGACCTCGCGCCCATGCAGAACCGCCTCGCCCGCCACGGTGATCTTGCGCTCGCCTGCCGCCTCCTCGATCCGGACCTCCGCGCCGAAATGGCGCATCATGGTTTCGGTGTGGTCGCGGGTCGCCTCCGGCTCGATCACAGTGGTTTCGCCCGGCGTCATCAGCCCGGCAAGCAGAATCGCGGATTTCACCTGAGCCGAAGCGACAGGCAGGCGATAGGTTATCGGAGTCAGATTGTCCGATCCGACAATCGTCAGCGGCAGCCGGTCGCCGCCGCGCACCTCCACGCCCATTGACTTGAGCGGGTCGAGCACCCGGCCCATCGGACGCCGGCACAGAGATTCGTCGCCGGTCAGTTCCGCGCTAAAGCCGTGGCCCGCGATCACGCCCATCATCAGGCGCACGCCGGTTCCGGCATTTCCAAAGTCGAGCGGGCCGTCAGGCGCCTTGAGCCCGCCGCAGCCCACGCCCCTTACGTGCCAGGTTTCGCCGTCGCGCGCGATGCTCACGCCCATCTGCTGAAGCGCGCGCGCCGTCGCCAGAACGTCGGCGGATTCAAGCAGCCCCGTGACATGCGTCTCGCCGATCGACAGCGCGCCGAAGATCAGCGCCCGATGGGAAATCGACTTGTCGCCAGGCACCCTGAGTTTGCCGCTCAGGGCATCGGTCTTGCGGGCGATCAGGGGGCGGACCATTTGAACGAATTCCAGTAACTTGACATTGACGGCCCAAGCCAGCAATTCAGCGACGCGACGTCGGGCACAGGCGTTTTATCAACCGCTATAGAGCAGAGGGTGCGCGAGCCTGTCAATCGACGCAAAAACGCCGTGTCCCCCATCCGATTCTGCTTTGACAAGGCCAGCGAGCCTCGCTACACAACGCCACTCCTCAGACAACCCCATCTCTTACAGGTAATGACGATGTCCAGCAAAGCCGCGCGCGGAACCAAACGCACCTGCCAGAGCTGCGGCGCGCGTTTTTACGATCTAAACCGCGATCCGATCATCTGTCCGATCTGCGGGGCCGAATTCCAGCTTACCGGCGCGGCGGCGCAGGCCCATGCGCAGCGTGCCGCGGAGGCGCTGGAGGCAGAAGACGATGAGGCGTTGCTGGGCGACACCGGCGATGTCGAGGTGGTGTCGCTCGAAGAAGCCGAAGAGAGCGACGACGACATTCCCGATATCGAGGGCGACGATCTTGACGATCTCGACGACGACAGCACCCTTCAGAGCGACGAGGACGCGCTGATCCCCGATGACGACGACGAGAGCGACGATGTGTCGGGCATCATCGGCGGGCCGCGCGCCGAGGATAAGGAAGACGAGACCTGATCGGCCCGGTGGCGGTGCGCCCGCTTGAACGTTTCGCTTGATCCGGCGCGGGCAAGCGATTATCCCAACTCTATCAGTGTGCGCGGGGGGTGAAATCGGTCTCGCTGCGCGGCATGGGGCCATAGCTCAGTTGGGAGAGCGCTTGAATGGCATTCAAGAGGTCGGCGGTTCGATTCCGCCTGGCTCCACCAAACCGCACTCGCCGCGCAACACTCCAATCTGTTCGGTTTCCATTATCGGACTGCTCAAGCACCTGCCGCATCTTCCTCATAAGACGTAGTTCGAAGCCGTTCAATTTGGCGCGCGCAGCGCCCGTAGAATGGCGATCCAGAGCGTAGCCTTGCTCGAGTTAGGCGGACTACAAGGCATCACTGTTGCGAAATAGCCACTCTTCCGCCGTGACACGAAACTGGGTTTTGCCGCTGGCGCTGGCACGGAAATCCTCATCGACACGAACTGGTCGCTGAAAGCCGAGTATCTGTTCATCGATGCGGGCGAGGAGACCCGCCAGTACGACGATGACGACGAGACCCAGAAAGCGCGGTTCGAATCGAGCGCGCACATCTTCCGTATCGGGCTGAACTATCACATTCGCGATGTGCCGCCCGTGCTGGAAGAAGTTGATTCGCTGAAGTAGGCGCATTTCGCTCAACATGACGCCCGGGCGCTGCGGCAACGCGGCCCCGGGCGTTTTCCCTTGCGCCCTCGCATGAACTGGCCGAATCCGCCCACCATCACAAACGGCGGGCATGCGCTCCCGAAATCCGCCTATCCTGAAGCCCGCCTTGATAATTCCCGTTTCTTCGCCGAGCCTGAGCCTCACGAGTTAGAGCGATTTTCGTTCTGGCTGAACCGAGAAGTCGCTCTAATCGACTGTTTTGACGCGCATATTTATCCGAAAACCGTTTCCCATCCCGGATCATGTCCGGGACAGGCTTTTTCGGAATGCGCT
>CAZYYQ010000071.1:0-8915 GCA_964651275.1 uncultured Hyphomicrobiaceae bacterium | reverse complement strand
TGGGTCGGGATGAGCGATTTCATCGTCGGCGTGCAGGCGGAGAATGCGCCGGACCGCGCGCGCGACATTGGTGCGCTTTCGGTCACGAATGAAGTGCTGATCGCGGTCGTTGTTATCACCCTCACTTTCCTCATGTGGCTGGCGCTGCGCGAGACTTTCGGCGTGCAGCGAAAATGGCGCGAGCGGCTGGTCACGTTCCCGCTGTATCTGTTCCTGCTGATCTGGTCGGTGGGCTTTGGGTACGGCTTCTGGTGGAGTCTGATTGCCGGTGCGGAGGCCACACGCACCAGCCTGGCCGGGCTTCAGGAGGATGCGCGCGGAGCTGGGCAGGCGGTGTCGGCGCGGCTCGACGCGGTTCAGGCGCAGCTTGACAGCGTAGTGAGTTGGTCGGAATCGCAGATGCAACGCGAAGAGACCAGCGGTGGAAGCTGCGGGCGGCCATCAGGCGCAGGGCGCGGGCCGCTTTATGCCGCGCGGGAGACCGTGCGCGATTCCGTTGCGTCGCTGCGAGGCAGCATTTCGCGGTCATGGATCACGCCGGTCCAGAATGATGTCCGGGAGTTGCGCGATCTGGCGACCGGCCTGACCGGGGAGACCTTTGCCGAGCGGCAGCAGGCATTCGAGGAGCGGGCGCGGGAAATCCGGGCGCGTGCCCGCAGCATTGCCGCGCGCAGCAACGAGCTTGGCACATCTTACGCTTCAGAAATGCGCGCGCTCGCAAATGTCGTCTCGATACCGCCGGGTAAGGCCGGTTTCTCATGCTATGACCCGACGCTGGCGGAGCGGCTCAGACAGGCTGCGGATCAGGCCGATGAACCGGTGGTGCTGAACCTGCGCACCGCCGAATTCACCGAAGGCCCGGCGGGCGTGGCGAACGCCATCAAGAACCTCTGGACGAATATCGGCGCTTATCTCGGCGGGCTGATTGACCTGATCGGCAATGGCTTCCAGGCGCCCGAAAGCGATACCGGGGCAGCACCGCCCGGCGGTGGGATAACCGGGCGCGACCTGATCGCGCTTCTGGCGGCGATCGGCGTGGACCTTGGACTATTCGCGCTTATGGTGCTGAACCCGCCCGTGACCGGCCCAACGCGGCGCGATGCCTTTACTGCAACGCAAGCCCGAATGCATGTTCCAACCAAAACTGTGGTCAGACAAATCGCAGCCGCGGTCGAGACAGCAATTTCCCGCGCGCCCGATGCCAATCTCGAATGGGTGCGCCGCCATTTCGTCCACCATCGCGGCACGTCGTATTTTGTCATCCCGAACCTCTACAGCTGCCGGGAGAATGAGGGCGAGGAGTTGCGCGCGCTGGCGATGAACCAGCTTGCGGGCGTCCTCGATGATCTCAAGCTGGTCGTGGCGTTGACCGAGGACGAGTTGAGGGCGTTCGGTCAAGAAGAGCAGCGCCCGAGCTTTTCCGATCTCGGGCCTTATCGCGACGAATGGTGGGAAAAGCAGGGCGAGCGCGCCAAGCCGAAACCGAAGCCGGAGGAGTTGCCGCCACTACAGCGCAATCATGGTCTGCTCTCCAAGGCAGAGCGCGCGCTCGACATTGCGGGCTGGAGCAAGGAGGCCAAGAGCGACGTGGAGATTTACAAGCTGGTCGACACCGAGGGTCTGACGCCGCTGCTGACGCTGCTCAACGAGGCCACGCTGGAGCAGGGCGTCAAGTCCGCCGAGGCGGCGAGCGAGGAGATGCAGGAAGAGAACAACCGTCGTGAGCAGGACCGCGGCACCATCGAGGCCAAAGTCGCGGGACTTATCGACCACAAGCCCGAGAAATGACTTCGCTTGGCGAAGCCTTATGATCCGTCTGGCGGAATGTCGAACATCACCTCGTTTCGCCGCAGGAAGCCGGGCGTGAACGGGTCGTTGTAATAGGCGAAGGTCGGCGGGCCGAGCGGCTCGATACCGCGCTTTTCGAGCCAGGCGCGCAGTTCCGTGGTCTTTCGCTCGAACAGCGCATCGTCCCACGAGCCGCTGAAGCGGATTACCGCGCGCCGCTCTGCCGGGACGCGGGTGAGCGTCACATCTTCGCTCGCCGGTTTCGGCAGATCCTCGATTGCGTATTCCGCCGGCATGATGAACCGGACTACCCATTCGTCGCTGTCCGGCGTCTGCGTCACCGGCGCCGTCATCGCGATTTTGCCGGTTGCCTGCTGTGTGACGGGCGCGGTCATCGAGATGCTGTCGCCGGCCCGGTCCTTTGCGAAAATGTAGTCGGCCAGCGGGCCGAAGCCCTTGTTGACCGCCGTGCCACGATCGCCCTTGCGGCGCACTTGCGCGACCACCAGCGGCGGATAATCGCGAACCTCGATGTCACCGTCCTTGAGGACGAGCGCATATTCCGGCGTTTCCACGTTGCGCACGACGATGACCCATGCCGCTGCTGCGACCACGAGGAGCGCCACCAGCCCGCCGATGATCCAGACCACTTTTCTCCCGCGCATCCGACGCCCATTGTTGCTGATGAAGATGTTACGCCGATGCGGCCGCTGTGGTTCCTGCCCGCGTCAGTCGAACAGGCTGGAAACGGATTCCTCATTCGCCGTCCGGGCGATGGCCTCGCCAATCAGCGGTGCGATCGACAGTACGTCGATGTTCTCGGCAACGCGGACTGCCTCTGTCGGAAGAATCGAGTCCGTGATGACGAGCGTCTTCAGCGCAGATGCTGCGATACGCGCCACCGCGCCGCCCGCGAGAACGCCATGAGTGATATAGGCATGGACTTCGCGCGCACCCTTTTCCAGCAGCGCCACCCCGCCATTGCACAATGTGCCGCCGCTATCGACGATATCGTCGACGATGATACAGGTGCGGTCCTTTACATCGCCGATGACGTTCATCACTTCCGAGTCGCCGGGACGGTCGCGGCGCTTGTCGATGATCGCCAGCGGCGCGTCGATCCGCTTGGCCAAGCCGCGGGCGCGGACCACGCCGCCAACGTCCGGCGAGACGACCGTGATGTCGCTGCCATTGAAGCGCTGCGTGATGTCGCGGACCATGACCGGCGCGGCGAAGAGGTTGTCGGTCGGGATGTCGAAGAAGCCCTGAATTTGCCCTGCATGCAGGTCCAGCGTGAGTACGCGGTCCACGCCGGCGTTGACGATCATGTTGGCCACCAGCTTGGCCGAGATCGGCGTGCGGGGGGTGACCTTGCGGTCCTGACGCGCGTAACCGTAATACGGAAGCACCGCGGTGATCCGGCGGGCTGAAGCACGGCGCAGTGCGTCGATGATGATCAGCAGTTCCATCAGGTTGTCGTTCGCCGGGAACGACGTGGACTGGATCACGAAGGTGTCCTCGCCGCGGACGTTCTCCTCGATCTCCACATATATCTCCATGTCGGCGAAGCGCTTCACCGAGCATTGGGTCAGGGGCGTGTTGAGGTAAGCGGCGATCGCGGCGGAGAGAGGGCGGTTACTGTTGCCCGAAACGAGTTTCATTTGGGGCGATACTCCGAAAGACGGCCGCGTCGCAAAGGTCGCTGCAAGCCGGATGACAATCGGCTTCTAGCAGTCGGGGTGGGGAATGTAAAGCTGGCGCGACGGCGGAGCAGATCTGACAGACAGTCCCGCCGCGCCGTCAGAATGATGGCGCGGCGGTCGAGGAGATCAGCTTGTCGGCTCTGGCAGGATCTTGGCGACGGCTTTCGCGGCCTCGCCGGCTGCCATGTCGGCTACCTGCCCCCACGAGCCGTTGAGCGCCCCTTCCTTGATCTTGTTGCGCTGGACCACGGCGCTCTTGAGCGGTTTGCCGTTGGGGTCGAGCACCAGCCAGCGGATGGTGATAGGCTGCTGCCCGCCATCGACTTCGCCGAGTTCCACTTCGCCGCGGACGGTGTAAGTGCTTCCGCTGGCAGACTCGGTGAGGGAAAGCCCGCGCGAGCGAAGCTGCTTGCGCATCGCCGCAGGCAGCGCCGAGTTGCCGTCACCCGGGGCGCCGGTCACTTCCGGCACAACCACCAGCACTTCGGATGGCCGCGCGGACGCCGTGGCGATCTGCGGGCGCTCCTCTCGCGGAGCGCGGGTCGAAGTCGCGGCCACACTGCCGGTTGTCGTCGCGACCTGCGCGGGGGCGTCCTTCTTGGGTAGCCACTGCTGCAGCGTGTCGGCGGTCTTGACGGCAATCTTGCGCATGGCCTGCTCGTCGACGGCCGACCAGGGATCGCCGCTCACGCGCTTTGCCACCATTTCCTCGCCTGAGAAGCGATGAGCGCGCTTGCCGCTCTTGTCGGTGATGTCCCAGATGTACGAGACCTTGGTGCCATCGGATTCCGGCGATGCGACAAGATAGCCCCGGACCGTGTAGTCGGCCTTCTTGCCGTCCTTCAGCGGAATGCTCTTGTCTTGCGCCGCGCTGGCGAGCAACTTGCCCATTTTGCCGGACACGCTCCCCGGCGCAGCAACCGGTGCGAGCGAGACCGAGGCGGTCTGCTTGGCGGTCTGAGCCGGCGCAAGTTCTGTGGGAACCTGAGCGGTCTGGTCGGAGCTTGAGCAGCCGGCTGTAAGCATGGCCAGTAGGCCAGCCAAAATAATCGGCACGGCGCGCATACCTGCGGAAAGTGCCGGTGTAGCGGTCACGCGCGTCACGTGATGCACTCCCTTTGTCCTTAATAGCCTCGTTGTTCGAGCAATGCCGACAAACGAAACGCGCACTGCCAGTCAGATGACAAGTTCAAGCGTTATCTGCTATCAAGGCTTCAGTCCATATGCCCAATGGCGTTAGTCCGTCAGATCAACAAATCTGCACGCGAAAACGCACACTCCCCCAACTTTTTCCACATCAAAGAATAACGATGGCGGAAATTTGACGCCCGTAATCCGGTTCTTTGCGCTTCTGAGCGCGCCGGTAGCTGAAAAACAGTGATTCGTTCTGATTCGTGCACAACCCCAGGTTGTCGATCTGGCGCAATCCGCATGCCGCGAGCCGCTTGCGCACATAGCCCGGCAGGTCGAAATGCGGGCGCCCTCCCCCCGGCGGCGTGTGGAACAGGGCATCATTTTCCGGAGCTTGCGCGAGGAAGGCGGCTTTGAAGTCATCGCCGACCTCGTAGACATCGGCGGAGATCGTAGGGCCGATCATGGCACGGATGTTTTCGCGCTTCGCGCCCAGACGCTCCATTTCCGTGATGGTGGCGTCCAGTATGCCGCCCAGCGCGCCGCGCCAGCCGGCGTGGGCAGCGCCTATGACGCCCGCTCCGGCGTCGGCAAACAGCACCGGCGCGCAGTCGGCCGCCAGAACGCCGACGGCGAGGCCAGGTGTGGCGGTGACGATCGCGTCGCCTTCGGGAGGTGCGTTGGCGGGCCAAGGCTCCGCTGGCACGAGGCAGCGGTCCGTGTGGGCCTGCCGAGGCGTGATGAGGCGCTCTACCGAGACGCCGAGGTCGGCGGCGGTCCGCGCGCGGTTTTCCAGCACGGCGGTGCGGTCGTCGCCGGAGCCGAGGCCACAGTTGCGTGAGGCGAATATGCCCGTCGATACTCCGCCTTCGCGGGTGAAAAAGCCGTGGCGGATGCCGGGCAGCGCTTTGAGAAGGTCAGCTTCGATCATCCGTGCTCTCCAAAGGGCGGCGGCGCCGTGCGCAGCCCGGCGGTGACGGCCATTACCTTGAACAATTCGCCCATCTGCGTGGGGTCCACCAGCCGGCGGGCGCCGGACATGATGGTTTGCCGCTGTTGCGCGGTTGCCGTGCGCATCAGGGTTTGGCAGCGCGTCTCCAGCCCCAGTTGCAGCAGGAACCGGCCCTGCGCCATCGGGCCGAACGGGCGTATGCCTATGGCCACGGCCGCGAGGGCGAGCGCGCGGAAATCGACATGGGCGGTGAGGTCATGCGCGCCGGGCGCGTCGAACACCCCGGCATAGCGATGGGCCGAAACGGCTTGCAGCGTATCGCCAATCGCTGCTTCAGCGTGGCCATAGTCGATGCACAGCGCCGCCTGCGGGCCATGCGTGCCGCGCCGCGCGATTTCGCCCAGCAGCGCCGCTGCGCCGGGGCGAAGCTCCGAGATGTCGCCGTCGGCCGCTTCATCCGGTAGCAGATTGCGCTCCGCCTCGCTCAAGACGGCAGCGCCTCCCTCCTCGAAACGAAAGCCCTGACGTGCGTCATGACCCACGCAGCGCTCACGCCATTCGCCGTCGCGCCGGACGAGTTGCCGGACAGGCAGCGCATCGATAAACTCGTTGGCGAGAATGATCGCCGGGCCGTCGGGCACGCCGTCGAGCGTTTCGTGCCAGCCCGCCACGGCGTTGCTCAGCGTTCGCGCCTGTTCATCCCGCAATACGGGCGAGGTCTCGACCAGGTGCAGCCGCAATGCCGCGCGAAAGGCGGGTAGCGATGCTGCCGCGCGCAGCGCATCCGCCGCAAGTGTGCCGCGTCCCGGCCCCAACTCTATCAGCGCCACCGGCACCGGCGCGCCCATGTCCTGCCAGACCGACGCAGCCCACAGGCCCAGCAATTCTCCGAATACCTGGCTGATTTCCGGCGCGGTAATGAAGTCGCCCGCGCGTCCAAGCGGCTGGGCGGTGCGGTAATAGCCATGATCGGAATCACTCAGACAGACGGCCATGTATTCGTGTACTGGCAATGGTCCGTCCCGCTCGATCCGCGCGATCAGACGTGTGGCGAGGGGCGTCCGTGCGGCCACGGTCTCGCCTGTCTGTGCCGGCTGATCGACGGCATGAAGTGTCGCTCGCGTCAAATGTCGGTCTCCAGAAAGTCGCGCGAGAGCGCGTAGGCGACGGACCTTGCCACCGATCCGCCGCCGGGGAACATTGTGGCGTGGTTCACGCCCAGCAGATGCAACTCCTTGCGCAAATGCTTCTTGCTCTCGCCTGCGACGATGATCTTCTTGAGATAGGTCTGCGGACGGCGCAGGAACAGGCGGAACTCATCGAGCGGCACGGTGGAGTGGCCATGAACGACGAAATAGGCATCGAGCTGGCTCTGCTGACGGATATTTCGGAACGGCTTGAAACACATCGGGGCTTCAGCGGCGGGTACGGGAGACGCGTCAGGGTCATTCAGCTTGACGCAGTACTCGTCGCGAAACAGGTCGCTTGAGGTCATTGGTAGCACCGCAAGCCGCGCCGTCACCTCGTTGAAATACCACGGATTGAACACCCAGACCTGACCGTTTGCGGGCGACACACTCTCGACTGCGAGGAACAGCGCCGCGAGCGGGTTGCCGCACCATTCGGTGATGCGGGTCGGCAGACCGTTCTGATGTCCGATCAGTGGCCACAACTCATCGGGCACGCCGACGGCGGGGTGAAACTCGCTGGCGCGCATCCGGAACTCGCGCAGCACTTCACGCTCCAGCACGGGGTCGATGCTGCTGCGGTAAAGCGATGGGCGGATGTTGTCGTCGTCCGATGCCTGCCCGAGATACCACGGGCGCACAGGCGCGCCGTGCAGGCCGACACTGAACTCCTCGGCGAAAGTGAGTTCGATGAACTCGCTGACGGTATGAATCACCGGCGCTGCCATTCGCACGGCCTTTCAGGCGCGGTCGCCCGCGCAGCGTAAGTTTACTGCGTCGCCAATCTATCCTGCCTGAGCGCGCGCATGACGAAAAACAGCCCGAGCGCGATCATCGGCAGCGAGTAGACCGTCCCCACGGAGATCTGCATTCCGAGGATCGAAAAGTCGTAGCGCCAGATCTTGCCGGCGAACTCGACGAAGATCCGGGCCGCGCCATAGCCCATCAGGAACGTACCGACAACGATGCCCGGACGCATCAGCGCACCGCGCCAATGCGTAAGATAGCGCAGGACAATAAACAGCACGATACCTTCGAGCATGGCTTCGTAAATCTGCGTGGCATGCCGTGGGCCGACCTCGTGGCCAGGGTCCAGCACCCGCTGAGGGAACTCGACCGCCCATGGCACGTCGGTGAGGCGACCGTAAATCTCGCCGTTGATGAAATTGGCGATCCGCCCGAAGAACAGGCCGAACGGCGTCGCCGCGGCGGCGAGGTCCATCAGTGCGAAAACTGGGATACCTTTCACCCGCGCGAAGATGAATGTCGCCAGGCCGACGCCAAGCAGGCCGCCGTGGAACGACATGCCCCCACCCCAAACGGCGAAAATCTCCGCGGGATGCGCAAGAAAATATTCCGGCTGATAGAACAGCACGAAGCCGAGCCGCCCGCCCACGACCACGCCGAGCGTCGCCCAGATCAGGAAGTCGTCGACCTGCAGGGCCGTTACCGGCGACGCGCCCCGCCAGAGCGCCGTGTTGCGCGCCAGCGCCCGCATGTAGAGCCACCCGAGGATCAGCCCGGCGAGATAGGCGAGGCCGTACCAGCGAATGTCGACAGGGCCTATCGAGATCGCCACCGGGTCGATGTTCGGAAACGGCAGGGCCGCGAGATACATGGGCACTTCGGTCATGCGGTTTGGCTCTTCCAGGGTTTGGCGCGCTCAAAAAATGCTCATCGCGCGTTTTAGAGGCATTTGCAGGAGAATTGAATAGCCGATCTGGCCCCCGGGTGCCCCGTCACGCAGGGTTGAATGCAGAGCGCCACACGCTCATAGTCTCATGATATAAGAGGGGAGTAACGCGGCGATGACTGTGGCAGAAGGAGTTACCATGACTCAAACCACCAACAAGCTCTTCGATGATTTTGCCAGGCTGATGACGGATGCGGCGGGCGCAGCGCAAAGCGCCCGTCAGGAGTTCGAGACCCTGGCGCGCGCACAGATGGAGCGTGCGTTTCGTGAGTTGGAGATCGTGCAGCGCGAGGAGTTCGAGGCTGTGCGCGAGATGGCGCAGAAAGCGCGAGAGGAAAACGATGTGCTGAAGGCGCGCATCGAGCGGCTTGAAGTCGCGCTGAACATGCAAGAGAAAACACCGGAATCTTCCGCCGAGTCGCCGCCAAGCAGCTTCGCCTGAAGCTCCGGGCCGGGAAGAT
>CAZYYQ010000070.1:5304-8932 GCA_964651275.1 uncultured Hyphomicrobiaceae bacterium | reverse complement strand
CGCCACATGTACGAAAGGCTCTACAGCGAATGATCCGCGTGATCCTCATCAACCTGCTGCTCTTCCTGCTGCCATTCATCGTCTATTTCGCCTATGTCTACCTCATCAGGAGCGGCAGCAAGCCGAACGAGCCGATTACGATGACGCCGATCATCGTACTGTTTGCAGTCGGGCTTGCATTGATGATGGGGGCGGTCGTCTATTTCATGCAGTATGAGACCGGCCAGCCGGGGCAGCGCTACATACCGCCGCAGGTGAAGGACGGCGTTTTGCAGCCCGGGCGGCTGGAATAGGTCGCGACTTGAAGGGGCGTCAGCGACCAGCCGTAAGCCCAAGGAGTTGCCAGCCGATGAGCGGGACGGCAAATCCGCGCCAACATGTTTGGCCTGGCCTGCTTGCGGGCGCGGAGTGGCTCGCGCGTCCCGCCTCACGTACTGTGCTGGCGCTGCTCAGCCGGGATGGCCACGAAGCCCGCGCGGTCGGCGGCGCAGTGCGCAATTCGCTGATGGGCGTTGCCGTTAGCGACGTCGATGTGGCCACCACCGCCACGCCCGATGAGGTGATGGCGAGGGCCGCTGCGGCGGGCGTACGCGCGGTCGATACCGGCGCGGAGCACGGCACGGTCACGCTGGTGCATGAGGGCGAGGCGATCGAGGTCACGACGCTGCGCGAGGATGTCGAGACCTATGGCCGCCACGCGCGGGTGACCTTCACGCGGGACTGGGCGAGCGATGCGCGCCGGCGCGACTTCACCATGAATGCGCTCTACGCAGGGGCAGATGGCACGGTGTTCGACCCGCTCGGCGGCTACGACGACCTGATGGCGCGCCATGTCCGCTTTATCGGCGACCCGCGTGAACGCATCCGCGAGGATTACCTCCGGATCCTGCGGTTTTTCCGTTTCGAGGCGCAATATCGCGACCGTGAGGCGCCGCCCGAGGAGATGGATGCTGCGGCGCTGAATGCGATCGAGCAGGAGAGCGCGGGGCTATCGCTGCTTTCCGGCGAGCGGATTCATACGGAACTGGTTCGCTTGCTCGCCGCGCCGGGCGCGCTGCGCTCGCTGAGGGTGATGGCGGACAGGGGCGTGCTCGTGCGGCTCATCGGAGGCGCGCCGCGGCTTACGGATTTTGCGCATGCGCGCGAGGTCCAGCGGACGACGGGCTTTGCTGCGGATCCGATGGCGCGGCTGGCCGTTCTGGCCGTGCGCGTCGAGGAAGAAGCACAGCGGCTTGCGCGCGGCTTGCGCCTGTCGAACGCTGAGCGCGATGAATTGAAGGCGCTGCCGAGAGCCGCGCGGACCTTTTGCGTTGGAATGGACGCGAGAACCGCCAAAGCGGCGTTGTACCGCTTGGGGGCAAAATTCTATCGCGCCGGGCTGCTGCTCGCGTGGAGCCAGACGCGCGATCAAGCCGATGATCCGCGCTGGCAGGCGCTGTTCACGCTACCCGATGCGTGGACGCCGCCCGAATTTCCGCTGGGGGGCGCTGAGCTTCTGGCGCTAGGGATGCAGCCGGGGCCGGAGGTGGGCGAGCTGCTGCGCACGCTGGAGCAGCGCTGGATCGACGGCGACTTCGCTGCGGAACGCGACACGCTGATGCAATGGGCGCGCGGCCTGATCGGTGGGGGTTAACCGCGCTTCAGCAGATTGCGCAGGCCGAGCGCCGCAAGGACCAGCAGCACCGCGCCGATCACGTTCTGCGCGAGCGCCGCGACAGAGGCCGCAAGCGGCACGACCGGCGCGCCACCTTGCATCCCGTAGAGGCAGCCATACACGCGCTGCGCGGCGAGCGGACTTTCCCACGGCAGGAAGAACAGGCTGTTCTTGAACGACAGGTAGAACGCTTCGGCGGACGCGCTGCCGTCCCCGATCATGCAGCCGCCGTAGGTGTAGAGCCCCGAGACCATCTGAAAGCCCCATTCGCCGGCTTCCGCCAGCCAGGCGGCCATCCCCTGCCACGACATCGCATCGGGCCAGGCCGGGAACACCGGGGTGGCCGCATAAGGAGCTGGCGCCTCGCGCAGGGCAAGATAAATCAGCGCGAAGGCAAACACTGTCAGCGCCCATATCAGCAGCGGGCGCAGCGCCGAACGGCCGAAATTCGCCACGCCGCCATAGATCCAGCCGAGCCAGAACCGTCCAGCGCCCCGCCCGAGCGGCTTGTGCCGCCAGAACCGGTCGGCACGGATTTCGTCGGCGTAAAACGCGCCTTCGCGCTCGTGATCGAGACCCGCGCGGGCCAGATGGCGAAGCTGCCGGAAGCGGGCGGCCTCTTGCCCATCGCGCGCCACCGCCATCAGGCGGAACAGCCATGAGCGCGGGTCGCGCGTGCCGCTGTCGCTCCAGCGGCGGAAGCGGCGCATCGGCGCGTCGATCCGCATGGTCTCAAGACGCGGCGGCTGATCGAGGCGCGTGTTGAGGAAGTCAGGCGCGGATGCAAAGGCCACGCCGGAGAGCGAAAGCGCGCAGTCCGTGCGCAGTCCGGAGAAATCTGCGTATGCGCCGAAGCGGGCATTCTCGAAGCTCGCGGGCGCGCGGAAGCGGGCATGGTGGAAGCGCGCGGGCGCCGAGAACTGCGTGCCGGAAAAGTCTGTCTCGCCCTTGAAGCGTGTGTCCGTGAAGCTTGCCGGGCCGGAAAAAGCACAGCCGCTCAGACATGCATCTCCGCCGAACGTTGTGCTGTCGAATGCGGCGTTGACAGCGAAGGCCGCCCCACGGAACAAGGTGCCATCGGCGAACCGGGTGCGCTCGAAACCGGCATTGCCATCGAACCTGACTTCGGTGAAGCGCGCTTCCTCGGCCATATGGACATCGGCGAAGCTGGCGTCTCCGGCAAACCGGGCCTTTGCGAAACCGGCAATCCCGCCCACGGATATGCCGGCGAAATCCGAAGCGGCGGAGAACCGCGCCTCGTCGAACCGCATACCGTCATGGAAACGCGCGCGTGAGAACCTGGCATTGCCGGTGAACAAGGCCTCGCGGAAGTCGGCGCGGGCCTCGAAGGTAGCCTGGCTGAATCGGGCGCTCGCAACCAGCGGCCCGTCGCTTGCCATGGAGAAATGAGCGTGGTCGAAGGCGGCGTCGCCGGTGAACACCGATTCATCGAAGTCGGCAACGCCGGCGAAGACGGCGCGCTTGAAGCTGGCAGGCGCCTCGAAGCGGGTTCTGGCGAAATGTGCCGCCGCCTCGAACCGGGCCTCGTCGAAGTTTGCCCCGGCGGAAAAGGCGCAGCCCGCGAAATCTACCGGACCGGGGAAGGTATAGCCGGCGAAATGGACTTGTTCCGGGAACACCTGATCGGCAAAGTCGGCGCGGGCGTCGTCCAGCCATTCGCGCGTCGCGGCATTCTCCGCCTCGCCAAACGGATTGGCCGCCCATTCGCCCGCCTCGATCAGACGGCTCTTGCGCTGCAACAGCGCCTCCGCCCAGGCGTTCCAGCTTTCCTTGCCCTCGCCCCAGCGCGCCAGCGTCTTGTGGATGGCGTCGTGTTCGCGCGACTGCGCGCCCGCTTCACCGTCACGAAAAATTGCCTCACTCACGCCTACACCAGCCTTGGCCATCATCGCTGCAATCATTAAACATGTGATGTTCGACAAAATAAGGACCGGCACCCATATCGCCCTGATC
>CAZYYQ010000070.1:0-5204 GCA_964651275.1 uncultured Hyphomicrobiaceae bacterium | reverse complement strand
CGGCCAATCAACAGGGGCTTCATTCATGTTGTATGCCTGCATCTGCACCGATAAACCCGGCGCTAGCGAGTTGCGCCAGCAAACGCGCGAGACGCATCTGGCGCATCTGCGTGAGCATGAGAGAGCCATTGTGTCCGCCGGGCCGATGCTCAGCGCGGACGGTGAGACCCCGATCGGCAGCCTTCTGATCGTGGAGGCAAATTCGCTACATGACGCGCGGGCCATGATCGAGGCGGACCCGTATACGAAGGCGGGCGTTTTCGGGCGCATCGAAGTGCATCCATGGCGTTGGGTGCTCGGTACGGTCAACCTGCTGGAATAGGACTCTCACGATGCGCTTGCGTTATCTCCTGCCTGTTCTCGCCGTGATCCTGTTCGCGCTGGCGGTGCCGCCGGAGCGGATCAAGGCGGCTTACACCGGCGATTTCTCGGATCGCCTGGTGGCCGCCGCAATGGAGCGGACCCGTGACGTGGTGATCTATGACCCGGCCTACCGTGCTATCGGCTTTCCCGGCGGCGATGTCGCGCCGAACCGCGGCGTTTGCACCGACGTGGTGATCCGCGCCTATCGCGACGTCGGGATCGACCTTCAGGAGCGTGTCAAGCGAAGCCTCGGCGGGGACGCCAACATCAAGCATCGTCGGGTGGTCGAGTTGCGCAAGTTCTTCGCTCGCCACGGTCAAAGCCTGAGGGTCAGCAAGAATCCGGACGATTACAAGCCCGGCGATCTGGTGACATCCGTGCGCAGTGATGGCGTGACCCATATCGTCATTGTGACTGGGCGACGCTCCTGGGACGGCAGGCGCCCGCTCGTCGTCCACAATGAAGGCTTCGGACCGAAGCTGGACGATGCGCTGTTCCGCAACCGCATTACGGGTCACTACCGCTATATTCCGAAATCCTGAGCGAACAGGCGGGCTGGGCTATCGTCTATAGCTTTTGGAAGGGCAGTATCGCCTGAGATGATAGGATGGTAGCGTGACGCAGACCTGACCTCAGCCCTGCGCGCGCGAGGTCCGGCAATCCCGGAAGTTTCCGATATCTGTACGGGCTTTGACAATCAGGTCTCTTGTTGGATCACGCTGCGATAGCCGGCCAAACGGGCCGGTGGCGATTCATGCATGACGAGAGGCCAGCCGGAATGCTCATCCGATACGGATATGAGATAACCGTAAACTGCGCACAGCCGACGCCGATGCTGAGTTTTCTCAGTGTCCATGAGGAGCGAGCGGCAGATGTGCGCGTTCCCGAAACGCTGATCGCCAATCCCGAGTTGCCGATGATCGCTTTCCGCGACATGTTCGGTAATGTCGGACGCCGCTTCGTGGCCCCCGCAGGCGATCTGTCGATTTGGGGTGACGGAACAGTCGAGGATGACGGCGCTCTCGATCCCGCATTTCCAGAAGCTGCGGAAATCCCGGTCGTGGAACTGCCCGATGAATGCCTGACCCATCTGCTGGGCAGCCGCTACTGCGAAACGGACAGGCTCAGCCAGATCGCATGGGACAGGTTCGGCAGCGTGAGGCCGGGCTGGTCCCGCGTTCAGGCCATCTGCGACTTCGTCCATCAGCATATCGCCTTCGGCTATCACCATGCGCGGGCAACGAGAACGGCGTATGAAGCCTATCACGAGCAAATCGGCGTTTGCCGGGACTATGCGCATCTCGCCATTGCGCTATGCCGTTGCATGAACATCCCGGCGCGCTACGTGAACGGCTATCTCGGCGACATCGGTGTGCCGATCAACGATCCGATGGATTTCAGTGCATGGATCGAGGTCTATCTGGACGGGCGATGGATGACGTTCGATCCGCGCAATAACATGCCGCGCATCGGGCGCATTGTCGTTGCCCGCGGGCGCGATGCCGTCGATGTGCCGTTGATCAATTCGTTCGGCCCGCATGTTCTGACATCGTTTCGTGTGTGGACGTATCCTGTGGATCAAGCGTCTTCGCAGACGGGCTGATTTGCGACGGGATCGTTCGCGATCAAAAGCCAAGGGCAAGCGCGACCCGATGGCTGCCTTCGCGCTCGAGCCGCCCGGCTAGGTCCAGTTCCATCAGCACAATGGCTACCGCGCGGGCGGACAGGCCTGTCATGCGGATGATCTCGTCCACTGCGACCGGCACCGGCCCAAGTGCCTCGATGACCTGACGCCGCGCCGCGTCGTCGAGATCGAAGGGCGTGGCTTCAGTTTCGGCGAAGCCGGGTGCGTGGTGGGCATCGGCGCGCTCCGAGAAGAGTTCAGCCGCAGCAAGCGCCTCCAGCACGTCCTCGGCCCCCCGGATCAGCGCTGCGCCATCCTTTATGAGGGCGTTCGGACCTTCCGCGCGCGGGTCCAGCGGATGGCCGGGCACCGCCATCACATCGCGGCCCTGCTCGGCGGCATGGCGCGCGGTGACCATGGAGCCGGAGCGGCGCGCGGCCTCCACGACCAGCACGCCCGACGAGATTCCCGACACGATGCGGTTGCGCCGCGGGAAATCCACCCCGCGCGGCTTGAAACCCGGCGCGCACTCCGCCACTAACAGCCCCTGTTCCGCGATGGCGTCATGCAGGGCCTCGTTCTCTGGCGGGTAGCGGATGTCGATCCCCCCCGCGAGCACGGCGATGGTGCCGCCGCCCAGCGCGCCTTGATGCGCGCTCGCGTCGATGCCGCGCGCCAGCCCGGAGGTTACCGTGACGTCCGCTTCGCTAAGGCCCCGCGCGATGTCGTGGGTGAGCTTGCGCCCGGCCGCAGACGCATTGCGCGAGCCGACGATCGCCACCGCGCGCCGCTGTGCCAGCACGGGATCGCCTGCCATGTAGATGAGCGGCGGCGGCGAGGGGATCGTGCTGAGCCGCGCGGGGTATTCCGGCTCTCGGATCGCGACAAGGCGGGCGCGGGCGCGCTTGCGGGCGACGGCAATTTCGCGTTCGGCATCGTGCGGCGTGCATAGGCGCAACGGCTTGCGCCGTCCGCCGCGCCCGGCCAATTCCGGCAGCGCTTCCAGCGCCGCCGCCGCCGAGCCATAGCGCGCCAGCAGATCGAAAAACGTGATCGGGCCGACATTCTCGCTGCGTATCAGCCGCAGCCAGTCGATGCGCTCCGCATCGCTCAAACGACTGCCTCCCCCAGCCTGCGCCGTCACAGCTTGATCCTCGATTCCTCGCCGCGCGCCAGCCGAAGGATATTCCCCGCATGCTTGATGATGATCAGCGCGGCCAGCAGCGCGAAAAGCCCAGCGGCAAGCCATCGGTCGAACGCTATCGCCGCGAGCGGCGTGACGGCGGCCCCGATGAGCGCGGCAAGCGAGGAATAGCGCGTCAACGCCGCGACAGCGAGCCACACCAAGGCGAAGACGGCGGCCACTTGCCACACAGTCGCACCAACCACCCCCAGGAAGGTCGCGACGCCCTTGCCGCCGCGAAAGCCGAGCCAGACCGGAAACAGGTGCCCCAGAAACGCGCCAAGGCCCGCCAGCGCGGCCGTGTCCGGCCCCCACCGCGCGGCTATCAGCACCGCTGCGACGCCCTTTCCCGCATCTGCGAGCAGCGTGGCGGCGGCGAGCGCCTTGCGTCCGGTACGCAGCACATTGGTCGCGCCGATATTGCCGGAGCCGACCTTGCGGATGTCGCCCAATCCGGCAGCGCGCGCGAAGAGATAGCCGAACGGGATCGAGCCCAGCGCGTAGCCAAAAGCCAGCGCAGCGAGGAAATAGGGCGCGGAGACGCTCCAGGCGGTATAGCTGAACATTGCTCGGCTCAGGGCAGGATCGGCGGACTTATGGGCCGTCACCGTAGCGGTACACCATCCGTCCTGCAACAAGGGTCATTATCACGCGGCCCTCGAACATCTGATCCTCGAACGGCGTATTCTTCGATTTCGAGCGCAAGGCGCGTTCTTCGACCACCCAAGGCGCGCTCAGATCCAACACGATCAGATCCGCAGGGGCGCCGGGCGCAAGGCAGCCGCCTGGCAGGCCGAGCAGTTCCGCCGGGCGCGCCGACATGGCGTGAAACAGGCGCTGAAGGGGCACTTCGCCGTTGTGATAGAGCCGCAGCGCAGCGGCCAGCAGCGTTTCCAGCCCGATTGCACCGTCTGCGGCTTCCTCGAAAGGGCGGCGCTTTGCGTCAAAGTCCTGCGGGTCGTGGCTGGAGACGATCACGTCGATCTCGCCGCTTGCGACCCCGCGCACCATCGCCTGCCGGTCGTCCTCCGTGCGCAGCGGCGGACGCATCTTGAAGTACGTCCGGTAGGCGCCGATGTCGTTTTCGTTCAGCGCGAGGTTGTTGATGGACACGCCGCAGGACACCGCAAGGCCGTCGGCGCGCGCGCGGCGCAGCACGTCGAGCGATCCGGCGCAAGAGACGGTTGCTGCGTGATAGCGTGCGCCGGTCAGCGCGACGAGGCGCACGTCCCGCGCCAGCGGAATCGTCTCCGCCGCCGCCGGGATGCCGGGCAGACCGAGCCGGCAGGACACTTCTCCCTCGTTCATCACCCCGCCACCCGCAAGCGATTGCTCCTCGGGGAACTGCACGATCAGCGCATCGTAGTCGCGCGCATAGGTCAGCAGCAGGCGCATGAGTTGCGCACTGTCGACCGCGGTGCGCGCATCGGTAAAAGCGACCGCGCCTGCGGATTTCAGCAGGCCGATCTCGGTGATGATCTCGCCCGCCAGTCCCTTGGTGGCGGCGGCCATCGGGTGGATATTGACGATGGCGATGTCGCGGGCGCGCCGCTCGATGAAATCGACGAGCGCTACACCGTCAATAACCGGCTGGGTGTTGGGCATGCAGATGATCGTTGTGATGCCGCCCGCCGCCGCCGCCCGGCTCGCTGTCTCCAGCGTCTCGCGGTGCTCAAGCCCCGGCTCCCCGGCGAACACGCGCATGTCGATGAGGCCGGGAGCGAGGAGCTTGCCGCCGCAGTCGATGACCTCCGCTCCCGCCGGGCCGGCTCCAGCCAGGTGCGGACCGAGGTCGTCGATCAAGCCGTTCTCGACGTAGACACCGCCCCGCGCATCCATACCGCTCGCCGGGCACAAGAGCCGGGCGTTGATCAGGGCAAGCGGCTTGGGCGTGTCACGTCTGGCGGGGTGCGGGTCGATCATTTGCGGCCTTTATCGCTCCGGCAGGTTCTGCGCCAGGGCCTGGAGTACGGCCATGCGCACGGCAACGCCCATCTCCACCTGCTCGCGGATGACGCTGCGGGCATCGTCGGC
>CAZYYQ010000069.1:0-9057 GCA_964651275.1 uncultured Hyphomicrobiaceae bacterium | reverse complement strand
TGTTGGAGCGGGCCGGGCCGGAGTTCATGGCCCAGATCGTGTGATGCGCGTGCTGGTGACCCGTCCTGTTGAAGACGCCGCCACGACGGCAGACGCAGTGCGCGCGCGCGGCCACGAGCCGGTGATCGCGCCGCTGAGCGTGATCCGCTATGAGGCACCCGAGCCGCCGGCCGGTCAACCTGCCGCGACCATCTTCACCAGCCGCAACGCCGTGCGTGCACTTGCCGGCGTGGACTGGGTTGGCGATTTGCACGCCCTGCCCGCCTATTGCGTCGGCGCAGCGACGGCGCAGGCCGTGCGCGAAGCGGGATTCACTCACGTGATCGGCGGCGGCGGGACCGGCGCATTGCTGGCGGAGCACATCGCCTATACCCATAAGGCCGGCAGCGGCGCGCTGCTCTATCTCACGGGAGAAAACATCGCCTTCGACATGCAGGCGGCGCTAGGGGAGCGCAATCTGACCGTTTGGCGGCGCGTGGTGTATCGTAGCGCACTTGTCGCGGCGTTTCCTGCCGACGTAGTGGAACAGCTTCGCGACGGATCGCTAGAGGCGGTGATGCTGATGTCGCCGCGCGCGGCGGCTCATTTCGCGCAGCTAGCGCAGAAGGCCGGCCTTGCCCCTGAAGCCGCCCGGTTGACCTGCTTTTGCCTGTCCGAGCCGGTCGCGCGCGCACTCAGCCCGCTGGGCGCCAGCAACATCCGTATCGCCGCCAAGCCCACGTATGACGCCTTGCTCGAGTTGTTGGGTCCATCAAACGCTGCGTAGATCGAAAACTGCGCGAAACGTTAACGTAAAACGCTTATTTCAGGGCGGAACAGGCAGTATTTGCGCCGCGCCCTTATTCCGGCAATCATGACACTGACGCATCAGCGTTCGAGGAGTTGAACAGCAATGTCCGATGATAGGAAATCCGCAAGTTCACAGGGCTCCGGCGGCGACAAGCGGCCACATGCCACGCTGGACCTGAAGGCCGAGCAGGTGGAGGATGAAACGCCAGAGCAGGCCGAGGCGGCCCGCGGCCAATCCGAAGCGGCTGACAGCCCAGAGTCCGTTGAAGAAACGCCGCGCAAAAACGGGTCCATGAACGAAACCTCCGGGACGACCGTCTTCCTTACGCATCTTGCCGCGGGCCTGCTCGGAGGTTTGATTGCGCTGACAGCGGGCTTCTATTCACTGGATGCCTTCCGGGACAGCTTGCCATTCGTGTCGCAGCAAAGTGCGGAGCAGATCAAGCAAGAGCAAGCCGCGCTCGAACAGCGGCTTACCGAGATCGAACAGGAGGCAGGCGCGGCCCGCGCGGCACTCGGTGAGCAGGTCTCCGCGCTCGACGCACGCACCGAAGGGTTGGCGCGCGCGGACGATGCCTCGCTCACCGCCCTGCGCAAGGAGGTGGATCAGTTGGCGCAACAGGTCGAGGCGGTGACGGCCAATGCGCCGGACCCGGCCGCGCCGCAGCGGATCACCGCCCTCGACGAAACGATCTACAAGCTTAGCAGCGAGTTCGAGACGCTACGCGGCACGGTCGAGCAGTTGCGCGCGCAAAACGCCGATCAGGTTGCGCAGGCCAAGGCCGCTGCGCTGGCGGTGGCGCTGGCCAATCTGCGCCGTGCGGTGGAGCGCGGCGATCCGTTCAAGCCGGAACTGGATGCTTTGCGCCGCCTTTCTGCGACCCCGATCGAGGCGGAGGCGCTCGGCGGCGCTGCGGAAGACGGTGTGCAAACCCTGCGCGAACTCCAGGAGAGCTTTCCCCGCTTTGCCCGCAAGGCGCTGGAAGCCTCCGGAGCGTCCGGCGACGATTCGATCATCGGCCAGATCGTGGATAGCGCGCGCTCGGTGGTCAATGTCCGCCCGCTGGGTGAGATCGAAGGCGACGGCCCCGGCGCCGTCATCGCACGCATCGAGAACCGGCTGAAGGCTGGCGATCTCCCCGCAGCGGTCGAACAGACTGATGACCTGTCCGGCGAGGCCGCGGTGCAGTTGCTGCAATGGGTGCAGCAAGCGAAAACCCGCATCGAGGCCGACAGGGAAATGGATGTGATCGAGACACGCGTGCTTGCCGCAATTGAAGGATAGGCCCCGCGCCGCCAGACCGACGGCGCTGATGGAAGACTACCGATGTTGAGACTGCTGATTTATCTGATCGTCGTTGGCGCCGTGGGCGCAGGCGCGGCCTGGCTCGCGAGCAATCCGGGCGAGCTTGCGATCAACTGGTTCGGCTACCGCACCGAGACCAGCGTCTTTGCCGCAATCGGCGTGCTGGTTCTGCTGCTGGCGGTAGCCGCCGTCTTGTGGAGCGGGGTGCGCGGCATCCTCGCCACGCCGCGGCGGGTGCTGTCCGCCCTGCGCGAGCGGCGCGAACGGCGCGGGCGCGACGCCCTGCGCCACGGCATCTTTGCGGTCGGCGCAGGTGATGCACAACTCGCCGCGCGCTATGCCAGCGAAGCGCGTCAGGCGCTCGAGCATGAGCCGCTGACCAAGCTGCTACGGGCGCAAGCCGCGCAGCTCAGCGGCGATCATGCCACCGCCAAGCGCATCTACGAAACCATGCTCGATGACGACGAAACGCGGCTGATGGGCCTGCACGGACTGTTTCTTGAAGCACAGCGCGAAAACCGCCCAGCCGATGCCGAACGGCTCGCGGCAAGCGCGATCGAGATCAGGCCCGCTCTGCCCTGGGCGAGCGAAGCGGTGTTCGAGTTGCAGTGCCGCAAGGGCCACTGGGCTGGCGCGCTGAAGACGCTCGCTGCGATGCGCCAGCACAAGCTCGTGGACCGCAAGACCGCGGACCGCCGGCGCGCCGTGTTGCTCACCGCGCAAGCGCAGGCCATCGAGCACACCGATCAGGACGAAGCGGGCCGCCTCGCGCAAGAGGCTCATGGGCTTGCGCCCGACCTCGTGCCCGCCGCCGAGATCGCCGGGCGCGTACTGGCCGCGCAGGGCTACGTCTCTCGCGCAGCCAAGCTGCTTTCCCGGACATGGCAACTGACGCCACAGCCGGACATCGCGCTTACCTACGCTTATGTCAGGCCGGGCGACTCGCCGCGGGACCGGCTGAACCGGGTGCGCGCACTGACCCGCCACCAGCCCGAGCATGTCGAAAGCCGCGTCGCGCTTGCTGCAGCAGCGGTCGACGCCCATGATTGGGACGAGGCGCGTGCAGCGCTGGAGCCGCTGACTTCGGCGCGACCGTCTCGGCGGGTCTGCACCTTGATGGCGCGCATTGAGGCGGGCGAGACGCGCAACGCCGGGCTCGTGCGAGAATGGCTGGCCAAAGCCGTGCGCGCGCCACGCGATCCGGCCTGGGTGGCGGACGGCGTGGTCTCGGACCGTTGGGCGCCGATTTCGCCGGTGACCGGGCGACTGGATGCGTTCGAGTGGCGCGTCCCGATGGAGCGGATTGCGCCCGGCGCACATGACGCATTGCCTCTGGAGATCGCAGAGCTGGAGCAACTGGACGGACAGTTGGAAACGGTAACGGTCGATGCGCACCCGCATGCCGACACGCTCACTCAGGCCAGCGCTTCTCAGGATGCCGGCAGCCGGGCGCCAGAAAACGGTGCCGCCTCCGCATCCCGGGACGGCGAAGCCACGCAGGACGAACGCGGCGCCGTGTTTACCTTGCGCGCACCCGACGACCCCGGCCCGTACACTGTCGAAGGCGAAGACGAGGACGGCCCCATCCAGAAGTTTTCCGCGCCGGCAAAAAGCAACCGGTAGGGTTTGCATGTTATATCGTGATCGCCTGCACGATTTTGTGTGGTTGCAATGCCCCGGAAATGACGTATAGCGAGAGTTGACTGTCTTGCGTTGGTCAGCTCACGCTTCTCGCAAGCGGGGCATCGAGAAGGTCCGCGTACCATGCCGTTCACGTCAACCGCCCGCGCGATCGCCGCCGCCATGGCCATGCCGGTCGTCGCAGTCATACTGTGGGGACCTCTCGGCGCCACGCACGCACGCGCCGAGCCCTCGAAAGTGTTCGCGCGCTACGACATCAGCTTCAACGGTCTCAGCATCGGGACGTTCAAGTTCAATTCCGAATGGACGTCGAGCGCCTATCGTCTGAGCGCGGGAGCACACATCAGCTTGCTAAGCGGCATGCTGTTTGACTGGAAGGCGCACACCCAAAGCGAGGGGCAACTCACCTCGAACGGTCCGCGGCCGCGCCGCTACAGCTTCGGTTACGAGTCCGGGGAGAAGAGTGGTTCGGTCGACCTGCGCTTCAATGGCTCTGCCGTCAGCCACGTGAATGTCGATCCGCCGCCCGGGCGCAATCGCATCCCGGTCGAGAAACACCACATGCGAAGCGTGGTCGATCCCCTCAGCGCGGTCATTCTATTGTCGCAGCTTCAGCGACAGGACCGGGGGACTCGCTCTTGCAACGAGACATTGCGCGTATTCGACGGCAAGATGCGCTATGACCTGACCCTGCGCTACAAGCAGACCAGGCAGGTGAACGGTTCGGGCTATAGCGGTCCGGCCTATGTCTGCCGCGTCAATTTCCAGCCGATAGCCGGGCACAAGGCCGACAAGAAAGAGACGCGCTTCTTCGAAGGCACGGACGGCATCGAGGTCTGGCTCATCCCCGCACGCCGGGTTGGCATGTACATCCCCTATCACATCAGGCTGCCACTCCCCATCGGCTCGGCGACGCTGACGAGCGAGAGCTTCGAGCTTGAAAACGCCCGCGACGGGCGGCTCACCGTCATCGGCTCAAGCTAGTGGAGCGAATATGACATTTGAGTCCCGCTTGCAACTTGGTTCTTGCCCAAATATCAAATTCAAAAGCTCCACTAGAATCAATAAATTGCTAGTGGTCCTCATGAGTCAGGCATTTGCTGCGGCGGGTGCTGCGACGGGAGGCAAATGTCTGAATCGGACTGCTAGGCTCGGGTGGATGGGGCTCGGCGCCAAGCGCCTTCTCCAGCGCAATGCGCGTCATTTTCATTAACAAAATGCGCCCTCCTGATCGCATCACGCCTTCATTTCACATTGCCAACATGTTTTCCTGATCTTAGTTGCCGAATTATCAGTCACTCGCGATCAGGTCCGATCCTTGACAGAGACGCTTCCGACAAATTTGACCTTGTTCAGGCCGACACCGTGCGCCCACGGTGGCAAACGGGTTCGCTGACCGGGAAAGGTTACGCCCGAGGCAGGGTTGTCGGAAATTGCCTCTGGGCCACATGACCTCGCGCGCTGGCGGCAAGTTTCGTCCGCGCGAGAACCTTCAGTCCCTTCGGCAAAGGGGATCTCATGCCGCAAACCGCATCCGCCTCGTCCCAGACCTCACGCAGCACTCAGCACCGCCCGGATTGCTCACGTAACGTGACCGCCGTGCTCGGGCCGACCAACACCGGCAAGACGCATCTGGCGATCGAGCGAATGCTCGGGCACGAGACGGGCATGATCGGCCTGCCACTGCGGCTGCTGGCCCGCGAGGTTTACGACAAGGTCGCCGCACGCGCGGGCGCGGAAAACGTCGCGCTGATCACAGGCGAGGAGAAGATCAAGCCCCCCGAGCCGCGCTATCACGTCTGCACGGTCGAATCGATGCCGCAGAGCGCCGATGTCGATTTCGTTGCCGTGGACGAGATCCAGCTTGCCGGCGACCCGGAGCGCGGCCATGTCTTTACCCATCGGCTGTTTCACGCGCGCGGGCGGCTTGAGACGCTGCTGCTGGGCGCGCAGACGATCCAAGGCGCGATCCGCGACCTGCTGCCGGAGGCGAATTTCATATCGCGCCCGCGTCTGTCGAAGCTTAGCTACGCCGGGCAGAAAAAGATCAGCCGCCTGCCGCGCCGCTCGGCGATCGTCGCATTCTCTTCAAGCGACGTCTACGCGATCGCAGAACTGATCCGCCGCCAGCGCGGGGGCGCTGCGGTCGTGCTCGGCGCTCTCAGTCCGCGCACACGCAATGCCCAAGTGGAGTTGTATCAATCGGGCGATGTCGATTTCCTCGTGGCGACCGATGCAATCGGCATGGGGCTGAACCTCGATGTCGATCACGTCGCGTTCGCCGGGCGGCGCAAGTTCGACGGCCGTATCCACCGAATGCTCACGCCGGCCGAAACCGGCCAGATAGCCGGACGCGCGGGCCGGTACATGAATGATGGCACCTTCGGGGTCACCGGCGAATGCGATGCCTTTGAAGCCGATCTCATCGAAAAGCTCGAAAACCACGAATTCGAGCCGGTCAAGATCCTGCAATGGCGCAACGGCGATCTCGACTTTTCCTCGCTCGTCGCGCTGCAGGCCAGCCTGAACCGTGTGCCCTCTTCCGCCCGACTGCAGCGCACACGCGAGAACGATGATGTCGCCGTGCTGGAACAGTTGGCGGGCGACCACGATATCATCGACCTGACAACTGCCCCGGAACGCGTCGCGCGGCTTTGGGATGCCTGCCAGGTCCCCGACTACCGCAAGATTTCGCAGGCAAGCCACGCCGAACTGGTTGCCAACCTTTATCGGTTCCTGATCACCGACGACGGCATGATCCCCGAGGACTGGATCGAGAAGCAGGTGCGCCAGGCCGCCTCGACCGAAGGCGATATCGAGACGCTCGCAGGCCGGCTCAGCCTAATCCGAACCTGGACCTTCGTCTCGAACCGGCCGGGCTGGCTCGCCGACCCGGAGCACTGGCAGGCGCGCACCCGCGAGGTTGAAGACAACCTGTCCGATGCACTGCACCAGCGGCTTGCGCAGCGCTTCGTCGATCGGCGCACGAGCGTGCTGATGAAACGCCTGCACGACAAGAGCGCGCTCGATGCAGAGATCGAGGACGACGGCAGAATCTTTGTCGAGAACCATTACGTGGGCCAGCTCAGCGGCTTTCGCTTCACTCCAGACACGCATTCTTCCGGCGCGCAGGGCAAGGCGGCACGGCACGCGGCCTCCAAAGTGCTGGCGCAGGAACTGGCACGGCGCGCCGAGCGGCTCGCGGCTGCCAAGCCGGAAACGCTGGCGCTTGGCCGGGACGGCGCCATCACCTGGAACGGTGAAGAGGTGGCACGGCTGGAACCCACCGAGGATGCGCTTAAGCCGGGGATCACGCTGATTGCCGACGAGGCCATGAATGCCCCCGATCGCGACAAGGTGATCGCGCGGCTTCGCGGCTGGACCGACTACCAGATTTCTCAGCGCATCAAGCCTCTGGCCGATATCGCCGCTGCGCAGGACATTGATGGAATTGCGCGCGGGATCGCATTCCAGCTTGTCGAGAACTTTGGCGCCCTCAAGCGCGAGGCGGTCGCAGAAGATGTGCGCGCCCTCGATCAGACCGCCCGGGCCGGGCTGCGCAAATACGGCGTGCGCTTCGGCGCCTATAACATCTTCTTCCCCGCCCTGATGAAGCCTGATGCGGCGGAACTGCTGCTGCTGCTGTGGGGCTTGAAGCATGGCACGGCGGCAGGACTTGATCCCGCGGCGCTGCCCGAGATGCCGCGGCCCGGCCTCACCTCGCTCACCGCCGACACGGCATTGCCCGAAGCCTTCTATCGGGCGTGCGGCTTTCATGTCTGCGGCCACCGCGCAGTCCGCATCGACATTCTCGAGAGGCTTGGCGATCTCATCCGCCCGCTGGTGTCATGGAAGTCGGACGGCGAGGCAGCGGAGCCACCGGCTGGTGCGCTGGGCAGCGGGGCGTTCAAGGTGCAGCCCGACATGATGGCCATCCTGGGCTGCTCGCAGGAAGAGCTCAACGGCGTGCTGAAGGCGCTGGGCTATCGGCTGGAGCGCCGCCCGGTGAAGTTGCAGCCCGGCGATAACGCGTCGCAGCAGGCAGGCAACAAGGGGAACGAGGGTCCGTCACCAAGCGCCGAGGCAGCGCTAACCGGACCAGAAGCAGATGCTGCGGCACCACATGCCACCACGCCCGCAAACGCAGACGATGCCACAGAGCCGGAATACGAGGAAATCTGGCGACCGCGCCGCAGGCCCGAACGTCGCCCGCGCGCGCGCACAGATGCCAACGCTGATAAACGCGCCAACGATGAAGCCCCGCATGGCCGGCAGAGGCGCGCTCAAGGCGACGCACGCGAAGGCGACGGCGCGGTTGCGAAAACCCAGGGCCGCAAGCCGCGCCCCGCGCAAGCCAAAGCCCGGGGCAATCATCAGGCGGCGTCTGGCAACAACCGCCGTCAGCAAAAAGTGGACCCGGATTCGCCCTTTGCGGCGCTCAAGGAACTGAAAGAGAAGATGGAGCGCGACATGCAGGAGCGCGCCTGAGGATGGCGCGCGCGAGCCGGACAAGCCGTAGCCGGGCAGAGCGGCCGAATGGCGTCTCGACTGGCACGGAGGCGGAAAGCGCAGCAACGGACCCTGCCCCTCAGCGGCTCGACAAATGGCTATGGTTTGCGCGTCTCACCCGCACACGCACGCTCGCCGCCCGCCTCGTCGAGGCCGGCAAGGTCCGCGTCAATCGGGAAAAGGTGCTGAAGCCTGCGCACAACATAAAACCGGGCGACGTTATTACGGCGGCGCTCGGTGGACGCGTGCGCGTGGCCCGCGTTATCGACACCGGAAAGCGCCGCGGTCCTGCGGACGAAGCGCGTGGTCTCTACGAGGACCTGACACCGCCCATGGAAAGCGTCGCCCCCCTTCGGCCCGGTGGCACTGGCGCTCCGGCGCGTGCCGACGGGGCCGGGCGCCCGACGAAGCGAGATCGCCGCAAGCTCGATGCGCTGCGCGCGAAGCAACACGACGATCAAGCCTGATCAGCCACTTTCTCATGCGCCGGGGATTGGAGCGATTTTCGTTATGACTGAACCGAAAAGTCGCTCTAAATTTCTGATTTGAAGCGCATTTTATCCGAAAACCGGTTCCCATCCCGGATCGTATCCGGGACAGGCTTTTTCGGAATGCGCTTTAACTGGAGAGCAACTATTGACCGGTATTTTCTGAGTAATCGAGATGTGCAGCGCAGTTGCGCGTTGTCTGAACAGGTCGCTCCCGCGCCGATTGAGGCCCCGGCATCCCCGCGCCGGGGCCTCGTTGTTTCTGTAGTGGCGAAAAGCGGGTCAGCGTGGTCCGGCTATGATGACGGTCGCGCCCGCCAGACA